>JAADGH010000124.1 GCA_013152475.1 Planctomycetota bacterium
CGTCGATAACGGCCAGCGGGTTGAAGCCGACCACGCGTTCGGCGTGCATCTGCTCGGGATTGATGCCGGCGCCGAGCCGGGCGAGAATCTTGAACCCCATCGTCTCGCCCATGGGCTGCCCGCCCATGCCGTAGAAGTTGTTGACGAAGTTCATGATGATCGGCAGGCCGCCGCGATGCTCCTTGTCCCACAGCTCCTTGAACTGGTCCATCGTGGCGAAACACAGCGCCTCCCACACGGGGCCGCATCCCATGGACGCGTCGCCGATGTTGCAGATGACGATGCCCGGCTTGTGGTTCACCTTCTTGTAGAGCGCCGCGCCGACGGAGATGTCGCCCGAGCCGCCGACGATGGCATTGTTCGGGTAGATGCCGAAGGGCGTGAAGAAGGCGTGCATCGACCCGCCCATGCCCTTGTTGAAGCCCGCCTCGCGGCCGAAGATTTCGGCAAGCGCGCCATAGACGAGGAAGTCGATGCCGAGATCCTTCACTCCCCCATCGGCGTCGCCCTCGACGACGCGCAATGTGGCGCCGCCCATGTAATCGGCCATGATCTTCTTGAGATCGTCGTCGCCGAGTTTTTCGATGGCCGAGAGCCCCTTGGCGAGGATTTCACCGTGGCTGCGGTGGCTGCCGAAAATGTGGTCCTCGATGCCGAGGAGGTATGCCTGGCCAACGGCCTCGGCCTCCTGACCGATGGACAAGTGAGCCGGCCCACGGTGATTGTACGGGACTCCCTGGTAGTTCTGCAGGACCTTGACCTCGTTGAGCATGCTCTCGAAGGCGCGGATGACGGCCATGTCGCGGTAGATGCGGACAAGGTCGTCCTTGGAGTAGCGCGTCAGCTCCTCCTTAACCGTCTTCTTGTATTGGTTGACGGGAATCGGCCGGAACTTGATGACGCCGGGCTTACGCACATCCTTCGGGGCAATCGTCACGGACTTGGGCATGAAAAGTACTCCTTCGCTATGGCTCGGGCACAACCGAAATCAAAGGCAATCATCATAAACAACTCGTGCCCTTCGTTCAACCTAAAATCCCGCAGGAGTTTCTCCATGGCCTCCGCTGTGTCATCGCGCAGATTATGGGGAAACTCCTGCATACAACCACTTGATATACGGCGCGTTTTCAGAGATGACAATCGGTGGGGCTAAACCACACTCTGCGTTTCTGCGTCTTCTCTCTTTCTTCGTGGTGTCCTTGGCGTCTTTGCGTGAGATACCCTATCGCCCGCAGCACTTCTTGAATTTCTTCCCGCTGCCACAGGGGCAAGGATCGTTGCGGGAAATCTTGGAGCCGGTCATGCCGTGGGATGGGGTGATGATGTTGGACATGGCCTGGCGCCGCGCCTCCTCCTGCCGGCGGCGCTCCTCCCCCTGGGCAAGGCGCTCGCGCTCGATCCACTTCCCGGCCAGGTCGCGCATGAAGGCGTCGGAGTGCTCGAAGAAAATCTTGTAGGCTTCGCAGAAATGCGACAGGCCCTCGTCCGCCTTGACGCGGGTGCGGTCCTTCGTGCAGCCGCCGAGGCAGAGCTTGACCCACTTGCAGTCCTGGCACGGTGCGGGCAGGTCCGCCTTGATCCGGCCGAACTCCCCCTGCCGCGGACCGTTCAGGAGGTCGATCAGCTTGTCCTCTAACACGTTGCCCAGTCGCCAGGTCGGCTCGACGAAAAAGTCGCAGGAGAAGACGTCGCCGTTGTGCTCGACCACGACATACGTCCCGCACTCGGGCATGAGCGTGCACTCCGTCGGCGGCAGGCCGACGTAGAGGTGGAAGAGCGAGTCGAAGAAGCGGATCGACGTCGTAGGCCAGCCGTCCACAAAGTCCTCGCGCCACCTGTCGAAGACGTCGCAGAGCAGCCTGCCGAACTGCTCACCCGATGCAGAGAACGGCGCGGCATGGTCGGAACCGCCGACCGCTGCCTCGACACAGGGAATGAACTGGAGGAAGTCGATGCCGAGGGTTTTGTGGAAGTCGTAGATTTCCCGGCCGAACTGCCACGAGTAGTCATTGACCACGATGAGCGCGTTGACGGCCACACCGTGGTCGAGCATAAGCCGGGCCACATCGACGGTATGCGCCCACGTCTTCCGACCGATGCGCGTGACGCGGTATTTGTCATGGATGTGATCGGGGCCGTCGAGCGATAGGCCGACGAGGAAGTTGTACTGGTTCAGAAAATCCGCCCACTCCTCGTCGATAACCCAGCCGTTGGTCTGGAGACCGTTGCCGACGGTCTGGCCATCGCGGCCGTACATCTTCTGCAGGTCGACGACCTTCTTGAAGAAGTCCAGGCCCATGAGCGTCGGCTCGCCGCCCTGCCAGCCGAAGGAGACGGATTCCTCACCGTCGGTCATGACCTGCTCGACCATCTCTTCGAGGACCTTATCGCTCATGCGGTGGGCAGCCCGTTCCTCGAAGAGGTCGGCCTTACCGCGATAGAAGCAGTAGACACACGCCAGGTTGCAGTCCGGCCCGGTGGGTTTGACCAGGAGCGAGTTGAGTGGTTTTCGGTTGGTCATGTGGATCCGTCTCACGAAATATGCGCAACTGCCATTGCGAGCGAGTCATGCGACGATCGGGCGCCACGCGCAAACCCGTTTGAGCGCGCCTTCCGATGCACCAGACGCCCGGCACACGCACGCTTGAGCGTGGCGCACAATGCGCGGCAGTCACATCCTCCCCTGACTCTACACTCATTGCCGTTACTGTGTCAACCGTTTTGCATTTGAGGAGTTTCCCCATGAGCCATAGAGAAACTCCTCCTCTCGAAGACATTGACACTGGCTGGTGAATATGATAGGCCATTGGAGAATGGCTTAGCACGGAATGTTCCCGTACGCTCCATAGGTCCAGACAGAAGGAGAAGTTGACTGATGTCGCTACCGATTATCATGCATGTGAATTATTGTGAGCAGGGGCAGACGATTCCGGAGATGTGCAAGAAGGCCGTGGGGTGGGGATACGACGGGATCGAGTTTCGGCGGAAGCTCCGGGATGTCGAACAGACGGCGGAGCAATACCTCGACGCCGTCGCCAAGGCGGCCGAGGAGGCCGGGATGAAGCAGGTCCTCTTCGGCGGACCGGGGTTCAACATGATGACTGACGACGCTGACGCCCGCAAGGCGGAGGTGGAGGAAGGACTCGAGTTCTACAAGCTCGCCGCCGAGCGGTTCACACTGACCGTGTGCAACACGAGCGTCGGCGCACTGGGCCGGAAGGACACGTCCGCGCCGGCATGGCGATATGACCTCTCTGGATCGGGCGCCGCCGACGAGTGCCACTACACCTGGGCGGCCGAGGGATACAAGGAGATCGGCGCGCTGGTGGACAGTCTCGGATTCAAGCTGGCCTTCGAGACGCACATGGGTTGCCTGCACGACCTGCCGGAGCCAACGGCGAAGCTCTTAGACATGATCGACTCCCCCGCCGTGGGGGCGAACCTCGACTACGGCAACATGGCCTACTTCCCCAAGCCGCCGGCCATCGATGAAACGGTCGAGATACTGAAGGGCCGGACGTATATGCTGCACCTGAAGAACGTATTACGGGTGAACGTGGGCGACCACGAGGCGCCAATCCCCTGCGGCCTGGGGGATGGCGTAATCAACCACCGGGAGTTCATGCTCTGCCTGAAAAAGTCCGGATTCGACGGGCCGATCTGCATCGAGGCCCCGCGGCGCGGCGACCGGGAGTGGTATGCTCAGGAGGACATCCGCTACCTGAAGTCGGTGCTGCAGGAAATTGGAGGGTAGGCCCAGAACAGGGGGTTTTGTCCGCCCGTAAGCATTTAGCCAAATAATATAGTGGTCGACATTTGAATCCGAAAAAGGCACTGTCATTCCCGCGAAAGCGGGAATCCAGGCCCTCGACGACTGAAATTATGACTTGCGATTTCTGAACGGATATGATATACTTTATAGAGTAAGTCGCAAGATAATCTTCCCGCCGCGTTCCAAACGGAATTTCCATGTGCCGACCGGACGTGGAGCGTCTGTGACGATACGGTTTGCCGCGGAGAGCGAGACCAAGAGGGTCGTTGTGCCAAGGTGTGTGACATGAAACTCGGTTGCAGTTCCTGGAGCTTTCGCGAGCCGATCAGCGCCGGCGCGATGGACCTGTTCGCCTTCATCAAAGAAGCCCGTCGGCTCGGCTTCAGGGCGGTGGAGCTGCTCCACTCTCACTTCAAGGAGACGTCGCACGCCTACCTCGACGAGATCATGGCCGTCGCCCAGAGCGAGGCGATGGAGGTCTCGGCTGTCTCCCCCTCCAACGATTTCGCCCAGAAGGACGCTACCCAGCGCGCGGGTCAGGTGTCCATCGTCCGGAGCTGGGCACAGATCGCGTCGGACATGCACGTGAAAAACGTCCGCGTCTTCACCGGCTACGACAAGGAGGGCGTGAGCTATGAGGACCAGCGGCGATGGGTGATTGAGTGCTTCCGGGAGTGCGTGCCGCTCGCGGAGGACCTCGATGTTTGCCTGGCCGTCGAAAACCACAGCTCCGTCATGCGCACGGCGGACGAGCTGGTGGCATTGATGGAAGAGATTGACTCGCCGGCCCTGCGCATGAACCCCGACCCGACAAATTTCTCCAGTGAGATATGGACAGGGCTCCACCCGAAAAAACCGGGAGAGCTGTCGCGCAAGGAGATCAACGAGGCAAACGCCCTGATCTGCGAGAGCAACCGGCAGATAATGCCCTACGCCGTGCACGCCCACCTGAAGGTCGGGTTCTTGAGCAAGGCGGGCAAACTCGTGCGCGCGGACTACAAGGGCATCATGAAGACGTTCAAGGACGCAAACTACGACGGGGCCATCTCCCTGGAGCTGGTCGGCCCCGACGTCGGCGACCCGTCAACCGTCCTGGCAAAGTGCGTTAAGCAGCTCCAAAACTTGCTCTAACCCGACGGAAACTCGAAAGACACAGCAATGCCGCACTCCTTCAGCGCCAACATGCGAACCGCCGCCATCGGCAGCCTTCCCCTCACCGACGCGGAAGAGGCATGCCGCATGGTCCTCGACGGAGGCATCGACATCCCCTTCTGGCCGCAGCTCCCGAAGCGCGACTTCCGCGAGCTGATGATTCCGCAGTACTCCGAGGGCATGCCGTGCGTGCGAATTGACGAAAGCGAAAAACGAATCTGGTTCGAGATCGGCGAGAGCAAGTCCGACGAGATCATGGCCTGTTACGAGAAGCTCATGGCCGGGGACCCGAGCCAGTTCAAGATGTCGCCCCACTACGCCCGGGGCCTCTATGCCTTCCTTGACATGGCGACGGCGTCGGGGCAGAAGTTCGACTGCATAAAAGGCCACATCACCGGCCCCCTCACCTTTACCTTTGGCGTAACCGACCAGGAACGGAAGGCGATCTACTACGATTTCGAACTCCAGGACGCGGCCACAAAGTGCCTGGCCCAAAAGGCCGTCTGGCAAGTACAGCAGCTCCAGCCGCTGGCCGAGAAGGTGGTTATCTTCATCGACGAGCCGGTCCTGGCCGCCTTCGGCACGTCGGCCTACCTCAGCCTGAAAGGTGAAGATGTCATCCGACTCCTCGACGAGGTCGTCGATGCGGTGAAGCCGACCGGCGCCCTCGTCGGCTGCCACTGCTGCGGCAACACGGACTGGTCGGTGCTGTCCAGGACGAAACTCGACTTCATCAGCTTCGACGCCTTCGAGTACGCCCAGTCCGTCTCGCTCTATCCCGACGACATCAAGGCGTACTTGGGCCGCGGCGGCATCCTCGCATGGGGTGTCGTGCCGACAAAGCCGACCGAGGCCATCCGCAGCGAGACCACGGACTCGCTCGAGCAGAGGCTCCTCGAAGGGTTCGGCTTCCTGGAGAGCAAAGGGGTCCCACGTGAAACGCTCATCGCCCAAGGCCTCCTCACTCCGAGCTGTGGCACAGGACCGATGGAGCCGGGCGACTCGAAGAAGGTCTTTGCCGAGCTCGTCGCGCTCGGCAAGCGAATCCAGGACGGCCTCTAACCGACCCTCCCTTTGGTACCGATCACGTACTGCACCGTCGCCCGCACGCGGCCGGTCTCGCCGTAATTTTTTATCGCTGCGGGCGGTTACGCAATGCGGTGCAGGCATTCGCGATAGTAAAGGAAATTCTCCCACGGAATGTCCGGCGGGATGGCATGGTCGCAGCCGGGGATGTAGCCACCCTCGAGGATGAGACCGCGCTTCTCCTCGACCATCGCCTTGATCGACGGCTTGTCGCCGGCCATGACTCGCTTGTCCATGCCCCCGCCCATGAGAAGGTCCCTGCCGAACTTCTTCCGAAGTTCGACCACATCCATCCCCGCAGCCACCTCGAAGGGGTAGATGAAGTTGATGCCGCACTCGAGCCAGATGGGGATCAGCTCCTCGACATTGCCGTCGCTGTCGAGAAGGATGATCTCGATGCCCGCCTTGTGAAGCACGTCCACGATCTTCTTGTAGCCTGGGACCATGAACTCCCGCACGAGCTTCGGCGAAATGAGCGAGCCGGTCTTGTAGGCCATGTCCTCCCACATCTGGGCGTAGTCGAAGTGAATCTCGAAGACGACCTTCTTGAGTATCTCGACGAAGTAGTCGCTGAGGTACTCCATCATCTCGTGCACCAGCTTCGGATCGTCATAGAACAGGACGGCGAAGTTCTCCACGCCGATCCAATCCCGCAGCCAGCCGAACATGCTCCCGGCCATGATGCCAACCGGCCGCTCCAGGCTGCCGTACTCTTTCTTCAGTTGTTCGATGGGCTTGGGGAAGCGCTTCGGGTTGCAGGGATCGAGACGCTCCTTCTTGAACGCCTCCCAATCTTCGCGATTCTGAATCGGGAAGCGGATGTATTGCGGCATGGCCGGCGGGGGTGTGTCCTTGCGGATCTTCTTGATCGCGCCGTCGCGGTCGCACTGGTAGATCTGATACTCGTCGGTCTCTTCGAGCACCTTCTTCTCGAAGCCGGGCAACGGCTTCAGGACAACCGGGATGACGCCCATGGGATCGTATCCCACGATCTGGCCCAGGTTCTTGTCCTCGGGCATGCCCTCGGACCGCCAGCGTTTCACGGTCTCCTCATAGGGCCCCATCTCCCAGCGGAACAGACGGTCCGCCTTTTCGTAATGCGTCACGGCATGGAATCGTTCGCGTGCGTTCATTGGCCAATACTCCTCTCATTCCGGGGACAGGAAGTCGCGGGGTAGGACGATAGCCGTTGTAAACACCTTCGTCAAGAGGCGACGCCGAAGAAGACACATGGGCAACCCTATGGGCCCCCCTTACAAGCAACACGCCCTAATCCCTCTCGACCACCCCAAAAAACTATGGCTTCTTCTTTGACTTCGCCGCCGCCTCGTCCTGCTCCTTGCGCCGACGCGCCCGATCCAGATGGTCCTTCACCTGCTGCTCCCAGCCGGTGCCCTTGGCATGGCGGAGAAGAAACTCGAACCGCTGGATGTTCCGCTCGTAATCGGCAGGATTCAGCTCCGCCTGTTCTTTCGCTACCGCGAAAGAATTGGTGAAGAGCATTTCGTTCTGCAGACGGAGGTCGCTCTTCTGCTGGATGAGCAGGAGGATCGTCACGATGGCGATCATCAGCCCGACTGCGAGGATGACGACCACATGGTTCGGCACACCGGTGGTCGCGGGCGGCTGGGCCGTCGTGACGGGTACGGCCCCCGGGGCGGCCTTCGGTGGCGGTACTGGTCCAGAGGGAACCGGCCCCTCGAGCTTCGAGACCCATCTCGGAGGAGCGATGAGCGGCCCGCCTTCGAGGACGGCCTCAAGGTCGTGCATGAGCTCATCGGCGTTGGCATACCGGTCCTGCTTGTTCTTCGCCAACATCTTGGCGACGACGCGGGAGATGTCGTCGGACAGGGAGGAATTCACATCGGCCAACCACGGCGGATCGGCGGTAATGTGCTTCGCCATGACGACGGCGCTTGAGGGGTCCTTGAACGGCACATCGCCCGTGAGCATGTAGAACAGCGTCGTCCCGAGCGAGTAGATATCCGTGCGCCCGTCAAGCTCCGTCTCGCCGCGCGCTTGCTCGGGCGACATGTAGTATGGCGTGCCGATAGTCGTGCCGATCCGCGTGATCGATCCGTCCTCCCCCTCGCTGAGTTTGGCCATGCCCAGGTCGCAGAGCTTGGCCACACCGTCGGGGTCGAGCATGATGTTGCCCGGCTTCACATCGCGGTGGATGATGTTCTGTGCATGGGCGTGCTTCAGGGCCGAGGCCACATCGAGCGCGATGCGGACCGCTTGCTCCTCGGGCAGCGGACCGGTGCGATTGACCAGTTTCTTGACCGTCAGCCCCTCGACGAACTCCATCGCCATATAGTGCCAGCCGTTCGACTCGCCGTAATCGAAGGCCGCGACGATGTTCTTGTCGCGGAGCGACGCGACAATCTGGGCCTCGCGCTGGAAGCGCTCAACGAACTTTGTGTTGGACATGGCGGCCTGCGAGAGGACCTTGAGCGCCACGGTGCGGTTCATGTTAACCTGCTTGGCCATGAAGACGGCGCCCATACCGCCCCGACCCACACGGCGGATAATTTCATAGCCGTTGATCTTGACGTCGATGGACTCGTCCTGCCCCGCCTTGAGAATGCGGCGGATCTCCTTGCGGCTCAGGAGGCCGCGCTCCTGGACCACCTGGGGCAGCGACCACTTGATACCGGCCTCAGACAGTTCATCATGGATGCGCCGGCACTCCTCCACCTGCTCCTGTGTAAGGCGCTTCTCGCGGAGCGCGATGCGTATGAATGCCTCTTCGGCCTGCACAGCCATTTTGAGATGCTCTCCTGCACGGAAGGATTGGCGCTTTTCCTTTTCCATTCTACCACGGAATCCCACACGTTCAAGCAGAATTGATGGGGACTCCCCCATCACTTTCACTTATATCTGGTATGCATAACTAATTGACATTAAAACTGTTAGGTTAATTAAAATGACAATCGCGCACAGGACGACTCATTCAACAAGAAACGACCACTGGCTATTGGGACGATGAAATCGGCAGGAGGCTACAACAACAACTTTCGCCTTGGGATGTCCTGGCCGTGGCGTCGCTGGTGGTGGAGGCCGTCTGGTAGACCGGCCTTCGCCTTCTTCTGGAACAACTCCAGCCAGCCGGGCCTGCGGCTCCTACTCTGCGCCAAGATAGCGCAGGAGGGCGAGGGAAAGGACCTTGACCCCTGTAGGCAGGGCCTTCTCATCAATGTCGAACCGGTTGTGATGGAGCGGGTGGCACCTGCCCGTCTTGGCGTCTGCCACGCCAAGCTTCAGATGGAAGCCCGGCCGGTCTTGGATGAACAACGTGAAATCCTCGGCCGTCATGGGACAATGGGCCACCTCGATGGTGCGGCGTTTGCCGAGGACGTCGTGCGACGCCTGGCGGACGAGCCGGGTGAGGTCCTTGTTGTTGATGACCGGGGGGATGCCGAGCGTCCACTTGATCTCGCTGCCGAGGTCATAGGCGCTGCAGATGTTGCTGATTGTCTCGCCGATCCGCTGCTTCATGAGGGACCGGGTCTGGCGGTTGAGCGTGCGAAGGGTGCCGATGGCCGTCACGCGGTCGGCCAGGATGGCCCGCGATATACCGCCCCGGACGATCCCGAAATGGAGCGTCGTGTTTTCGCTGGGCGGCAGGTTGCGGGGGATAATGTGGTAGAGCGAGACGATGCACTGCGACATGGCCAGGATCGCATCGCGGCCCAGGTGGGGCGTGCCGGCGTGTGCGCCCTCGCCATAGACATGGAACGTGATTGAATCGGCCCCCGCCATGGCGGGGCCTTCCGCCACCCCGACCGTCCCCGCCTTGAATCCCGGCCAGCAGTGGAAGCCGAAGACGGCCTCGGGGCTGGGCCGCTTCAGCGCCCCGGCCTCGATCATGGCCGCCGCGCCGCTCCGACCCTCCAGCCCGATCTCCTCGCCCGGCTGGAAAAGGAATACCACCATGCCGGGGATTGATTTCTGCATCTTCGCCAGCACCTCGGCCACGCCGCAGGCCACCGTCACATGCGCGTCGTGTCCGCAGGCGTGGGTGACCTTGGGGACCGTGGACTTGTAGTTCACCTCTTTATGATCCTGGATGCCGATGGCGTCCATGTCGGCCCGAAGCGCCACACACTTCCCGCGCTTCGCGCCCCTGAGGACGGCAACGACGCCCGTTTCCCCCACACCGGTGCGCACATTGAGGCCCAGCTTCTCCATACGCTTGGCCACGATGTCTGCCGTTCGCTTCTCGCCGAATCGCAGTTCGGGGTGCATATGGAGGTCGCGTCGGAGCGTCACCAGCTTTTTTGTCATGGCCTCGGCAGAAGAGGAAATATTATCGATCAACTCACTCATGCGGAACCTTTCTGCGCAAGAATCCGTCAGCCCATCAAACTCGTGAAAATCATACCACCCCAAAGCGCCACCGTCAAGGAACTCAGCGCGAAAATATACCAGATATATGTAACATGCTTATATACCAAATGTTACAATCTTAGATATGACGCCCGATTCTTGTGAATGGTGGGATTTGACGCACGCACCCAGTCAGGGCCCGTTCGAATGGGCGCGCACAAGACCCACTTAGGCGTGAGTCGCCAGGAAAGAGCGCAGGGACATCCGTCGGTACAGACAAACATTGCCGTCGCCATCCAGAAGCCCAAGGCCGCGGTATGATTACTGTGGTCGCGCGGTCCGGCGGAGTTCGTTCAGGTGTTCGAGGAGCCGGCGATACTTCGGCCAGATATCCTCTCCGTAGGCGCGCTCCATCCTGCCGA
>JAADGH010000113.1 GCA_013152475.1 Planctomycetota bacterium
CGACGATGAACTCGTTGGACGTCTCCATCATCTTCATGACATCGAAGTTGGTGACGACCTTCTCGGGGACGTAGTGTCCCGTTCCCATGATGCGTGAGCCCGGCATAGTGCTTCTCCTCTTGGGATCGCTCGATCTATTCGCTCGCGCTCAGCCCTTCGTGCGCCAGGGACTTCTGCACCATCACCGCACAGTTCTTCTGAAAAAAGTCGAGGGGCAGGATCTGGGTCTTCGAATACACCTCCGCGCCAAGCATTTCGGCGATCTGCTCGGCGGACTTCCCGCTCCTGGCCTGTTCAATGATGCGCTTGTGATAGCCCTCCGTGGCCGCCACGGCGCGGTCGAAATAGGCATTGATATCGTCCTTGCCGGTGAAAACGGCGTTGTGGCTTAGGCAGAGGACCTCGGCGTCCATGTTGGCAAGGCGCCTGATGGAGCTGAGGTATTGGTCGTAGTCGATGAAGTAGTGTAGTTGTGCTCGGGCATGTAGTAGCCCGTGGCGTCGGAGATGAGGAGGAGCTTGCGGCTCTGTTCATAAAAGCTGAGGCTGCACTCGCTGTGGCCCGGGGTCGCAAGCACTTTGAAGGCCGCATCGCCGCCCACAAGGATCGTCTCGTCCTCACAGATGATGCGATCCACGGCGATCTGTTGCTCGGTCAGGGGCTCCGGCCGATGAGCATCGGTGATAACCTCCGCTTCGAGCAGCGCGTTCGTCAGGGCCCCGTCGATCTTGCAGAAGAACGCGAGCGCCTTCGCCGCTGCGAGGGTCGCCGCGGCCGCCTCACAGCCAAGGACCTGCGCCTCGGGCAGAGCCTGGCGGAGAAGGGGAATGGCCATGACGTGATCGGGGTGGGCATGGGTGATGACGAGTTGCTTGACCAGACCCTTGTCGATGGCCAGTGCCTCCATTTGCACAAGGACCAAGGGCCCCATGGCGCCCGTTCCTCCCTCGAACAGGATCGCGTCTGACGTTCCTTTGAAGAGGAACAGGGGATACAGATTCGACCCCAACATCCATAGGTTGTCGATAATCTCAACGGGGGGATCTTTGATGAGCATCACTACCCTCCTCTCTTTGTCTGTTCCCACGCGAAAAGCGCCGCGCCGAAGGCGCCGGTGTATTGGGGATCGGGCGGCACCAACACCCCCGCGCCGAACGACTCCTCCATCAATTTCACCAAGATCGGGTTGTGGGCGATCACGCCGCCCGTCGCCACGATGGCGCCGTCGATCGTGTCCATCTCCAGGACTCTCTTGACCACGGAGCGAAAAGCGCCCTTGGCGATGTCCTCGACCTTCTCGCCGGCTCGGATCTTGGACAGGATCTCGGTGGCCGTGAACACGGTGCAGAAGCTGCCGAGGGTCACCTCCCGGGTGGACTGCTCCGCCAGGTCGTTCAGCTCCGAGACATCCAAGTCCAGCCGGTGGGCGATCTCCTCCAGAAAGGCCCCGGTGCCGGCGGCGCATTTGCGATTCATCTTGAAACTGATTCGTGCGCCCGAATCATCAAGGTGGATCATCTTGCTGTCTTGTGCGCCGATGTCGATAACGGTCATCCGGCGGGGAAAGTGAAAGTGCGCTCCCGCGCCGTGGCACGCAATTTCCGTTCGTGCGCCGTTTGCCCAGGGCACGTTCTCTCGGCCGTAACCGGTTGCAAACGAACGGATGACGTTACGCCGGGCGATGGCCTTGCCGGACAATGCCTCGTCCAGGCACCGCTCGGCGGTGTGGGCGTAGTCCACACCGGAGTTGCGGAGCGACTTCGCCGCGATCTTCCGGGTCTCATCGATCAGGACCAACTTGGCCGCGGAGGCGCCGATGTCAATTCCGCAGAAGTATCTCATCGCTCCTCGCACTTGGAAATTGCCGCCCCTTAGCCACAGCCTACACACTTGTCGCTGTCACCAAGGATAAAGCACCCGCGGACCGAAATCAAGCCCATGCCCTGCCTCTGCGCCTCCGTGTCGGCTCAATCCTGCGTCCCCCGTCCCGGCTCGCCGGCGTCCTCCGGCGAATAGGCGGCCACCCGGTTCTTGCCCGTTCGTTTCGCCTTGTAAAGGGCGGTGTCGGCCTGCTGGATGATGTCGTCGGTGGCGATGCTGTTGTGATCGTCGGGGACGAACTCGGTCACGCCAATGCTGGCGGTCAGTCGGAGAGGTGTGGGGTCGTTGGCGAAGCGGTCGAACCAGCGGTCGTCGATGTCTTTGCGGATGCGCTCACCGACGGCCATGGCGCGGTCCTTATTCGTGGCCGTCAGCAGGAGGATAAATTCCTCGCCGCCGTATCGCGCGGGGACATCCTCCTTGCGTGTGTTTCGGCGCAGGATGTTGGCGGTCTCCACCAAGACCTGATCGCCGAGGAGGTGACCGTGGCGGTCGTTGACCTGCTTGAAGTTGTCCAGGTCGAGGAGGAGGCACGACAGGGGCGTTTTGTTCCGTTTCGCACGCGACAGTTCTTCGGAGAACCGCTGATAGAAGAATCGGCGGTTGAACAGTTCCGTGAGCGGGTCGGTGATGGCGACCTTCTCCAGCGTTTCGTATGCGGTCTGAAGTTCTTCGGTTCGCTCGGCCACCAGCCGTTCGAGTTCTTCACGTTGGTGGTACATGGCATAGATATAGGCCGAAAGGAACGCCAGGAGCAAGAATCCCAATCCCCAGATCGGCAGGCGATAGTAGAGAAACTCGTTGGAGGGGGCTTGCTTAGGCTGTATGGCAAAGAACCAGTTTGACTCGGAGTTGCGGAACCTCACCCGATAGTGCTTCTTGATCCGCAACTCGGGGGTGTCCTTCCCGGCAATCTGATTTCCCTCGGTGTCCCGGATCGATACATTGTAGGCCTCCGTCACCTCAGGAGGAACAATCTCCGCAACCGCCCGGGCCTGATCGAACACTCCGATTACCAATCCTTGCATGCGCTCCTCCATCATGATCGGCACCATGACAAAGAAGCACATCCCGCCGTTGGGAAGGGTCCACGGGCGGCTGAGGAGCACTGTTTTCCGGCGCTCGGCCTCTTGTGCGAGGGAGTGGGTATAGTCCTCATCTTTCAGGTCGTATTCGAGGATGTTGAGATCCGGCTGCGGGGGGGAGCACCCCCGGATGATCAGATTGTCGTCGGCGTACATGACGAACTTGAAGCTTGGTTCACCTTGCGTTGCGATAGCGACGAACTGCCGCAGCTTCTCCTTGCTGGTCTGCTCGCTGTGCTCGTACCAGCCGGCAAGGGCAAGCATCGCGGCGATCTTCCCTTCCATGGCCAGGCGGATGCTGCCCTCCAACTGAGCGACCATTCGCGCCTCCTCAAACTCGCGCGACGCCTGCCAGCGCTCCGACAGCGAACGGTCTAACAGAAAAATCGTGCCGACGCCGACAATGAGGATGACGATCTGTATGACCTGCTTTCTCAGCCTCTGCATGATCGGTCCATTCGGCCTGTGGCCCCTTGGGTCGCCGGATTGTATAGGGTACAATTTACTCTACCGGAGTATAATGGCCTCTCCATTCCGATGCAATCAAAAAAGCCATGACCCCACAACGCGTCAGACATGCCCTCCAAAGTTAGACCTTGGAAGGGAAAAGGAGTCTCTTTCTCTTGACTTTGGTTTTTAGGGAGGAAGGGGTACAACGTCAGGCACTTCACGTTTGACCTTGCAACAGAGTTGTGCTACAACCCCGGCAAAAGGCAAAGTGCCAGAAGGCCCTTGCAGGACAGGAAGCATACCGAAGTGATGATCAGTAAAAAAATGCCCGGCGTCTTTGACATCATCGGCCCCGTCATGGTGGGACCGTCCAGCTCTCATACGGCGGGAGCGATACGTCTGGGAAAGATGGCCCGGGCCATCTTCGGCGGGCAACCGGACAGCGCGACCATCATCCTTCACGGCTCGTTTGCCCGGACACACAAGGGGCACGGCACGGACCGCGGCATCGTCGGCGGGCTCCTGGACTTCGGTGTCGATGACGAGCGCATCGCCATCGCCTTCCAGGAGGCCGAGAAGGCGGGAATGCAATTCGTCGTGCGCACGGACAACCTGGGCGAAGACGTCCATCCCAACGCAGCGCGGGTCCTCATGCAAAGCGGTGGCCATTCGATGACCGTCACCGGCTGCTCCGTGGGTGGAGGACAGGTCCTGATTACGGAGATCGACGGCTATCCCGTCAACCTCAAGGGGGATGCCGCCACGCTGATCCTCCCTCACAAAGACGCGCACGGCATGGTCGCGCAGGTCACGTCTGTTCTTGCCAACCACAGGGCCAACATTGCGTCCATGAGCTCGCTGCGTGAGAGTCGCGGCGAGGATGCGCTCATGGTCATCTCCGTGGATGGCGATGTCACCGACGACACGATCCGTGAGATCAACCGGATCAAGGGCATCTACAAGACCATGCTTGTAGAGCCCCTTGAACACTGACAGGAATGGAACCGAGAATGCGGAGATTCGATTCGGCGCAAGATCTCCTGGCCCTGGCTGCGGAACGCAAAGGGTCGATAGCAGACATCATTATCGACTTCGAGTGCCAGGAAACACAGGAACCGCGAGAAGCGGTCATCGGCTGTATGCGATCCCGCCTTCGGACGATGGAAGAAAGCATCACGAAAGGCCGCGCCATCCGATCCAAGACCCACAGTGGCCTGAGCGGGGGCAACGCCGCCCGCCTGCTCGATGCAACCGGTGAGCGCGCGCCGATCCTGGGGGACCTCGCCCGGCAGGTGATGACCGACGCCGTCGCCGTGGCGGAGCGGAACGCCTCGTTCGGGAAGATTGTCGCCGCGCCCACGGCCGGGGCGGCGGGCATCCTGCCTGCGGTGGTCCTTAATGTTGGAAAGGCTGTTGGGGCCGACGAGAAGGGAATGGTCCGGTCGCTCTTCACCGCCGCCGGCATCGGTATACTCATTGCCAGGCATGCCACCCTTGCAGGTGCGGAGGGCGGATGTCAGGCGGAGTGCGGCGCGGGGGCGGCCATGGCTGCGGCCGCCGCCGCCGACCTGCGCGGCGGTGACCCCGAAACGATCCTCCACGCCGCTGCGCTGGCGCTGAAGAATTCCCTGGGGCTCACGTGCGACCCCGTGGCGGGGCTGGTCGAGGTGCCGTGTGTCAAGCGGAACGGCTTCTATGCCGTCCATGCCGTGGTGGCGGTCGATATGGCCATTGCCGGTGTGCGGAGCGAGGTCCCCTTCGACGAGGTCGTGTCGGCGATGCACGAGACCGGGCGGCTGATGTCCGACGCGCTACGCGAGAGCTCGCTCGGCGGTCTGGCCGCAACGGAGACGGCGAAAGAAGTGGAAAAACGACTCGCGGCGGAGTAGGCTTTGTCGTCTAATGAAATGAATGGTTGCGACCGGAGAAGATAGAACGGAGTGCACGTGATGGAAAGAGACCTGTTCAGAGGGATCGTCCTTGTAGCCGTTTTGCTGTCGGTCGGCTGCGAGACGCTGCCCGCCGAAAAACCGTACGGCAGGGGCATGACCGAGGCGAACAAGGAACGCTTGGTCATCGATGACATGGAGGACGTGTCCGACTGGTACTATGCCAAGGAGGAGGACTCGAAGCTTACCACGAGCAGCAAGCACGTCAAGGAGGGCAAGTCATCCCTCCTCTTCTCCACACACATCAACCACAAAGGCGGCCAGAAGAATTACCCCATCGGGTGGCCGAGGACCGGCAAGCGGCTCCAGGACACAAAGATGACGGACTGGTCGGACTACGACTTTTTCGAGTGCTGGATCTACACCGAGACCAGCCGCGATGCCCTGCCGAGCACACCCTTCACCGTGGCCTTCTGCCACTCGGGACACAGGAACTCGACCCCCTTCCGGTTGAAAGAACTCAAGAAAAACGAGTGGGTGAAGATCGTCATCCCGATCTCGAAACTCAAGCAGCCGAAGGACGTGCAGAGTTTGCAGTTTCATATCAACGAATCGGACTACAAACATGACGACCAGGTTGATTTCTATATCGACGACATGGTCCTGACCCGATTCATCGACCCGACCATCGTCACCCTTGACGTGAACAAGAAATTGATCTACGCCAGTGATCGTCAGATCAGCGCCACCTATTCCCTTTCCGGATATAAGGGAATGGACAAGGTCACGGTGGAGCTGGAGATCGGCCGCGGCATTACCGCTCCGGTCGCGAAGGGAACCGCCAAGGCGGCGAAGCGTGGCGAGGTGTCCGTTGCCATGCCGGCCCAACGTGTGGTCCCGGGAACCTACTGGGCGCGCCTGAGTCTCCGCGATGCCGAAGGCAAGCTCATCGATCGCAAGCAAGTTGAGTTCCGTGTCCTCACCGGACCGTTCTAATAGGAGGAAGACATGAAAAGGTTCTTTTTCATTTGGGCCTGCGCCCTTTGCCTCATTGCTCAGACAACCCACGCAAAGGTCTATCGCTTCGACATGGGCAAGGAGGATTCCGAACTTCGCAAGGGCTTCACGAAAGTCACAGCGAAGTCGACCTACAAGAAGGAGGTCGGCTACGGCTGGAAGTCGGCCGAGGGGCTGAAGGAACAGCACAAGTTTTACGGACGCGAATGGAAGATGAGTGAGAGTCGCGGCCGTAAGCAGCCGCCTCCGCTCTACACCAACGAGATCACGTGCGACACTATCCGCAGCGACAAGCCCAATGCCTTTCTCGTTGATGTCCAACCCGGCGAGTACACCGTTTATCTCCTCGGCGGCCTCAGCTCGGGATCGCGACGAGAGTACCACTACTTCGACATTTCCGCCGGCGCCGCGAAGGCCACGGTAAAGATCCCGGGCCCGTACCGATTCGAAAAGCGAATCTTGAGGACGTCCGTGAAAGGCAATCAACTCGCCGTCGATCTCAAACCCAAAACCGACTGGCTCGTATCATGTCTCGTCATCTACCCCACCGCCGACGAGGCGAAGGTTCGGAAGGAGTTCCTCGGCGCACTCGAGAAGGAAATCTTCTTCCTTCCGCCGGACGTCGCCGAGAAATGGAAAGAGACGAAGCATGTCGATGACCGTCCGCTGCCACCGTTCAGCAGGACGGATCAGGACCGCGGCTATGCCATCTTCGCCCGCCACTGGTCGGAGATCATCTACCCCAACACCGTCCCGCGCCAGAGGGAGCTGAACCCCGAGCTGGCCATCTTCGCCTCCCTCGGCGAATACGAGCCGACCACGTTCACCATCCTCCCGCTCAAAGACCTGAAGGGGTGCAAGGTCGCGGCCGGCGACCTCCGCTCGGACAAGGGAGCTATCCCGGCCAAGAACATAGACATCCGATGCGTACGCTACATGCGGGTGCGGCCGAACTACAGTCTGTTCTATTCCTATCACATCGCGCCCGATGTGCTGGAGCATCGCGACTCGACCGACATCAAGAAGGGCCGCAACCAGAAGTATTGGATCACCGTGAAGGTCCCTGACAACGCGGCGCCGGGAATCTACAAAGGCAAGCTCACCTTCTCCCCCTCGGGCGGGAAGCCGGCGGACATCCCCATCAAGATCCGCGTCCTGCCCATCAAGTTGAGGAAGAACCCGGAGTACTACTACGGGATGTACTACCGCGACCCTCTGAGCAACCTCTATGAGAAGAACACAAAGTACGCCAACGAATACTTTGCTCGCAAGGCGGAACTGGAGCGGCAGGACATGGTCGAACACGGCATGAACACCCATATCTCCTACATCCGCATTAGTATGGAAAAAACAGGGAAAGACGGGAAGTCCATCCAATGGGTCGTGGACGGCGATGAGGCCGAACGCCGCATCGCTCTCGACCGCAAGTACGGTATGGCCGACCGGCCGCTGGTCGTGAGCTTCAGTGTGACGTGGTGGTATCACCAACTGGTCGATAAGAGAGGCACAGGCAGTCACCTCCGCCTCGTTCGTCCCGACGTGCCGCAGTCGTTTTTCGACGAAGTGACGAAGATGGTCCAGGCCATCGAGAAGGAACGCAAGAAGCGCGGCTGGCCGGAGTTTCTCTACTACCCCATTGATGAGCCTGGGAGGGGCGAGGCCCAGATCAAGTTCATGGTCAATGTCATGAAGGCCATCAAGAAGGTCCCCGGTGTGCGGACCTATGTAACGGCTGACCCGAGCCACGAGGCCTTCGAGCCCATGTGGCCTTACGTTGACATCTGGTGCTGCCAGCCCTTCGTCTTCGGTTACGAAAAAATCAAAAAGCTGAGCAAGGAAAAGAACATCGAGTTCTGGTGCTACCCCAACCACATCAGCGGTGAGAACGACCACACCCCCGTGCGCGGCGCGCGGATGACCTGGGGCTTCGGCTTCTGGAAGTCCGGCTTCAAGACGCTGATCCCGTGGATATACCAGGCGAATATCAGCGATCCGTGGAACTACCTCGACAGCACGGCCATGGACTTCTTCAACCGCTCCACGCCCGACGGCGAGCCGATCCCCGTCGCCATGTGGGAGGCCTATCGCGAGGGCATCGACGACGGCCGCTACATCTACACCCTCGAACAGCTCGTCAAGGAGGGCAAGGCCAAAGGCGGCAAGGCGGCGCAGGTCGCGAAGGAATGCGAGAAGGAGCTCCAGTTCGTCTGGGACGCCATCGAGGTCCAGGAGAAATACAAATACGACGACCTCTGGCCCGGCCGCGACTTCGACGCCTATCGCTGGCTGCTGGCGTCGAAGATTCTGGAGTTGCAAGACAACCTGAAATAGCCTTCTGCTCAGGCTGTACGATGGCCGCGGCCTCTGTCCCTGTACGAAGCCTGTTTTACCGGACGATGACACACCTCATCTGCTTCTGGTCCCGTATGAGCAGCCTGCCATCGGAGAGGGCCAGGGGGGCCCAGCACCGGTTCGTATCCAGCAGCTTGGCCTTGGCCAGGGGTTTGAACGCCTCCGGGTTTGGCTCAATGAGGTAAAGGATACCCTTCTTGCCGTCGACACTGAACAGCAGGCCGTCGGCCAGGAGGAGGCCGCCTTTGTCGAAGAGGGGCGACTTGCCCGTCTTCCACTTCACATTCCCGTCGAGGTCCATGCACACCATCCCGTCGGTGCGGCCGGTGTTCGTCGTGCAGTGGGCGTAGAGGTGGCCCTTGTAGAGGACGGCCGGATGGACGTGGGTGCCGAAGGCCTGGGTCTTGTAGACCTCTGTCACCGCAAACCCTTCGCCTTTCTTCTCGACCTTGATCATGGCCGAGCCGGCCTTGTAGCCGCCGGTGATGAAGAGGCGCCCATCGCCGATGTCGGTCACATTCGGGACCGGGATCGCACACTGCCATCCGTTGTAGCGCCACAGTGTTTTACCGGTCTTCGGGTCCATGCCGAACACGCCGCCTTTTGCTGCCGCTTGGGAGGGAGCGCCCTGTCCGCGTCTGCGGCCCTTTCCGCCGCGTCGCCTCGCACGCACCTTGGCGCTGATCATGACAAGGCAATCTTGGCCGGCAATCGTCACGATCTTCGGCGAGACGTAGCTCACCCTCCCCGGCAGGGGCGGCGAGGCCCACTTCACGCTGCCTGTGGCCTTGTCATAGGCAACAACCCCCGCCTTCGGGGTCTGCGACGCCATGATCAGCAGACCGCCGTAGAGGAGAGGGCTCTGGCTGACGGCCCATGTGGGCGGCTTGGTCCCTCCGAAGTCCGTCCAGACGTTCTTGTGCCACACGGCCTTGTGCGTCGCCTTGTCCACGCAGTACACGTCGCCGAAGGGACCGCAGGTGTAAACGTGTTTCTCGTCGATTACGGGCACGCTTCGCGAGCCGGGGCTTTTCGTCTCCCCCGGAGCGGCGTAGGCCAGGTCCCATTCCTCCTTGCCCGACTTTAGATCGAAGCACCGGAGTATATCTTTTTCGTTCGCCTTCCGGTCCAAAACGTACACCTTGCCTCCGCTCACGGCCGGACCGGCGTAACCCTTTCCGAGAGGGACGGTCCACGCGACCTTCGGGCCCTCTTTCGGCCAAGTTCGGGCCAGGTCCTTCTCGGGCGAAGTCCCATCTCGGCGGGGCCCCAGGTACTGCGGCCACTCCGCCAGGGTGGTCGCGGCCAATGCCGTCAGGACAAGACCGGCCCAAATCATCCTCTTTGTCACGGTGCCGCTCCTTTCATGCGCGCGTCCCGTGCGATCTACTCCGCAAGTGCGCGCACGGTCACATTGTCAACAAACACACTCTCCGACTTCCCACGGTGTCGAAGGCCGATGCCCTTGGCAGCCTTCTGGTGATGCCGGAAGACTCCCCCGCCGATGAACTTCGGTGCGTTCTTTCCCTCATAACAGTCAAAGACGCCTTTACCGATGTCGAGGACAAAGCGAAAGTGACCCCATCGGTTTCGGCCCCACTGCGCAAAGGGCGTCCACTTGTCCTTCTCAGTATAGTAGGAAATAAAGTGCCGCGTCCAGTGGATATACGGTCCGATGTCGCCGGTGTAGTACGACGTCTTGCGCAGCTCCGGGGCGTCCTTGCGAAAATCCCCGAGCGTGACGAAGAGCAGCCCGTCCTTCCGCCAGGGTGTATACGTGTCAAATTCGACCTCCATGCGGTCGGTCACAGGCGTGTCGAGCATCCGAAAGACGTAGTCGCCGGGGTTCAGTTTCAGGACCTTGTTGTCCTTCGCCAGGGGCTTCTTTCGGCCCTGCGGCTTGTCCTCTGCGACGGCCGGCTGTCCATCGCCGATCTCCCATCCGTTGGGAAGTGAACCCGGCGCCACCGACTCAAAGCCGTCCTTGAACAGGAGCGTCTTCTTCGCGGCGGGGGCCACCTGCCGGTCGCGCTTCACGACCTCGGGGACCTTGTATGCCTCCAGCTCCGGCAGCTTCGGCCTGTGGAGGTCGCGCTTCTTCCGGTAGACCCGCACCCAGTCGACAGCCATACTCACGCCGTCCATCGTGGCGATGTCAATGCCGTCCTTCTCCAGTGCACGCGTCATGATGACGGTGCTGAGGCGCACATCGGCGGGCGCGTGGCAGACAGGGTTCTTCAACCTTCGCACGGGCTGGCCGTCGAAGTACCAAATGATCTCCTGCTCGTTCCACTCGCAGGCGTAGACGTGGAAGTCCCTGTCGAGATCCATGGGCGCCTTCCATGTCTTGTTCGTCGAATATATGTCGCCCACCTTCTCGCCCTCGGGGTAGATGTAGAAGTGCAGCGTCATGGCCACGTCGCGCGGGGTGTGGCCCTCGTTGATGTCGATCTCGAAGTGCGGTGGATCAGGGTAGCGCTTCCCCGGCGGGCGGAAGAGCCAGAAGGCGTTGTTAAGGTAGCGTCCGTAGCGAATTCGGCACTCGAAGTAGCCGTACTTCTGCGTAAACGTTCGCGTCCAGATGTGCGCCGAGGACCATTCCTTCCCGCCGCGCGGCGGATTTTCCCTCTTCGTGACCTGGTAGAGGATGCCATCTTTGACGACGTTGTTCTCCGGCCACCGGCCCTCGGGGTGGTCCTTCCCCCGGGGCCCGGCCGAGGACTCCCAGACGTCCCAGTTCACGCCGTTGCCTTCGAACTCGTCGTGGAAGGTCATCTCCCACTCGGCATGTGACGGCGGCCCTCCCTCGTGCGGCTCGCAGGAGGTCAGCACCCAACAGGAACATGTCGTCACGGCAAGCAGCAGCACGCCATATGTCTTTGTCATGCGGTCCCTCGCTTTTGTCTATTTCTCTCCTATGCAGATCAGCCGGCCGGCCCTTGTCGAAATGTACAGCCGCCCCTCCGCCGCCGCCATGCCGTCGAACACGGGAGGGCTGTCGAGCTTGGTTTCACCGAGCTTTTTCCCGTCCGCGGCGGAAACGGTCCACAGCAGACCGCCTTTCCGTCCCTCGAATGCGGCCAGGGGGTCTTTGGGGTCGAGCACATCGGGTGGACCGGCGATAAAGAGCGTCTTGGCCGCGCCCGCTCCGGACGACAGGACCATCGCCTGAATCCGCATGGGCACACGCTGATGCCATCGGAAGGTTTCGTACGGGATGCGAAAGAGTATCTTGGGTCGTTTCGGTGGAGGGTTTTTCGCCAGACGGGCCTTCCTCTCCTGCGGGGTTTCGTGCAGCAGCGTGCTGAAGAGAAGGTTTCCTTCGCCGACCTCGTAGATTGGGGCATTCCACGAAATCCCCGAATACACCCTTACCCCGTACACCGCCTCATTATCGAAGACGAGAAGCTGGCTTCGGTTGACATACCGTCCGTACTGCCACACCGTTCGGTTGAAAAGCGTGTCGTCCAAAAAGCCGGAACCGACAAGCAAATGCGATTTGCTTTTGATTCCCCAAGTCATCCCCTTTGCGTCGGGCTGGACCGAGAGCTGCGGGTCGAGCTGTACGTGCCGGAGATACAGGTTTGCGCCGTCGCTCGTGAGGATGTCCGGCACTGCACCGGGCATACGTCCGGCCGTAGCCTCGAACTTCGTCCGCCGTGGATCCGGACCGCTCAGGTGGGTCCCATAGATCTGTTTTCCGGTGGAAACATCAAGACCATACACGTAGATGCCGTTGTCGAGGAACGATGACCGCCCTGCGGCGAAGTAGACGACGTCGTCTTTGACCAACACACTCCCGTGGATGGGCCATGCCGATTCCAACTGGCCATACGCTCCGACTCTTCGCTCCATCGGCGCGCCGCGGAAGCGCCACACGAGCGCCCCGTCGGCGGCGCGAAGGCAATAGACCCAGCCGTCCCGACAGCCGAAGAGAACCATGCCCTTGTGGACCGTCGGCGGCGAGTCCACACGAGCGCCGGCGGTGTATTCCCAGATTGGCTTCCCCGTTTGAGCATCCAGCGCATAAACGGTATGTGTGTCCGTTGATGCGACAAGGACCTTGCCGCCGGCGACAACCGGGGCGGTGAGCCTGCCGCCGACGTCCACCTGCCATGTGCGCTGCAGGCTGGCAGGGACATTCGCCTTTGCGAATCCGCTGCGGGCGGGATCATGCCGGTAGGTGGGCCAATCCTCGGAGTGCGGAGTGCGGAGTGTGGAGTGCGGAATATCTGCAAAGGCCGGGCCTTTCTCCAGCTGTTTCGACTCCCGACTCCTGGCTTTTGATTCCCGGTCTTCCGGGGCCAGGGCGTAGAAGCCTCGGAGCAGGGCGCCGGGATAACAGGCGCACGCGTGCGACGGCGCATAAATCAGGCCGTTGCAGGGCAGAATCCCGTACCGACACGCCCCACGCACCCATCGAGTCTGGATGATTGTCCCTTCCTTGGGCCCGATGCCCACAAACTCGATGCCGCGCTTGTTGAAGAGGAGAAACCGATCCGTGGCTTTGCCCTTGTAGCACCGGACGTGGTGCCCCGGTGTAAACGCGCCGCTCAGGGGAATCCGCGTCTTGACCTGACCGGTTGCCAGGTCGAGCCCGAGCAGGTTTCCGCTTCCGGGCTTCTTGTTCCACTCGAGATTTTCGGCAAGCCCCCAGACCTGACCCTGCGCCACGTAGAGATCGACCGGGACATAGAAGAAGTTGAAGTTCGGAAGGCAGTCCCCCGAGGCGCTCCACAGACGTTTGCCATCGGTCACCGAGAGCGCTACGACCTCGATCGTCTTCGGGGCGCGGCTGTATGCTGTGGTCTTGCGGTCGGTGGAGGTCACCACCCTGTCACCGTGGACAAGGAGCGTCCGCGCGGCAAACGGCGTTCGCCAGAGCTCTTTGCCGGTCGCCGCATCGAGGCAGACTACCTGCCCCTCCTCCACAAAAAACACGCGGCCGCCGCTCAGGGCAAGTGTCAGGGGCATGGCCGCCCGCTCCTGACGCCACAGGCGCTTCCCCGTGTCGGCATCGACGGCCATCACGGCCTGTCCGCCCCCCACCGGTCCTTTGTATCCCTTGCGGAACCGCTTGCGCTCACGCCCTGCCAAAAGCCCCCCGGCCGGCTCCTCCTTCCGGATCACCAGAGCGAGGATCCCCCGGTCGCAAACGATCTCGCTGGTGTTTGCCGTCCCGGCAACCTCGCGAATCGTCCGCCCGGTGGCTGCGTCGAGGGCGGTAACCGGGGCCTGAACCCCCAGCGTCGCATACACCCGGTCTCCCACCGCCACCAGTCGGCGCTCCGTGTGCGCGGGGATGTGGCCCCAGATCACGCGGCTCGAATACCAATCCCGCATCGGCCGCTTCCACAGCAGCACGCCGTTGAGCGCGTCGCGTGCCACGAGGGAATGCTTCTCCGGGAGCCGCTTGTCTATGACACAAATCGGCCCTTCGTCCTCGATATAGAAGAGGCGTCCCTTGGCCGACACGGGGCCGAAAATGCTGGGGGTGACGTCGTGGTCCCTCGACCACAGCGGCCCCGCCGTCCATTGGATGCGGCCCGGTGGGCCGATGACGCTGTCCTTCGCCACGGCGTTGTTGTCGGGACCGTGGAGGAAGTGCGTCCATTCATCAATGTCCTTCGGCCAGGGCTTAACCCATTTTGGATTTTCGATTTTGAATTTTCGATTGAGGAGGAGGGCAACGCCCCCGGGTGCGAGGACGCGCATGATCTCCTTTCTCTCTACTTCCCACTTCCCACTCCCCACGATGAGATTGACAAGGTTGTCCGCGTAGGGCAGGCGATCCCCTTGCCACAGCGCGACCGAGACCTTGCCGTAGAGGCCAAGAGATCGGATGTGGGCACGCGCCTTCTCGACGTTTGCCGGATGGGTATCCAGCCCCTGAACGAGGTAGCTGTCACTGGCGTGCAGGGCGGCGGTGAGCCTCCCGTCGCTGCAGCCGAGGTGGACAATGAGACCGCCCTTGACGCCGGCAGCGCCGAGAATGCGCCGAGCCGATTGCTCTTCCGGCTGGGCCTGGGCGCAGATGTGCCGGGGAATGAGTAATGATGCCAGAAGAATTGCCTCTAAGACTCCACGGAGCGGCGCTTTGATTCTCAATACAACTCTCCCGCAACCAGCAGTTCTTGCTTCTTTGTGTTATTATGGACTTTTGGCATGGCATGGATCAAGGGAAAAGGGAGAGGAGTTTCCCCATGGCCCCCGCCGTGTCATCGCGAGGCGCGTCGGGACGGCATAGCCGTTCGACTCCGCCTCTTGGCTGCGAAAGGAGTCAGGCAGGGCCTGACGGATGACCCGTTCCGAGGCAGAGCCTCGGAACGAGAAAAAAGGAGTCAGGCAGAGCCTCGGAACGAGAAAGGAACGAGAAACGACGCGATCTCGTACGCTCGATCACCGTCGATCCGCCAGATTGCCTCGCGCGGTGACGAAGCAACAATCTCATCAAACGATGCCGTATCGATGGATGAGATTGCGTCGTCGCATCTTCCGCTATCGCGAAAGATATTCCTCGCGATGACACGGTGAAGGTTATGGGGAAACTCCTTACACATCCTGTGTTGATTCCAGTTGCGGACATGGTATAATCACCTAAATAGTTCCTGTTGCGGGAAGGTACGGGGCTTTGTAGGCGCGGGCTTTCGCCTGTGTTCTTCGGGTGTCTCACGACAAATCGCGCATGCATAACGCCTGCGACTACGTTTCCGCAACAGGAACTAAATAACGTCGACCGTGGTCGCAGTGGCCGGAGACTCAGGAAAAAGTGAAAGAGAAACTCGCTGTCCTCGCCGCCGTTTTCGTTCCCGGGCTGGGCCAGATCATCCTCGGCCGCCCGGTCAACGGGCTGTTTGTCCTCGCGAGCTGCTGCTTCTTCGGCCTGCTGGCGGTGTTTCGCCTGCTGGTGGGCGAGGCGACGTTCATCGGGGACGACCGTTGGCTCCTCCTCGCCCTTGGCGCAGGCGGGGCGGCCTGGGCCATCGGATTGATCGAGACGATCCAGATCGGCTTCCGGGGCAAGTCCCGGCGTACGCAGAACGAACGCGACCAGCACATCCGAAACGGCATGACATCGTACCTCAAGGGAGAGTTCGGCCGGGCGGAAGCAGAGCTTGAACAGGCATTGAAGCTGGACCCGACCGACGGCGACGCGCGGTTTCACCTGGCCATGGTGCAGAAGGCCCAGGGGCGCCACGCCGACGCAAAACGCACGTTGAAAAAATGCCTCGCCCTCGATGAGAATACGAAGTGGTATCCCGAGATCGCCGAGGAGCTGGAGCAGTTGTCGTCGTGATCGCGAGTAAGATCGGCAGGTCAACCCCATGGCAAGATGGCGCCTCTATCTGAACGCGGTATTCGCAGCCATCCTGTTCTACTGGGCGGCGAATGTGATCTATACCGCCACGAAGGCGCTCTCCATGCCCTTCAATGGGTCGGTGGAGCAGTACCTTTCGGTGGATGGGCAGAACCGCATCGCGGCGGCGGTAGACCTTGCCCGCATGGAGCGCGATCTGATGCTGCCCGCCACCCGGATCTCGGCGCTTGATCTTATCCACGCCTGCCACGCTGAGATCTGCCGTCAGTTCTCTGTAGGCGAGACGGACGCGACAGGCATCGACCACCTGCTCGAGACGAAGACGGGCCTGTGCTTCGACTATTGCGGCGCGACCTACGCTCTGGCCCTCTACACCATGCGCACCCACACCCACCTCATCGACAAGCCAAAGTACGTCCGGTGGGTGCGGGGGTTCGTCAGCACGGCCGACACGCTCGGGTCGGCGCACTCCTGGCTGGAGGCCGTGGACGCGCGGGGGCGCTGGCGCGGCTACGACGCCTGCATTGATCTGCAAACCCGCCCCAAAGAAAACTACATGCGTCCGGTGGGCGAGCTCCTCATCAAGGGACGCTACTTCCCTCTCAACCGCAAACAGGCCGGCTTGGGGGGCCATGTGACCACGTCGCTCGCTTGGAAGAGCATCCTGCTGGGGCGGAAGAACATCGTCGACGAGGTCGCGGCGCGATTCAGCCTGCCACGCTTCCTCATTCTGCCGGGGAAGGCGATTGTCTTGGTCCTTCTCTCCCTCGGAGTGTTGGCGGGGCTTCGGACGCGCCTCCGCCGCCAGGAATCCAACGACGGAGACTTGGCCCACATCGACCCATCGCCGACCGAGCCCGAAACCGAGGAGGAGTGACGGCCCCTCGCCTTGGCGAAACTAAGAACTTATCCGTAAATTTGTAGGCGCAGGCTTTAGCCTGCGATTCGACGCACCCATAAAGGGCCCGGCCCTTGGCGACCAGCAGCTCCGGGTCTGACGGGCTTGCCGTGGGCAAGGCTCTTCGTGTAGCCGATGTCTTCCGCGCAGACGGCAGCGGCGAGCATGGTCAACGCCGCGACGCACACATATCTCATGATTCCTCCGCGGTCATCTACCACTTCACGTCGATCACGCGTTTGGTGCTCTCTTGCGCCTTGCGCCGCTTTTCCATTTCGGCTTTGTAGCTTGCCGGGGGGGACAGGCGCATCTCGCCCCCCAGCTCGACGGTCTTGCTGCCGATCTTGATCTCGACCGGGCCGGGCTGTATGTCGATGGCGGCTTGCTTCATCTGACCTGTTCCGGCGACGTAAGTCAAGTAGCACCGGTTCTCGCACCGCCCGCAGCCCACGCACTTCACCGGGTCCACCTCGGGGGCGAGGTAGCCTTCCTCGTTCTCCGATGTGGCATGGACACGGATATAGGAGATCGCCTTATAGCCGGTGGATTTACATTCCTTATAGCATATGTCGCAATTGTCAATCCCCGCGTGCGGCAGGCAGAGGTTTGGTCGCACCACGGCCGTGCCCATGGCGGCGCAGCGCTTCTCCTCGATGGGCAGAGATCGGATCGCGCCGGTGGGGCAGGCATGGCCGCAGAAGTTGCAGTTTTCGTCGCACCCGGCCCAGGTGTAGTCGGCGTAGGGGGTCCACATGCCCTTGATCCCTTGATCGTGGATCGATGCCGGACGAAGCACCCCGCCGGGGCATACCCGTACACATTCACCACATCGCACGCAGAGATCGAGGAACCGCTCATCGCGGACGGCCCCCGGCGGGCGGATGAGGGCCCGCGATTTCGTGATGCCCTGGATCGAGGGGGCATGGAGCAGGCCCGCACCTGCGCAACCGACGACCGATGCGACAAGGAAGCCGCGCCGGGAGATGTCCGCTTCGCGGTCGGCCGATCTCCATTCGGGCCTCATACCGTCCCTCTTCCATCGGTGTGTGAAGGTGATCGCATCGGCCGGGCACGCGCCGCCGCAGATCTGGCAGAAGGAGCAGCGCATCGGGCGCGTGCTAAAGTCCTTGTTGATGGCGTCGAAGGGGCACGTCTGGATGCATTTTCCGCATTCGATGCAAGACTCCTTTACCTTGCGACCACTGATCCGGAACAGGGAGAACACGGCGATGGCCGCTCCCGTGGGGCAGACGTACTTGCACCAGAACCGAGGCGCGAGGAAGGACACGAGCAAGGCGAAGGCGAACGGCAAGAGGGAGAAAAGGTGCGTCATATTCATCGGGGGCACACGATACCATCCTTGCAGCAGGCCAATCTGGATCGGCCCCACGGTGAACGTCATAGCGCGGCTGAGAATAGGAATGGCCGCAACAAAACCCGTGATCGTAACGCCGGCAACCGATGCAATGATGGCGATGAGGAGGATGTGGTATCTCAGGCCGAACCACCATCGCCCCTCCGCGGGGGAGCGAAGGCGGAAGCGTTTGATCCGCTTCGCGATGAGCCAGTCGAAGAGATCGATGGTCGTGCCGAGAGGACACACGTATGCACAGAATCCTCCCGGAATGAGCAGGGACGCGAGGAAGACGCCGAACGCGAACCAAAGAGACCATACCAACGTTCGAGCGGCGACCGACGCGCACACGGGAACGAGAGGATCCAGAGCAAGAAACGTCTCTGTGGGAATGAATTCCTTGCGGGGGATAATATTTGGATTGACCCGTTCGTCACCGGCGAACGGCCAGGAAGACCACAAGAAGAGAATCAGGAAGCAGGTGAACGCTGCTGTTTGGATCAGGCGGGGGGTGGGCGAAAAGCGCCATGAGGGGGGAAGACGGCCGAACAGGCGGGATCGCCCGGCGTCGTTTTTGCTCTTTCGAGAATGGCGAAAGATATTCAACACGCGCCGCTCGCTTCCGAATCCAGTCACGACGTTTCAGCGGGGCGTCCGTCCAGCCTACTTCATCGCCTCTTCGAGCGCCGCACCAACCGCCGCGACGATGGCGTCGGAGCTGACCGTCGCCGAGGTGACCGCGTCAACCTTCAGGCCTTGATTCTGCACAATCTGCGCGGGAATGGATTGCATGGCCGTGTAGAATCGTGTCTCTTTGTGACTGGTGACGTTGACTTTCTCGATGGCGCCACCCTTGATGACGACCTCGACCTCGATGTCGCCCCCGTATCCACGGGCCTTGCCGGAATAGGTTCCGTCGGGAATTTTGCTCAAATCCAGCGCCTCGCGTAACTTCACCATCCTGGCGGCTACCTTGGCCCGGTGCTTCATGCGGTCGACGCGGCTGCGTTCATCTTTGGTTTTCTTTGCATCCCCCCTGTCAGGCACGTCCACATCTTTGACTTTCTCGTAATACTCGATGGCCTTTTTGTAGTCGCCATCAGCGCGAGCGGCGTCGCCGCAGGCAAGGAGCGAAATGGCCTTATCGCGACCGTCACTCGACTTGACCATGGCCGCGCCGACCTTGAGGGCCTGCTTAATCTCGCCCATCTTCGTGTAGCGGCGGACGATGTCTGCGTCTCGCCCCACGGTCTTTTCGTGCTTCTTATAGAGCTCCGCTGCCATGTCCGCGTTGCCCATTTCGAAGTAGCAGTCGCCCAGGCCAACGTCCACGCCGAAGCTGCCAGCCGGCAGCTGCCGGTAGTAATGTGCGGCTCGGGCATAGTCGTTCAGGAGGTTCTTATAATATCCCGCGAGCTCGGCCATGATCCGGGTCTTTTGCGATGCGTTGCTTTCGGACTTCTTTAGACACTGATGGGCGAGCTTGACACCCATCTTCCACAAGTCGGGGTTGGGAATTACCTTGGACCAGATGTAGCTGCTCGGAAATTTCTCCGCCGCTTCTTTTGCATCCATCCCCGATGGGGCGCGCCACGCGGTTAGGTCCAGCGTGTCGGGCACCTCGAGTTTTACATCGTCCCACCAGTCCGGTTTATTTTTTTCCGCCTTCTTGATCCTCTTTTCGATGTTCCTCGGCGAGACCTTCTTTCGCTTCTTGGGCTTTTTGCCGGGTCGCTTGGCGATGGTTTTCTTGGGTTCTTCCTTTGCTTTTTCCTCCTTTGCCTCCACCTTGTCCCTCTTGGGTGGAGCTGGGGACTCGCCTTTCTCGTTGATCACGCGGCGCTTGCCGTCCTGCGTTACGGCGTAAATCTTGTCGAGGGGGAACTCTCTCTCACGCGAACCGATCTTGACAACGATCACTTCGTCCGTGATCTTCACGACCTTGCCGGGCATCGAAATTCCGCTGAGGAATTCGATCTTGTCTTGGGGGGTTGCCGCTGTGGTGAAGAGCGTCAGGCAGAGAATGCACCCGAGGAGGATTGATTTTCGTTTCATCATGCGTTTCCTCATGAGAGACAGAAATCCGTTGCTGAAGTCATTCATTTTACCCTGATCGTCATCCATGTCAACCGATTTGAGGGCGACTTTTCCGCGCCCCCGCAAAACCGGCAGATCCGTTGTTTCATTCAGTACCTCCATTGGTATAATGCTGCAGGGAGGAACGGGAGGATGCGCTGGGCATCCTTCGGGGAAATTTGCCATGAGGAGAGCGCTCTCGGTGGGTCTGTGTCCGGCTCTCATATGCAGCTCTGCAACAGCCGGAGATGCCGCAAAAGGGTGGAACCCGAAGTAGCGGTGCCGGACAACTGTCGCCCGGCCTGCCCCGTACCGAGGTGACACGCCAAGACCGATTAAGGCGGCGATTGACTTCCCGTTGCTCTTGAGGAAGGCTGGAATTGCAGGTGAGTTCGATCCCGAAGCGGCGACTGTGAATGTTGTGATTCGTGTGTGCTGCGCCGTCCGCGATGCCGACACGGGGAAGGCGGTCACCGGTCTGGAGTCGTTTTTCATGGTATTCGTGGTTTCGCCACTGTCGCTGCCGGGGAGACGGAGGAAGGGAAGCAACCGCATTACCTTCGACGGCAAGCCGAGCACTCCGATCGAGACGACATGCCGATGGGTGGAACAGCACAAGAGTGATCTGGGTGTGTCACTCAACGCCATCGGCTACTACGTGAACAGCGGCGAGGCCCGCCGGAACGTCTTCGCTGCCCCCCGACGGAGAATTTGCGGTAAAGGTTTCCCTGTTGGGTCGGGCGGCGGTGAATCTGTTCCAGAACTGGAACTACGCGCCCTGGGACAATCCGATGTAGAAGACGCGCTGTTGCTTTGGTCGATAGCGTGTGTACCGATACTATACCAGCCGGCGGAACCCGCAGTGGGCCACCGGGCCGTTGAGGTGTTCCCGCACCTTACCCGTTGGCAGAAGTCTCGCGATAGCGGAAAACACGTCATCAATGGCCGCGCCGTATTGATTCACAATTTCGTCCGTGTGTGCCAGCGTTGCATAGAGACCGGCCCCGGCCAGGAACCCGCGCTCCAGCATGAGCTGGGTGTAGAGCGTGCGGAGCTCCTCCGACAGATCATGGTCAAAATGGAAATGCGCGAGACACGGGCGGGCCTCATCCGTGGTGATGGCCAGGCCGTGCTTCTCTGCATACTGCTTCCAGAACCCAAGTACCTTCTCACCGACGTGCTTCACGTGCGCGGGGACATCGATCCGCTCCATCTTCTCGATGGTCGCCAGCGCTGCCACCGGCCCGACGCTCTCGGTCCAATAGGTGCTGCTGATGAACGATGTGTGTGCGCCCTCCATCGCCTCCTTCGTGCCGATCACAGCGGCGATGGGATGGCCGTTGCCGAGGGCCTTGGCAAAGATCGCGAGGTCCGGTTCCAGGTCGTAGACCAGGTGCGCGCCGCCGAGGGCCAGGCGCCATCCGATGGTGATTTCATCTACAATCAGGAGTGCACCACGCTTGTGCGTTTCCTCTTGGACCCTCTCCAGGAAGCCGGGCTCGGGCGGGTCCCTCCGGAGCGGTTCCATAACCACAGCCGCCAGCCGGTGGCCGTGCTGCTTCATCAGATTGGTAAAGGCATCGAAGTCGTTGTATCGGAATGTCAGCGTTGTGCCGGCCAGTTGTCTCGGTACGCCTCCCGGATCAAGGCCGGGGAGGAGGTGGCCGTCGAGGGCGTCGGTCTTGCCCAGGTTTGCCGCGAGATACCAGTCGTGCCATCCATGATAGCCGCAGACGGCAACAAGAGAACGCTTCGTCGTGGCGCGGGCGATACGAACCGCCACGGCCCCGATCTCGCCGCCGGTCCGAGCAAAGCGAGCGCACGCGGCCCACGGATGAAGCGCGCAGAGCTTAGCGGCGAGAGCCACCTCTTCCGGTGGGTTGAGCGTGCTCATCGATCCCAAGTTGATCCGGCGCTGCACGGCACGGGTGACGTCGGGATCGCGGAAGCCGAGAAGGCATGCGCCGATGCCGTTGGTGGACATGTCGATGTATCGCCGACCGTCGAGGTCCCACGTCTCACAGCCGCGCGCCTCCCGGAAGTAAGCCGGCCATTGGTTCGGGGCCATCATCTCCGGTCGCTTGCTCAGGAGTTGGGTCCCGCCGGGGATGTGCGTCTTGGCTTGGACATAGAGGGAATGCGTGAGGTCTTTTTCGAAGGGGTCAAATTCGAGGAGTCGATTTGCATTTCGGCAGAAGATGTCCTGGATGTCATCCTCGTTAAGTCCGAAGTCGTCGGCTGCATGCTTCAGGGCCAGGAGCGACTCCAGGCCCACTTTGGTGGGAGTGCACGGCGTCTCCAGCGTGTCCCAGTTCACGCTCTTCTCGTCGAGCCAGATGAAACTGTCTCCGGCGGACACGCACTTGCCCACAATTTCGCAAACGGGGAAATCGCTCCCCCACAGCAGCTTGCGCGGTCCGAAGCCGTGAAGGACCGACAGGAGCGGCGCCGCCTCGCAGACGGCGGATGTGTCGAACCAGACGTTGTCCAATCCCTCGAGGGCGGCAATTCCCTCCCGCATATTCCTCGGGCAGAAGCCTCGCGCCGCATGGGCCAGAATCAATGTGGCGTTCGGGTATTCCTTGCAGTGGGAACGAATGTACTCCTGATTGGCCTCGTCAGCAAGCGCCAGGTGCTTGACCATGTGCAGCGTGATGATCAGCCGCCGGTCATCGGCCATGCGCCATGCCCATTCGGGGAGGAATGTCTCGATGCTTGCCTCGAAGGTGTCCTCCTCGCTGCTGAAAAAGTGATACGGCTTGAAACCGACGACCTGCCCGTACTGAAGGACGTCGGCCACGTGCCCCGGATCGCACTGCGGTGTGATTAGGATCAGACCGCGGCTCTTGGGGTTTGCTTCGAGTTGGCGTACAAGCCATTCATTCGCGCCGGCGACATCGCAGTGCGGCGTCGGATGCGGGAAGAAAAGTCCACCCACCAGGCGATTCGCTCCGATGTGAGTCCCCACACGCTCCCGCCAGAGGGTGAGGGTCACTTCGGGGATCTCGCTGAGCATGGAGAAAGGCTCGGAGAGGTTCAGGTCGGCCTGCCGGTAGATGTGGGCATGGCTGTCATAGATTTGCTTGGGGAGGAACCCGTGCAGCTCTGCGGTAGAGACCATTGAATCACTCTTCTTATCGTGATACGTTGAGGAGAGCCTCGCTGATCATGTCAGGTCGCGGCGGATGCTGAGCTCCAGGATGTTCTTGCCGTCCACACGCCTGTAATCGATGGCGCTGACCACGGTCCGAACCAGGTGAACGCCCATGCCGCCGACTCGGCGTTCCTCCAGGGGTTGGGTTGTGTCGGGTTCGGGGGCTGCCACGGGGTCGAACTCGCGGCCGTCGTCCTCGAAGCGGATATGGATGTGCGTCGGCTCGAAGTGGATGTATAGTTCGATGTCGTGTGGCGCGGTATCGTCGTAGGCGTACTTGATAATGTTCGTGATGATTTCTTCCACGGAAAGGTCGAGGGCGTAGGCCGCTTTCGGGGTCAGGTTTTTCCCTTCCGCCAAGGCACGCAGGGCCTGGTTCACGCGATCGAGTTCGTCGAAGTCGTTCTTGATAGTCAAGTGCAATTCATGGGTCATGTTCACCGCCCACGTGCTCGGTCGGTTCACTTGTCCGACGCCAGCAGATCCGCCGCCACCCCTTCCATCCGCGCGTTCAGTTTTTGTTCGGTTTCCTATCCTTGAAGAAGGCGGCAATGGGGTTGTTCCACCCTGTCGGCCGATCACGCTTCGGCGCTTGTGTGGGCCGGGGCGGCGCCTTTTTCGGGCGGGGCTTCCGAGGACGTTTCGGTTTCTCGGCCGCCTTCGGTTTAGGCCTTCGCTCAACCGGTTTCTTCTCCTGTTCTGCCTTTGGATGGCCGTCGGGATGCTGGCGCATAGATAGTGCGATGCGGCCGCGCTCTGTGTCCACGCTGAGCACGGTGACCGTCACCTTCTCTCCCACCTTGACCACGTCGACGGGCCGTTTGACATACCGGTCGGCGAGCTGGCTGATGTGAACCAGACCGTCCTGGTGAACCCCGACGTCCACGAACGCGCCGAAGTTCGTCACATTCGTCACCACGCCGGGGATTCTCATGCCCGGCTTCACGTCGCCGATCTCGCGCACGCCCTCGGCGAAAGCCATCGCCTTGAATTCCTTGCGCGGATCGCGCCCGGGTTTGGCCAGCTCCTTCAGGATGTCGGTCAGCGTCGGCATGCCGACGGTGTCCGTGACGTATCTTTCCAACTGGACCCTCTCGCGGAGCGCGTTGGTCTGTATCAGGCCGGTAACGGTGCACCCGCTGTCGGCGGCCATGCGTTCCACGATGGGGTAGCTCTCGGGGTGGACGGCGGAGGCGTCGAGAGGATTTTCACCATCGCGAATGCGAAAAAATCCGGCGGACTGCTCGAAGGTCTTTGCGCCCATGCCGGGCACGTCCATGAGTTGCGTTCGCGAGCGAAACGGCCCGTGGTCGTTGCGATGGGCCACGACCGCCCCGGCCAGCTTGGGCCCGAGGCCGGACACATAGCTCAGGAGCCGTTTGCTTGCCGTATTCACCTCGACGCCGACGGCGTTGACGCAACTGGTAACCACGTCGTCGAGGGCCTTGCGCAGTTGCTTCTGGTCCACGTCGTGCTGGTATTGGCCCACGCCGATAGACTTCGGGTCGATCTTCACGAGTTCGGCCAGGGGGTCCGTGAGCCGCCGGCCGATGGACACGGCGCCGCGGACGGTCACGTCCTTGTCGGGAAATTCCTCGCGAGCGGTTTTCGATGCGGAGTACACGGACGCACCACTCTCGTTGACCATCTCAATGGGAACGTCCTTGTCGAGTTCGATGCTGCGGCAGAACGCGTGGGCCTCACGCCCGCCGGTGCCGTTGCCGACGGCAATGGCCTCGATGTCGAATTGCGCGACAAGATCACGAATCTTATGAGCCGCTTCCTCTTTTTGGTTCTGCGGTTCGAGAGGAAAAATCGTGTCATGGTGGAGCAGCTTTCCCTGCCGGTCGAGGCAGACGACTTTGCAGCCGGTGCGGTGGCCGGGATCGATGGCGAGGACGCTCTTCTGCCCCAGTGGCGCGGCCAGAAGCAGATCGCGCAGGTTCTCCGCGAAAACGTGGATCGCCTCTTCGTCCGCGCGCTTCTTACTCTCGACGCGCATCTCGGTCTCCATGGATAGCCTGAGCAGGCGATTGTAACCGTCCTCGACGGCGGTCTGCACCTGTTGCGCTGCGGCGTTGTCGGCCTTCACGAATCGGCGGGTGAGGATCGCCAGCGCCTCCTTCTCGTCGGGCTGGATGGAATAGGTGAGGAAGCCCTCCTTCGCACCGCGCCGGATGGCCAAAAGGCGATGGGACGGAATCTTCGGCAACGGCTCGCGCCAGTCGAAATAATCCTTGTAATTGGCGCCATCGGTTTCCTTCCCCTCGATCACCTTGCTGCATACGATGGCCTTCTCGGCGAAGAGCTCGCGCAGTTCGGCGCGGGCGTCGGTGTCCTCGTTGATCCATTCGGCGATGATGTCACGCGCGCCGGCAAGGGCGTCGTCCGGTGTGGCGACTTCCTTCTCCGGGCTCACAAACTTCACGGCCTCGGCGGCGGGATCGATATCCCCTTGCTCGAAGATGAGCCTCGCCAGCGGTTCCAACCCCTTTTCCCTCGCCACGGTCGCCCGGGTGCGGCGTTTGGGCCGGTAGGGAAGGTAGAGGTCTTCGAGAACGGCCAGCGTGTCGGCGGCGAGCACTTTGGCCCTGAGGTCGTCGGTGAGTTTCCCCTGCTCCTTGATGGAGTTGAGGACGGTCTCGCGGCGTTTGTCCAGCGCCTCCAGTTGATCGAGCCGATCACGAATAGCGATGATGGCCACTTCGTCGAGGCCGCCGGTGGCCTCCTTGCGGTAGCGAGCGATGAAGGGGACGGTGGCCTCGGCCCCGAACAAGTCGGCGACGGCCTTGACCTGTCGAGCATCGAGATGCTGCTCACCGGCAATTTTTTCGATGTGTGCCTCGTTCATTTTGTGCGGGGCTTCTTCCGATCAAACGCCGACACAGTATCCAGGAAAAGTGCAGATTATACATTCCTTCTCGGCGCATGTCGAGACAATTTGACCCTGTGGCAATGTGGTTTTTCATTGACAGGTTTGTGAACTTTCGATACCATGAAAGCGTCCGATGACATCCGACCCCAATGCGACGTTTCCAGACCATCGGTGAGCCACGTGTCCACGTTTAGCATCATCATTCTCACCCGCGACAAGGCCGACTACACCGAGGCCTGCCTGAAGAGCCTCCTCACGACCGAGGGAGGCGATTACGAAGTGGTGATTGTGGACAATGGGTCCACGGACCGAACACTCGATCTGCTGGAGTCCATGAAGGCGGAGTTCGCGGGGGCCGGGTCGCGGCTTCGGGTCATTGCCAAGGGGGAGAACGTCGGATGCTGCACAGGACGAAACGAGGGCGTGGCTGCGGCGGCGGGGGAGTATATCGTTTTCCTTGACAATGACACGATGGTGAAGGATGTGGACTGGCTGGTCCGCCTGCGCGAGGTGCTCGACAGCGATCCGCAGATTCAGATCGTAGGGCCGAAGATCACATACCCATTCGAACCGCACTGGATCCAGTGCGCGGGTGCGGCGATCTCGAAGACCGGCCGGGTGCAGTTCCGGGGGCGGGGAGAGTCGAGAGACACGCCGGAGTTCAACGTGCAGAGGGATGTCCAGTGTCTCATCAGCGCGGGTTTCATGTTTCCGAAAGAACTTTTCGATGTGATCGGCGGGCTGGACGAGGCGTTCAACCCCATCGAGTTCGAGGACTTCGATTTCTGCTACCGCGCGCGGAGCAGGGGGTATCGCGTGGTCTACGTGCCAAGCGTGGAGATTCATCACTGGGAGAGCATCACGTCCGACGGCACGCCGTCGCTGCCGAACACCTACCTTATCATCAAGCATGGGATGTTGTTCAAGAAACGCTGGCGGCACGTGTTCGAGCAGGAGGACGGCCCGCCGGACTCGGAAACGAAGTGGAAGAAGATCGAGATGCCGTCGCTGCACGGCCGACGAATAAGATAGAGGGAAAGGGATCGCATGGGTGAGGCAAGCTCCGTTGAGGACGCCATTAAACAAATGATCGTGGAGAGGCTGTTTCTGAAGATCGAACCGGGCGAGATTTCGGACGAGGAGCCGCTGATGGAGAAGCTGGGCGTCGATTCGGTGCAGCTTCTGGAGATTGCAGTCGGACTCGAAGAGGTCTACGGTATCTCCTTCGAGGACGAAGAGTTTGACATTGAGATCTTCAAGACCATCAAGTCCATCGCCGACTTCGTTCGGGAGAAGACAGGGCTGTCGTGACGGAAGTTCAAGTCACCTTCGACAGCGGCGCCAACCGCCTGCTCGGCATGCTGCACGTGCCCGACGGCGAGGTGAAGGCGGGCATCGTCTTCTGCAACGCCTTCGGCGAGGAACGCAAGTGCTCCCATCGCGCTCTGGTTCTCCTCGCTCGGGCGATGGCGCGGCGCGGATACGGCGTTCTGCGGTTCGACTACGCCGGCTGCGGGGACAGCGCGGGTGAACTGCGCGACGCCACCATCACGAGCATCGAGTCCGACATCCAGACGGCTATTGATTTCGCTAACACGAAACTTTCCCCTCCGGCTATGGGGTTGCTCGGGCTGCGCCTCGGTGGGGCGCTGGCCGGCCGTGTGGCGGGTAACGTGGGCGGCATCGACCGTTTGATCCTCCTTCAGCCCATCCCCAAGGGCGAGACGGCCTTCGCCTCAGATCTAAAGCGCAAGCGGATCCGCGAGATGATGATGAAAGGAAAAAACGAAGGGAAGCGCGCCGACATCATGAAACAGTTGGAGAGTGGTGAGGGCGAGGTGGACCTGGACGGGTTTGTCATCACCGGCGCGTTCTATAGGGGCCTGCTCGGCGTCGACCTGAACGAGCAGGTCGGTTCCTTTTCGGGGCGGGTGCTCATCGTCCAGGCCGCGCCGAACGATGCGATACGCCCGGAGATGGAGGCGCTGCGTGAAGCATATGGGAAGGCCGGTGCGGCGGCTGCGGTTGTGCCGCTCGTCCTTCAGCCGTTCTGGAGTCGGATCGACTTCGTGGAGTGCGACGATTTGATTGCGCACGTTTGTGCCTGGCTTGAGGGGTGAGGCATGGAAGCCCCCGTAACCTTCGAGAAGGAAGGCCAGAAGATTTACGGCGTTCTGCACACGCCCGACGCCGGTCGCGCGGCGTGCGCTGTGGTGCTGGTGCACGGATGGACCGGGTGCCGGATCGGGCCGAATCGGATTCTGGTGCATGTGGCCCGCCGCCTTGTTGAGGAGGGGATGGCCGCGCTTCGGTTCGACTTGTGCGGCCGGGGTGACAGCGAGGGAGACTTCGAGGCCAACGATCTCGACGGCATGGTCGCCGACACCTGCGCGGCGATTGATTTTGTGAAGGAACGGCTTGCGCCGGAGCGAATTGCGATCTGGGGATTGTGTTCAGGGGGAAACGTTGCCATCGGCGCGGGGACGCTTCGGGATGACATCGACCTGCTTCTACCGTGCTCCACATTGCCCTTCCAGCCGGAGCAGCAGAAAATGGTCGCGATCAAGGTGAAGCGAACCGGATCATTCGCAAAAGAGTATTTCAAGAAGCTCTTCCGGCTGGAGACCTGGAGGAAGCTGGTGTGTGGGGCGATCCACTTCGGCATGGTCCGGAAGGCGCTCTTCGGCCACATGGCTGCGCCCGAGGTGGACGGGCGCAACCCGAAGGACTCGGCGCGCGACATCATGGCCGATTTCGCCGGCTACAAGGGCAAGGCGCTGTTCATCTACGGCGGCGCTGACCCGGAGGCCGGGGAGGCGCGCAAGCACTTCGAGGAGTTCGGCAGGGAAAAGGGCCTCGACCTCCGCTTCCACGTCGTCGAGGGGGCGAACCACAACTTCTCCTCGGTGGAGTGGGAGAAGGCGTTCGCGGATCGCGCCATGGAGTTCCTCAAAGGCTGAAATACGTCATCCCCAACTTTTCCGCCTGTTCCCGTTCGTAGAACTCCCGGATGTCCACTATCACCGGCTTGCGTTTCATCCGCTCCTTCAGCGTGCGGAGGGAGATGCGCTTGAATGCCTGATGGGGTGTGCCGACGACGACCACGTCGTACCCTTTTCCGACGCGGTCAAACTCCGTGAGCAGTGGCGCACCAAGATGGACCTCCTGTCCCTCCAGCAGGGGATCGAAGGCGACCGTCTTGATGCCGGACGCCTTCAGTTCGGTGATGACATCGCCGATCTTCGAGTTGCGTGTATCGGCCACGTTCTCCTTGAATGTTACGCCCATGACCAGGGCCTTCGATTTTTTGAGTACCTTGCCCGCTTGATTGAGCCCCCGGACGGCGAGCGCGACCACGTGGCGGGACATGTTGTCGTTGATTTCGCGTCCGGCGAGGATCACGCGCGGGTGGTAGCCGAGCTCCAGAGCCTTGTGCGTGAGGTAGTATGGATCGACGCCGATGCAGTGGCCTCCAACGAGTCCGGGATAGTAACGGTGGAAGTTCCACTTCGTCGCCGCCGCGTCGAGGACCTCGGAGGTCTTCAGATTCAGTCTCTCGAAAATCAGCGACAGCTCGTTCATCAGGGCGATGTTCAGGTCGCGCTGGATGTTTTCGATCACCTTCGCCGCCTCGGCCGTCTTGATCGAGGGCGCCTTGTAGACGCCGGCCTTGACAATGGCAGAATAAACCCGGGCCACTTCGTTGAGTGTTGCCTTGTCCATGCCCGATACCACTTTCACAATGTTTGGAATCGTGTGTTCCTTGTCGGCGGGGTTCACGCGCTCGGGGCTGTATCCGATCTTGAAATCGCGGCCGCATGTAAGGCCCGACGCGCGCTCGAGTATCGGCGCACATATCTCTTCCGTGACGCCGGGATAGACGGTCGATTCGAAGACGACGATAGTCCCTTTGGCCATGTGCTTTCCCACCAGCTCGCTGGCGCTCTCCAGGTGGCTCAGGTCCGGGATCTTGTGCCGGTCGATAGGCGTGGGCACGCACACGATCACGAAGTTGCGCGAGCCGATGTCGCTCGGATCCTTGGTGAAGCGAATCTTGGACTGCCTGATTTCGCGTTTCGGAAGCTCACCATTCGCGTCGATTCCCTTTTGGAGTTCTGCGATGCGTCGTTCGTCAGTGTCGAATCCCATCGCCGGGCCGTGCTTGCCGAATTCCACGACCAGGGGCAGGCCGACATATCCGAGGCCGACAACGCATATGTCTCTTTTTTTCATAATGGCTTCACCTGTTCTCTTTCTATGGGTCATGTAGCGGCATGGGGATCATTCAGCGGCCCGACACGAGATGCGGACGATTGTGTAAATCTTCACCTCGGGCAGGGCGAAGCGAAGCACCCTATTCTTTTTGTCATGGGAGAACTCGATCTGCCTTGCCACGGGGTCGTCTGGGCTGTACGCCGTGACCGAAAACACGCCCCAGTGCTTCGGGGTTCGGAGAAAGCACAGAACATCCTTCGCCGGGATGATGGCCTTCGGGCCTCGGCTGGGACAGATGTTGTAGTTGACGAAGTGGACCAATAGATCGCCGGAGAGGTCGGTCCGCCTCATCCGCACATTTACCCGGACATGCCATGCGCCGCGGTAGATTACCTGAAGAGGTCCGGTCTCGATCCCCTGACGAATGCCCTGCGCCAGGGCCTCATCGTCGAAGTCTCTCGGCGTGTGGACGATCCACCCCTTTCCCAAGGGGACGTGGAGAATGTCTTCCTGCCTATCTTTTGGTCTATTGATCGTGCGATCTATCCACGTCTTTTCTCTTCGAATACAGCGCTCATCGAAACGGAAGCTGTCCTTGGAGACGACGAGTGTTCCCCCTTGTTTTACGTACTCTTGAAACGCCAACACCCGCGCCTCGTCGGCGTAGAGAAGGGCGGGGACGATGACGGCTCGATACCTGGACAAGGTGTTCGGGTTGCAGACGCCGGCGGTGATCACCTCGAAGGGAACGCGATGCGTCGCGAGACGACCCATCACAAACTGGGCCTGTGCCACGTGCCGTCCGCCGCCGGGATAGCACTTCTGTCTGCCGAAAAAAATGACGCCTACGTTGGCATAGGGCGAGGCGTCCCCGAAGAGATCAGCGTGGCTGGACAGAAAGCCCCTGTATTTTCTTTGTGTCGCCGGATCGGAAAACATCTTTGCCCCGCCGAAGAAGGGGGGAGAGGCGAAGGCAAGGGTCTCGGCGAAGCCGAGCTCGCGGGTAATCGCATCGCGGGTATGGATGTTGATCGCCAGCTTCGGCCTTTGCATGATGGCGGCGGCGCACTTGAGCGGGATGATATTGTTCTCACTCTGTCGCTGGCAGATGCCGTCTATGATCTGGGTCTCCTGCACTCCTGGAATGTTGAACGCCCGGCCCCGGCCTGCAGCGTCGAAGCAGAAGTAGTCTCCCACGTCCGCGAACTGCTCGAGTTTCCACAGATCGATGCCTTTCAGGGCAAGTTGCACTCTCTTTTTTCCGCAGGCTTCCCGCATCGCGGCAAGGAGTTCCTTTAGCATCAACTGCCGAAAGAGCATCGTTTCGACGCCGGCAAAAGTCTCCTTCTCCTCACTAAGACGGATCTTCTCGATACCCTTGCCGAAGTGTTTCTTGAATTCGGCAGGTCCATACTTTTTCGACAAGTAGGCATGAAACCTCGTGCTGCAATGTTGGCAGTGGCAAGGGATTATGATGCAGTGATCCACATAGACGCCGTCGTATCCGGAGTCGATGCAGGATCGGGTAACCTGTTGCATCCACTCTCGCCAAGCTGGATTGGCGGCGCAGGCGGCGTAGCGCTTCATCGGACGGAGGTAGTCGGGATCAATCGTGTCGCTCACCGGCAGGGGATGGTCGAATTTGTCCATCGCAAACCACTCCTCGGGGGAGGGGGAGGGTCGTTGGCCGAGGCCGGGGTAATCGCGCCAGTGGCGATAGAACGCAAAGAACCCCGTCGGCTTGCCGGGTGTGCCGATCAGGGATATCGCCGATGTGTAGGGGAGGACCGACTTGACCCCGGATTCGTGGAGGACCACGTTCAAGCGGCGAAGGAATTTGACACGCTCCTCCAGTTCCTTCGGTTTGAGGAGGATGATGTCTTTGACATCCCTTGCGCGGCTGTCGCCTCCGCCGAGCTGGGAGATGGGGCCCATGGCGCTGTCGAGGGGTACGGCCCTGCCGAGCATCAGTACGTCGGGCGCGTACTCCCTGATCTCCTTGAGGTACTTCGGGTTGTCAAGGTTCGGGGCCCCCAGTTGGCGCAGGAAAGTCGTGGGCCGCGCGCCATCCGCTCTCGCAGGGCGAATGAGCAACCCTAATGCTATGATCGCTGCCGCAGCCTGTAGCGCTTTCATGTTACTCTCTACCGAAGAGAGGCGCCCAGCCCACCCGCTCGACAAAAAACGGTTTGATATTCGGACTCAGGTAAACCAACACATCGTCGAGATAAGGTGCATGATGGGCAATTTCTGAAGGTTACTCGGATGGGACGATGTGGTCCAATTCCTTACTCCCCAAAGACATAGCATGATTGCCGATTTCGTGCAAGGAAATTTTGATTGAAGGCCGTTCCGCGTCCGAGTATTCTGTCGGCTGAAGGAAAGGAGAAACCTTTCGTGATATATTGTAGATTTCCCAAAGCACTCATTTTGGCCGTGGCGCTCTTGGCCCTCGGGTGCGAGGATGTTTCCATTGTGGTCCCCAAGGACGCGCCGGCGCCGGTCCGGTTTGGGGCCGCAGAGATTGCGGCGGCGCTGAAGACCAAACGGATTCCGTGCCGCGTCATTGATCCTGCCGGATCGAGTGGGCGCGTGACGATCCTGCTTGCTATGGCAGGCGCCAACGACAAGCAAGTTCCTGTCCAGGCCGAGTCGTACGCCATAGACAAGACAAGGGCTCAGGCCAGATGCGTGGTCCGCGCCACGGGACGGGGTTCCACCGGCGTGATGTATGCGGCGCTCGATCTGGCAGAGCAAATCTCCCGTGCCCGGTCGCTGGAGGATATCGAGGCAGACATCGAGGAACGATCTGCCTCTCCCCACCTCCGTATCCGCGGCGTCAATTTCTTCCTGCTCCGGCGTTCCCTGGAGTCGCCAGATTCCCACTTCCACTCGCTCGACTACTGGCGTCGGTATATAGACATGCTGGCGCGATGCCGCTTCAATTTTATGGATATTCATGCCTGCTATGATGTTATGACAACGGACTACCCGAATGCGTTTCCCTATCTGATCCGCAGCGACGCCTTCCCGGAGGCCACGCCCGCCGGTGTGAATCCCGGTAAGAACCTGGCCATGCTCAAGAGTATCATCGCTATGGCGAAAGAACGGGGTATCCGCGTAGGGTTCATGAACTACCCCGCCGGGGCGCCGAATGTGCCGGCGAACAAACTGGCCGAATACTCCCGGGAGTGCGCGGCGAAGCTCCTGGATGCCTGTCCCGATCTTGCCCTGTTCGGTTTTCGTATGGGCGAGTCGGGTCAGGACGCAGGGTTTTTCCGACAGGGGCTCTTGGCCGGCGCGGTCCAGGGCAGGAAGGATATCGACCTGTATACGCGGACTTGGTTTGTCTCGCGCCGGGAGATCATGGACCTGGCCAGGGACTACCCCGGCCGTTTTTTCGTGGAAATCAAATATGCCGGTGAGCAGCTCGGTCTGCCATACCTCGTGGCGAGCAACCGGGTCAGCGAATGGGGCAGTTGCTCCTACCAGGCCTACACGAACTATCCCCGCAACTATGACATTATCTTTCAGGTCATGGCCAACGGCACCCATCGCATCTTCCATTGGGGGGATCCGGACTTCGCCCGCCGCTGCATGAAGTCGTGTTCCTTTGCCGGCGCGGCGGGGTGCTCCATCGAAACCATGACGGCCTTCTATCCCCGGACGAACTACTTCGTCAACCGGATCACCTTCGACAAGCCGTACTTCAATTATGCCTTTGAGCGCAACTGGTTCTGGTACATGGTCTGGGGCCGGACCGCTTACGACCCCGACACGCCGGAGCGCGTCTGGGTCCAGGCGTTCAAAGAACGCTTCGGCGCGGAGGCCGGCGAGGATGTATACCGCGCGGTGAAGCTCAGCAGCAAGCTGGTTCCGCTGATCTACGCCTACCACTGCATTGGCGCCGATCGCCGACGCATGGCCCCCGAACTGGAGACGGGAGACGACCACCGAAGGCGGCGGCTGGAGAAGGGCAATGCCCGCGTCGACTGGCAGGGGGATATTCTGGACTTCTCGAAGGTCGGCGTCTTGGACGATACCGTCATGGTATCGATTCGACAGTATGCCGAGTCGCTCGTTAAGGGAAATGTGCATGGCAAGTTTGGGCCGGAAGATGCGGCGCAAATGCTCTCGGATCTCTCTCTGTCTGCCATGGAGCGCATCGAGATGGCGGAGAAGGCCGTGACAAGATCGCGCGACGAGTTCCGGGCCTTTCGAATGGACGTGGAGGCCCTGCGCCACTTGGCCGTATACTACGCGGAAAAGATCCATGCCGCGCTCGCCATCGAGCTCTACCGGCGGACGCGGTACTACGCCTTCATCGACGATGCGGCAGCACATGCGCGGAAGGCGATTATCGCGTGGGACGAACTGAGCGCCGTGACGGCCCGGCACTACCGTCCCCTGATCGAGAGACTTCGGATGTGCACCGCCTACTTCACTTGGGCGGAGGAGGGCCGCCATCTGGCGCGCGATATGGAGACGATCCAGCGGGTGCGCGAGGAGTTTGAGGGCACGCTCCGGGCGAAGTTCGGGGACGAGATCCGGGACTTCGTCAGAGAGTTGCGGAAGCAGGGTGTGCACACCCGCGAGGAGTTGATGCGCCGGCACAAAGAAATAGAAAGTCACATGGCCAGGCAGCCCCCGCTGATCGGCCATCTCCCCATCCACCGGGCGCTTCCGAATGCGCCCATCCGTGTTTCCATGACAGTGGGGACCATGGCCGGGAACGTGTCGGCGTGGCTCTACTATCGCCGCGGGGGAGGGAAGGTCTTCGCGAAAGTTCCCATGGCCCCCCGCGCCGACCGGTACACATTCGCCGGCTTCATTCCCGCCGCCGCCGCGTCGCCGGGCGTGGTGGAATACTATATTGAAGCGGGCACGGGGCAAGCCAAAGCGCGGTGGCCGGAGAAAGGTCCTGTTGGCGCGCAGCGTGTGCATATCTCTTCCGACCGCAGTGGTCCCGTCATCGCCCCAATCCCTGTCGAGGAAAATACGCGCGGAAGCAGGGTGAAGCTCAGGGCTCATGTGACCGACGATACATCGGTGGCCGCCGTCAAGGCGCACTATAGGCCGATGCCATCCTACTATGGGTGGAAAAGCGTCGAAATGAAGAAGGCGGGCGATTCCTATGAGGTGGAGGTCCCGCTCACGCCGGAGGGATTGCTCTACCACTTTGAAGCCGTGGATATGAACGGCAACGCGACGATGGCCCCGGATTTCCTCGAACGAACGCCCTACTATGTCATCCGGAGCTGGGAGCCGCGGTGGGTCTCGCATGATTTCATCTCGTTGGAGGAGGGGATGCAGACGTATCAATCCGGCGCGGGCGAGCGACCCTTCACCGACAGCGACCTTAAAATCGAGGCGATGTCCATTGCCCTGAAGGGACTGCTCGGGGTTCGGCTTCCTTTTCGGGCGACGCGGTTGGCCTCGCTCTACAACGGCGGCGGCGTGATGGTGCGATTCAAGCTGGCGTCCCCGGCGCGGATGTTCGTCGGCTTCGGCACACGCGAAATGCGGGGCTGGTGCACCCGCCAGCCGGGATGGGTGCCGCTTCCAGACATGCAGGTCAAGGTCGGCAAATCCGCCCTGGATGTGTGTTATCGGGATTATCTTGCCGGGGAGCACTTGTTCGCATTCGCACATGGGAGCGGGGTGATCCTTGGTTTCAAGAGATTGAGCGACATCAAGGAGAGAAAATGAAGGGCACATTTGAATCCGGCTTATTTCCGAGGGTGGTGACTGTTTGCGCAATTGCGTTTTTTGCCGTGCTGTTCTGCGGGTGTCGTGAGAAGTCCAAACGCTTTGGTGAGGGGCCAGTCGATCTGACAAAGTGGACCGCAATCAATTACAGCTATCCCGCCAACAAGCAGCCCACGGCGAATTGGGTGATTAGCGAAGACAAGCTGTCTGTGACACAAGAGGTGAACGCGGACCCGTCGATATTCCTCAGCGATCGCAATCTTCTTGACACGTCGATCTCGGGCACGTGGCTCGTCAACAGCTCGAGCGACGACGATTTCATGGGGTTCGTGTTTGCGTACCAAGATCCCGGCCGTTTCTACCTGTTCGACTGGAAGGGCAAAACGCAGGCCGACTTGGACGTTGGTCGCGCCGAACAAGGCATGTGCGTCAAGATCGTGACCGCGCCATACTCCGGCAAGCTGGAGCCGGGCAAACCCTTTGACGGGAAGGACCTCTGGCACACGCAAGGCGTCCAGGGCAAGGTGAGGCTCCTCGATCATGAGCCCACCGAGGGGTGGAAGGCGCACAAGCCCTATCACTTTCGGCTGGACTTCCGCCCGGGGAATTTTCACATTGTCGTCAAAGACGGCGACCGCGTCATCTACAACAAAACATTCCAGGATGCCACCTACACGTCGGGTCGCTTCGGTTTCTACAACTTCTCCCAGGGCGGAGTGGCGTACCGGGGATTTGAGACGAAGAAACTTCCCGCCGAAGGAGTCCAATGGCGGGTGTTTGGCCCACCGGTGGTTTCGTTCATCACCTTTGTCGGGATTGCGTTCACCATTGTCATGGTTTTCGGAATAAGCCTCGTTTGGTGGGGTGTTCTTTCCCTCGCTGCGTTTGTGTTGTTCGCGGTGGCGGCAATAGTGGCACTTGTTCTCGATCTGGGATTCCTGTGGCTCATCTTGCTTTCCCTCGCTGTTTTTGCTTTACTCGTCCTCTGCCTTGTTTTCGTTGCGATTTGCTGCCGAGGACCGAGTGCAGCGGGATGATATGGATTGAATGACAGATTACACAGATGCAAGTTCGTTGAAGGAGACGGCTGTGGAGAGATACACGGGGAGGGAAATACTTGGGCGGGAACCCGTCGAGGTCATTGAGCTCGATTCGCGCCATGATCCCGCCGAGTCCATCTCGCTGACGTACTACATCAAGACGAAGGGGGATCTCGTCGAGGTAGCGAAGGAAATCGCTCGCGACGAGACTACGGGCAAGTGGATTGACAAGACCGACCCAACCGACGTGTTTAACCACGCCCAGGCCGACTGCTGGAAGGTGGAAAGGCACGGGCCTAATGAAGGCGTAATCCATGTGCGGTCACCGCTTTACAACATTGATTTGGACAGCGATATCCTCTATCAGTTTATGATGCTTACCATCGGAGGACCGATCCTGGAATTTGTCTATTACGAAAATGTGGCCTTCCTTGATTTCGACCTGCCGGGATCGTTGCTCAAGAAGTTCTCCGGCCCGAAGTTCGGCATCCAGGGCACGCGCGAGGTCCTGGGCCTCGGCGATGACCAGCCCATCATCGGCACCATCGTCAAGCCCTGCGCCGGCCTGACGCCGGAGGAAGTGGCGCGGAAATGCTATGAGGCGTCACTCGGCGGCTGCCGATTCATCAAGGATGACGAGAAGATGTTCGGCCCCGAGTACTGCCGCGCCGAGAAGAAGATCAAGCTCGTCGTCGAGAAATTGAATGACGCCGAGCAGCAGACGGGCATGAAGACAATCTACGCCCCGCACATCGTCGCCCGGCCTGACCGCATCAGTGATTTCTGCAAGCAGGTTATCGAGTGGGGCGCAAGCGGCCTCATGTTCAACCCCATCGTGCAGGGCATGGGCACGCTGCAGATGCTGGCGCAGGACCCGGAGATCAACGTGCCGATCTACGCCCACTCCGGCGGTCGGTC
>JAADGH010000207.1 GCA_013152475.1 Planctomycetota bacterium
GCTCTTCCAGTGTCTTGAGGAGGCAGTTCGCCGCCTCCTCGTTCATCATGTGGGCCTCTTCGATGATGAAGACCTTGTAGCCGCCCTCGAAGGACTTGACCCCCATGGTCGGGATGATCTCGTCGCGGACGATGCCGATGGGGAAGATGCGTTTGCCCTCCGGTGGGCGATACCAGTGCACGTCGGGATAGCTGCGCGAGTCCACGCGGTGGCAGATGGAGCACTCGTCGCAGCCGAGGAACTTGCTCTTTTCGCAGAGCAGCGCCTTGGCCAGCTCGCGGGCGAAGAGCGACTTGCCCACCCCCTTCGGCCCGGCGAAGATGTAGGCATGCCCGAGCCGGTCGTGCTCGAAGACCCGCTCGAACATGTCGGCGACATGGTCTTGGCCGGGGATGGATTTGATGGACATGGCAGACTCGTCTAAACCAAGTTGCCCGATTGCCAGAAAACCAATACCATGTCATCCTGAGCAGAGCGAAGGATCTCGACCTTGCGAACCATTGAGATTCTTCGCTTCGCTCAGAATGACAGCCGTTGCAGAGCTGCTTTCCCCCCGCTTACGGCGCCTCGTCAACCTCCAGAACGGCGATCACGTCGCCGACCTTGACCTCGGTCTCCTCTTCCTCGACAAGAATCTCAAGCACCTTGCCCGAGACGTCAGACGGGACGTCGAAGGTCGCCTTGTCGGTGAACATCTCGCAGAGGGCTTCGTCCTTATCGACGTCTTCGCCGACTTCCTTATACCAGAAGGACAGCTTGGCGTGGTCGGGGGCGTCGTCACCCAGCTCGGGAAGTTTGAACTCATATCGCATGTCCACACCTCGTTGAAATAAGTACTGGAACGGGATTCACGTGACTTACGTGAGGAAAGGATCATATCACGAGGGGGCGACATTTTCAAGCCCGCCCGCCCGGCGAAAGCCGTTGACTTTCCCCCCTAAGTCGATATAATAGAAGCCGATACGCTGCGATGGTGGCGTCCCGAATTTTTTTTCAGGAAGAATTCCCATGGACACCGAGATCAAGGACAAACTGCAAGACATTCATGAGCGAATTCTCCATCTCCAGGACTCTCTTTGACCTCGAAACGAAGCAGAAGGAGCTCCGGGACATTGAGGAGCGGATGTCCGCGCCGGATTTCTGGAACAACAAAGAGAAGGCCCAGGAGACCGTGGCGCACCTCAAGGACCTCAAACAGCAGGTGGAGCCCTTTCGGAAACTCGAATCGGGCTACGACGACGCCGCCACGCTCCTGGAACTGGTGGAAGAAGAGGGCGACGACGGTGAGGCCCTCCAGGAAATCCGCAGTGATGTGGCCAAGCTCGACGCGGAGCTCGGAAAGCTTGAATTCCGAAAGATGTTCTCCGGCAAGGACGATCACCGCAATGCCTACCTGAGCATCCACGCCGGCGCCGGCGGCACCGAATCGTGCGACTGGGCGTCCATGTTGCTGCGCATGTATACCCGATGGCTCGACCGGAACGGCTACGAGTACGAAATCGTGGACAGCCTGGAGGGTGACGAGGCCGGGCTGCGTCGCGTCACGCTGAACGTGAAGGGCCAATGGGCCTACGGCTACCTGAAGTCGGAGATCGGCGTGCACCGCCTCGTGCGGATCTCACCCTTCGATGCGAACAAACGGCGGCATACGTCCTTTTGCTCCGTGGATGTGGTTCCGGAGGTCGACAAAGATATTGAGATCGAAGTCAAGGAGGACGAGATTCGCATCGACACCTACCATGCCAGCGGCGCGGGAGGGCAGCATGTGAACAAGACGTCCTCGGCCGTGCGGATCACACACATCCCCACGGGGCTTGTCGTGCAGTGCCAGAACGAGCGGTCGCAGCACCGCAACCGCCGGATGGCGATGAACATGCTCAAGGCCAAGTTGTATCAACTGAAGGTAAAGGAACGCGAGGATGAGATCGCCGCCGCCTACGATGAGAAGGGCGAGATCGCCTGGGGCAACCAGATTCGGTCCTACGTCCTTCAACCGTACCAGATGGTGAAGGACCTACGGACGGATGTGGAGACGGGCGACGTCAACGGCATCCTCGATGGTGAAATCGACCTATTCATCCAGGCCTACCTCAAGCATAAGATTGGGGAGAAGAAATAAGGCCAAGGCCTCGCCTTTCTCTTCCTAATCCTAATCCAGATCGGCGTGGGCGAAGATTAAGATAGCGATTAGGATTAAGATTACGATTAAGACAGAAATGGGTCCAGATGCTCACCATCGGCATCGCAGGCGGGTCCGGGGCGGGAAAGACGGTCCTGGCCGAGAAGCTCGTAGAGCACTTCGGCCCTGACCGGGCCATTATCGTCAGCCAGGACTCCTACTACCGCGACCACTCCCACCTGCCCCCGGAGAAACGGCAGGAGGGGAACTTCGACGAGCCGAGGGCCGTCAAGCTTTCCCTCCTCGTTAAGCAGCTCGATCAGCTCCGGTCCGGGCAGCCGGTCGAGAAGCCCCGCTACGACTATGCCACGCACACCCGCATCGGCAGCGACACCGTCTCGCCGCACGACATCGTCATCGTGGACGGCCTCTTTGTCCTGACCGATGACGATGTGCGAAGCCGCATGGACCTGAAGGTCTTCGTCGGCGCCCCCGAGGAGGTGCGCGTGCAACGGAGGGTCGATCGGGACCGCCGGGAGCGCGGCCGCACCGAGGACGAGATCGTTGAGCGACTGAACGCCACCGTCCTGCCCATGCACGCGATCCATGTCGAGCCGTACAGGGAACTGGCCGACATTATCGTCGATGGCTGCGGCAACGCCGATGCCGAGGCCGCTCGCGTGATTGCGGCGATTGAGGCGCAGATGGGCCGGCGGGTTGGGTGAAGGTGTGCCGTCTTTGTCAAGAGCCTATCCGCCTCCCGGCATTTGTAGCCGCACCCTTTACGGGTGTGGTCTTCCCGCAGCCATAAAGCCTGCAACTACACGCGAGGGGCGTCGTTTCGCGCGCCGCCGGTGACCTGGTCGGTGATGTTGGCCACTTCATCGAGGATGTCCTCCTCGATGAACGGCTTGGTGAGGTACTTGGCGGCGCCCAGATTGATGCAGCGCTCTTTGTCGGCATAGCCGGTGGCGGTAACGACAATGACCGGTATCTTGGACCATTCACTGTTGGCGTGGATGCGCTCCAGCGTCTCCATGCCGTTCATGACGGGCATGTTCATGTCGAGGAGGATGAGGTCGGGTTTCTCCCTGGCAATCCAGGCGAGGGCCTCGTAGCCGTTGTAGGCCTGGCGGGTGATAAATCCCTCCTCGGCCAGGCGTTTCGAGAGCAGTTGCGTCACGCGCCGGTCGTCATCCACCACGAGCACCTTCTTGGCGCGGCCTGTCTTGCGCTTCTCGAAAATGGCATTGATGCTCTCGACGAGGGCGTCCTCGCTGATGGGCTTTACGAGATAGTCCACCGCTCCAAGCCGGAAGCCCTTTTCCTTGTCCGGAAGGATCGAAAGAAACATGACGGGGATGTGCTGGGTGGCGGGGTCCTCTTTCAGGACCTGGATCACATCGAACCCGCTGATGTCGGGCATCATTACATCGAGGATGATCATATCGGGCACGATGTTCTTCGCCATGATCAGGGCCTCTTTGCCGTTCGTCGCCACCCCCACATCGTACCCCCGCTTGGCCAGATAGTCCTTGACCTTGTGCGAGACCTCCTCATCATTGTCCACAACAAGGACCTGCCTGGGGGCGGCTTCGGGCAGTGCGTCCGGAAGGGGAATCCGGGGGAGCTCCTCGGGCTCGGCACTTGTGGGAAAATGGATAACCAGGCGGCTCGCCAGGCCGGGCCGGCCTTCCACAAGGATGGCCCCCCGGTGTTCGGACGCGATTATGTCCTCGACGGACACGCCCAGGGAGGTCGTCTCGGTACGTACCCCATCCGTACGGTCACGAGCGACGCCGCCGCCGGGGGCCTCCATCACAATCTCCACGTCATGGTCGCGTTCGACGGCGGAGATTTTGATCTCTCCACCGGGCGTGGACGCGATCAGGCGCTGGAGTATGGCCCGAAAGGCGGCCCCGAGACGGGTTCGGTCGCCTCGGACAACGATCGGTTCAGGTATCTCTACGACAACGGCAACGGCATTCTTGTCTGCGAGTGCTCGCGACTCCTCACTCAGCAAGGCGAACAGCTCTGCGAGACCTACGGCATTGCTTGTCACCTATGGGTCCCCTCCATTACCCCTCCAACCCCTTTGTCTTGGCAATGTCACAGTATCGCATCATCGGTGACTGTTTGTCAACCCACTATCTCGTTTTTTCGTAACCATTCAGCCAAGTGTAGTGAGGGCGCATGGAGGCGTAAGGGCCCCTGTCAGTGCGAGCTCGGCCCGCGAAGACGCGGCCTTGGGCGTGGCACACGAGAATGGCAATGGGCCGGGCAAGCCCTACCCGACAGGGGCGACTGCCGGGCTCGTTCACTTACCGTCCAACGTAGAGGCGTTCAGCGTTGAAGTCGGGCAGGCCGACCTGACGGATTTTGTCGGCGGCGGCGGCGATGTCGTATTCGACGCGGGTGATCTCGACGACCTCCGATTCGGAGTCGTAGACGGCATAGGCCGCGAGGGGGTTCTGGTCGCGGGGCTGGCCCACGCTGCCGACATTCACCAGGGCCTTCTGGTCGGGCATGAGCTTGATCTGGCTGTCGAGCTTGTAAATGATAGGGTTCACGTCGAAGAACGTTACCGGGACGTGGGAGTGGCCGAGGAAGCAGACGCGGCTGTCGAGCCTCTCGAAGGAGAGCTGGGCGTCGTAGATGGTCTGGATGTAGTCGAAGTATTCCGGCGAGTGGAGGGTGCCGTGGGCAAGGGTGAAGTCCTCGTGCTCGACGGTAAGGGGGAGGCCGTCCAGCCAGTCCAGGTCGTCCCGGGTCAGGTGTTCCTTGGTCCAGAGGATGGACCGCAGGGCGTCGGGGTTGAAGCAGCTCACGTCGGTCTTGCCCAGGACGGCATAGTCGTGATTTCCGGCGACGACATGGCAGTCGAGCTCTCGGATGCGCCGGACGCAGGCGGAGGGTTCGGCGGCGTAGCCCACGATATCGCCGACGCAGGCGATCTCGTCCACCTTTTCTTTTTCGATGCACTGGAGCACGACGTCGAGCGCGTCCAGGTTCCCGTGTATGTCGCCCAGGATTGCGTATTTCAAATTGCCATCCAAACGTTCACCGCCGAGGTCACACCAGCTCCCTTCGTTCGAAGAGGAGCACTGCGGCGCCCAGTGCAAGGGCCGAGTAGATCCCTGCGTAAACCACACAGACTGCAAAATAGGAGACCGAAACAGCCGGCGCGTTGTGCGCGAAGCTGAAGTTCGACAGGTTCGGCAGGGGGAGGAACAGGATTCTCACGATGACGTGAGCGGCCGTGCCGGAGGTCTCGGCCAGGCCCAGCAGACCGCCGGCGAGGTTGCCCACCACATAGAGGACCAGGCAGGCCACAATGTTCGCGGCCATCGGAAATCGGGTGGACACCGCCACCGATACAGCAGAGAGCACGGCGATCTGAAGGAGCGAGAAGACCGCCGCCTGGAAGAACCAAAGATCCACCTGCTTGCGGACCAGCGCGAAGGAAACGAAGAGGAGAAGGGTAAGCACGGCCACCACGATCACCCCCGATGTGAGGATGCCGAGATATTTTCCCAGGATGAATTCGGTGCGGGAGACGGGCTTGCACATGACGGTCAGCACCGTCCGCCCGTCGAGCTCCTCGGTGATCGCGGTGGAGGCGGAGAAGATGGCGACGAGCAGGCCGAACAAGGTGACGGTGGCGATGCCCATGTCGCGAATCATCTTGTCCGTGTTGTGCTCGGAGAAGGTGAAGAGCGTCATCGGGTAGGAGAGGAGGATAAGCGCGGCGCCGACCCCGATGAGCACGTAGAAGATCGGCTGCCTTACGGCGCCGGAGAGCGTGTTTCGGGCTATGTTGGGGAGTCGCATGTCAGTATCTTATGTCAAACGCGCTGAACTCACCGGTTGCAGGCAGCCAGTTCGAATCCGTCTCGTTGATGTAGCGGCCCATCCTCTGTTGCAGGCCGGCCAGGAGTCCTTGCAGCTCGCACCGGGCGCCTTCAGCCACCAGTTCGACCCTCCCGTCGGAGAGGTTCCTGACGAAGCCGGTGATGTCGTAACCGCGGGCCACATGAATCGTGGTAAAGCGAAACCCCACGCCCTGCACCCGGCCGGAGAAATAGACGCAAAGGCGCTGCTTGTCCTGCTCCGGCATCTTGTCATTCCCACCGTTTCTCGTCGAGAAGACCCATCATTTTGTGATTTCGCGTTAAAGTATGTTTTTTAACATAAAGGGGAACGGCCATGCAATAAAAAAACGCATGGTATGCCGATATCCGATATATATGGGGGCGAGGCGGCCAAGAAACACCACACATGACCTGGCCAGAACTTCGGGTTTTTTTGCCGCCATGCCTTGATTTTAGGGGAATATTGGGATATAATTGTTTACTGTCGCAAGTGGAATACGACTTGAGTCCGAATCCACCCAGGCATGTTATGGTTGATTGTCTGAAAAGACTCCGCGCCGTAAGCGCTTTCTGCCTGCTCTGGTCCATCGGTTTCATCTGCCGCGACCTTCCCGCCGACGTGGTCTACCTCCAGGACGGGTCCAAGAAGGAGGGGAAGATCGTGGACCAGACGGAGAAGGAGGTCATCCTCGAGATCCAGGTGAAGGGCCTCAAGGCCGCTGTGCGCATCCCCATGGCCAAGGTGAAGAGCATCAAGCGGAAGAAAAGCCCGATCGAGGAATACACCGAGATGGCCTCGGCCGTGAGCCCCGACGACGCCGAAGGCTTCTACAAGCTCGGCCTCTGGTGCGAAGAAAGAAACCTGATGGGTAAGGCCGAGGAGTGCTTCCGAAAGGCCATCGAGATTTCCCCCACGTTCGAACCGGCGGGGATCAAACTCGGCCTCGTGCGTGTGGACCGCAAGTGGCATACGGTGGCCGAGATCCGGTCCATGGCCACAGCGCAATTCAAGGCGAAGAAGTACAAGGCGGCGGCAAAGTTGCTCGAACACCTCCGCCCCCTCCCCCCCGCACGAATGGACAGCATTACCAAGAGAAAAGTCCTGCTGGACATCGCCTCCTGCTGCGAGGGGATGGGGGACTGGCAGCAGGCCATCGATCTCTACGACGAAGTCGTGGCGTGCGCCACCCAAAAGCCCGATATCGCCCTGGCGCGCGTACGGCAGGGCATCCTTGCCGCCAACCCGGACGGCACGTTCGACTGCCCCGCCGACCTGACCCTGTTCAAGTCGGTCAAGGAGCAGCGAGCCAAGAATCTCCTGGGCAAGCAATCGCTCACGCGGCCCGAGGTCATGGACTTTGCCGTTCGCGTCGAGGCCAACAAAATCCTCCAGGAGATCAAGGAGGGCATGGCCAAGGCGGCGGAGCAAAGCCGCTTCAACCCGGAGGATGCCAACCTGCTCTACTCCCAGCTTGCCGCCCTTGCTTCCCAGGCCGACTACCTCGTGCCCGGCATCAGCAAGCCGGTCCGGCTGGAGATCTCCCTGGCCCGAGACAAGCTGCTCGACGTGCTGGCGGCGAAGTGCCTGAAAGAGGTTCAGGCCGACCCCGGATACAACAAGAGACAGGAGTATCCGGGAAAGCTGGAACAGGCCCAGGCCTACATCCGGAAGATCGACGAGCTCTGCTCTCTCTATCAAGAGAAGATCGACATGCTTCGCCCCTTCTCCGAGCAGGCGTCGAAGCAGGTCGACAAAACCCTTACGGAACTCGAAAAGGCCGAGGACCTAAAGCGGAAGGCCACTGAGGCCATCAGCCAGCTCATCGACTACCAGGAAATTGAGCGACTCGAAGAGATTATCGCCGCCAGCTACGCCAAGGCGAAGGCCATCGATCCGAGCAGCCGCGACTTCAAATACGGTTACGACGCCTTCAAAAGCGCCGACGGCCTTTATCACTTCGTGGATGATGGCAAGGAGTGGCGCAAGCGAAGCGATTCCTGCATTCGCTACTGCGAAAAAGCCCTAACCGCCAGCAAGAAAAAACTCGAGCTTTGCCGAAAGTACCCCACCCGATACCGCGCGGACATCAGCCGATGCAAGGCGGACATGATTCGAGTCTACGAACTGATGATGCGCACCATCGCCAATCGCGACCGCAAAGGCGACGATCGCAGGCATTGATCCCCCCTCCCCCCAGCGCGACTGCGGCCTTAATCGCAGAGCCGAATCTTCTCTGGCTTTCGCCGGCAAGAAGGATTAAGATGATGAAGAGCGTTTGCGTCCGACACAGAAAGGACCCCCATTGCCTGGCCCCCTATCCGGCATCCGAGTTCTGGACCTGACCCGCGTCCTTGCAGGCCCCTATGCCACCATGGTCCTCGCCGATCTTGGGGCGGAGGTCATCAAGATCGAAATGCCCGGCCGGGGCGACGACTCGCGCGACGTGGGTCCCTTCTACAAAGGCGAAAGCGCCTACTTCATGAGCGTCAACCGCGGCAAGAAGAGCGTAACGGTCAACGCCAAGACGCCCGAAGGAGCGGAGATCGTCCGCAGGCTTGCGGCCGTCTGCGACGTGATGATCGAGAACTTCCGGCCCGGCACCGTCGCCAGGTTCGGCCTGGACTATGACAGCATCAAGCAGATCAACCCGCGAATCGTCTACGCCTCCATCTCGGGCTTCGGACAGACGGGGCCCTACACCGGACGCCCCGCCTATGACGCCATCGTCCAGGGCATGAGCGGCATCGCCACCATCACCGGCCTGCCCGGTCATCCCCCCGTGCGGGTAGGTTCGTCCATGGCCGACCTCTCGTCGGCCCTCTTCGGCGTCATCGGCATCCTGAGCGCCCTCTGCGTGCGGGAGCGAACCGGCCGGGGCCAGCATATCGACCTCGCCATGCTGGACTCGATGGTCGCCCTGCTGGAGAATGCGATCGTCCGGTATGTCGTCGAGGGCGCCGTCCCCTCGGCCGTAGGGTCGCGGCATCCGTCCTTCACCCCGTTTCAGTTCTTCAAGGCCAAGGACCGATACATCTCGGTGGCCATCGGAAACGAATCGCTGTGGGAGCGGTTTTGCCGCACCATCGGCCGCCCCGACCTCTTGGACGATGCCGACTTCAAGACGAATGCGCTCCGTACGGAACACCACGACGCGCTCGAACCAATCCTCGCAGAGGTCTTTGCCCGGAGAACCGCCGACGAATGGGTAGGCCTCTTCGAAGAAGCAGGGATCCCAGCGGGGCCGATCAACACCATCGCCGATGTCGTAAACGACCCTCACATCAACGAACGAGGGATGATTATCGAGATGGTCCATACGGCCGCGGGAAAACTCAAGGTGGCCGGCTCGCCGATCAATCTGTCCGAGAACAAAATCGAATCAGGGCGGCCGGCGCCCGTTCTCGGAGAGCATACCGAGGAGGTGCTCGCGGGGCTTCTCGGCATGAAGTCAGAGGTCATTGCGCAACTCCGCGAGTCCAACGTGATCTGATGCCCAACACAAAGACGCAAAGACTGTCCCGGCGCGCGCTGCTCAAGTGGGGAGGCATCGGCTGTCTGTCCCTCCGGGTGCGGTTCCGGTCGCGACCCGAGATTACGCTGTTCACATTGAGACGGGGTGCGAATGGCTGAACGATTCGAGTACCGATACGGCGATGTGGTTTTCGCAAAAGTAATCGACACGGAGCGCGTTCGGTTTTTCAAGAATGACCGCGAACTCCGCCTCGATGAATGGAATCGCGAGATCAACCGGCGCCAGTCGATGTCCGTCAAGGAAACCCACCCGAACCCGATCCTCCGCCTGATCGAGCGGCTGCGCCGACTGACCCTCCTGGCCCTGGCCCGGCCGCTGCGCGATGATGTCGTGGCCGACATCGGCTGCGAGAGCGGCTTCATCGCGCAGGTGTTTCTGGGCCGGTGCAAGGCCCTCTACCTTGTTGACATCGATCCGGAACTGCTTGAAAAGGCCCAGAAGCGACTGGCCGGTGTGTCGCAACTCCATTTTGTCCAATCGGATGTGACGTGCATCAATCTGCCGGATAACACCGCCGATGTAACAATCCTTTCGGAAATCCTGGAGCACGTGCCCGACGAGCGGGCCGCCCTCCGTGAGGCGTGCCGGATCACGAAGCCGGGAGGACGAATCATCGTCAGCGTCCCCAATGACCGCTTGATTCTTTCGCTAAAACGAATTCTTGGCCGCGTGCTGCGCAGGCGTTTCCTCGGCGGTCTGTCCGATGGCCTGGCCATCGGACACCTGCGCCTCTACACGAAGGGCTCCCTCCGCTGCCTCTGCTCCGGGTTCGGCGCGGTCCAGGCCGCCTACTACGCCCCGCCGTTCCTTCTGAACATCCATCTGGCCTTCACACCCAAGAGATAACTTCTTCCCGTAACCTTCACAGCCTGCGGATGATCTCGCCGGCTACTTTCTCGAAGACCTGCTGCCATTCCGGGGCCAGGAAACACTCTGTCACTTCGTACCCTCCCCTCTTGTAATCGTCGGCCGGCGGGCCGTAGTGGACATAGCCGTTCGAAAAGGCCGCCACAAATGTGTATTCGTAGGGCGAGGAACGCTTGACATTCAGCCCGACTTCGGTGAGCACCTCCGCTGGAGAGGTGATCAGCACGCAGTCCCCGATCCGGATGCCCTGCACCTCGGTCCGCACCGTCGCTTCGCCGGACTCGCGGTTTATCGTTTGGTGCCGTTTGTGGGTGGCGATCTTGTCCTG
>JAADGH010000080.1 GCA_013152475.1 Planctomycetota bacterium
TGTCCGAGTGGCCGAAGGAGCAGCATTGGAAATGCTGTGCACATCTTTGGGTGTGCCGCGGGTTCGAATCCCGCCCTCTCCGCCAGATTTACCCTAACCCATTGCTTGACAAGGGTTTTCTATGTGCCATAATCCCTCCAAGAATAGAAAGTAGCACTTTTGTGGCACTTTCAATATGGCTTTTTCGGTCATTGGAGGGCAAAATGAGCAAGTCCAAATCGAAGACCAAGTCCCTGCCGCGAGATTGTCGATCACCAGCGTCTTCGGCACGCCGCCGAAGTGGTGAAAGGCATTCTCCAGGCATCGAAGGAAGCTTTCGGTGTCCTGGCGCCACACCGCCTCGCTGTACCCACGACGGGAATAGCTCAGGACGATCCGGAAGACGTGGGGACGGCGTTTCCGATCCCGCGTCCCGCAGGAGTTGATCACCCATGCGCCGGTCCCAAAATCCACCTGCGCCTCTTCGCCCGGCGAACATTCCATACGCCGGAACGGGAGAGGCTTCTTGCGGCACAGCTTCCGCACAAAGCGCTTCACGCTCGAATAGCTGCCCTGGAAACCGTGCTCAGCGGTTAGGTCCTGCCAGATGCGCTGGGTCGAGAGACCCATTTCCAGCTTTTCTTGGATAACCCCTCGAACCGGCTCACAGAGGCTTCTCTCCCCGGCGGTCGGGCGATCCGCCTGAGACCACCCCTGATCCAACAAACACCGAATTGCGCTAACTTTCGCCATCTTGAGTGTATTTGCCATCCTGATCTCCTTTCCCAAGAGATCGTATCCGGCGAAACTCCTTCTTCAAGCTGGCCCCATTTGAACCGATCCCGCATGGGCCCCTTTTGGGTGACCGATGACACGAAAAAGAGCATCCTCTGTTCCGCATATGTTCCGCACAGAAACCCAGTACCCTGTATGACCGGGGCCGGCTACGGCAGCACTGGCCACGTTTGGTCTGCTTACAAGGCCCGACATTCTCACATAGTATGCGAGAGGCCCTTGGTACGAGGAAGGAAATCTCGATTGGATCCGGTTGAAGAAATTCCCGGGGGACACCGGGGAGACAAATAGGGGACAAATAGGGTGCTCGCGGGGGGTTTTGCGTCCAACCTTGTCCAGGCTGAACAGCCCAGCGGCTATAAGAAAATAGCCTCTATTCAGTAAATAGAGGCCGTTTCTGCGCCTGAAACTTGGCGAGCCCGACGGGACTCGAACCCGCAACCCCCAGATCGACAGTCTGGTACTCTAACCAAATTGAGCTACGGGCCCACCTTTTCATCAGGCGTAAAGCTTAACTATAGCCTCAATGTGCCTCAATGTCAAGAACAAAGATCGCGGAACTGTAATGCGGGCCTACGCTGCGATTCTGCCGCCCCCTCCCCAACTTCCGGGCCAGCCCTACCCCTCCCGAGAGCGATTACGAGCACGATGGCGATGACGAAAGGCAGCAACCACTTCCCAAGATGTCGTCACTCAATACCTGCCATCCGTCCTTCCCGCTTTCGCGGGAAGGACACTGCCTGTCTGCAGAATACAGAAGGGGCATCGTGCCATCTCGGCCTTGGCCGAGGCGACACCCATGCCAGAAAGAGAATTTACACCCTGTACTGTCTCAGTCACGGGGGGATGTCATCACGAGCACCGCGCTTCGCGGGGCGAAGCAATCTCATTAAAGAATGGCCCAAGTGCGACGGATGAGATTGCTTCGTCGAGCGCAGGGCGCTCTCCTCGTAATGACAATGGCCGCCCCCCGTCACTGAGGCATTACGCGGAACTATATTGGATGAAAATGATCTCGTCATAACAGAGTCACATAGGGGAAACCAATCCTGTTCGACATTTTTATTGCTGATTCCCCATAAGAATCTGTGCACGAAAAAGCCAAAAAGAAGAGGCAAAATAAGTCCCGTGTTGTCGCACCGGAGGGAGTCTCGCTTCTCCCGTGGGACTGTGGTCGCAGAGGTATTCCGGAGACACATCCCTGTTTCCCTCTTGGACCCTCGAACCTTCCCGATGACGTGAACTGGTTGGGGGCATTCTGGGGGGAGGCGTTGGGCATTCTTTCGCCATTCGAGGCAAGCGGTATTTTTTCAGCGTGTTTTCCCTCGCGCACTGTGGTGTAGAGCCATTTGCAAGTTTTCAGTTGCCCTTTTGCGTCGTAATAGAAGGTATAGCTTGCGAAGGGGCGGCTGTGAAAAACAGGCCGTGAAAGGCAACGCGAAGCCTTGACGCGAGCGCATCGGAATGATATGATGTGACTTTCAGGTGTGGTGGAATTCGTTCGCGCTTCTCGTCCCTCAGGAGACCCCCAATCAGCCGGGAGTTCAAGAGACTACGAAAACTCGCGGAAATCCGCAGAAGACTACGTGAGGATAGCCCCCGGCCACCCATTCCGACTTGGTTGTGGGTCCTTCTCACAGTCACGCCATTTGCTCTGTACGTGGGGATCCTCTTTCTGTCGGCGGAGACATTCGGGCCCAAGGAAACAGGCCGTGTCGTAATGTGGTCCGGCTGGTCCTTCGTCGTGGGCCGATGGATCATCTTCCTCGCCGCCGTGGCAAAGCACTTCACCGTGAACGTGTGGGTGATGGTTGGCGTCACCTTCTATCTGGAGGTCGCCACCGCGATCTTTCTCATTCCAAATATCGACCTGCTGTATCGCGTCCCGATGCTCGGCCCATGGCTCGATCAGATTCAGCTCGCCAGTTGGGAAATCCTGCACGCCAATGCCTGGCTGAGGCGGCTCACGTGGTTTGGCTTGGTCATCTTCGTCGGTCTGCCGATGATGGCAACGGGCGCGACAGGGGGAACGTTCTTCGGTCGTCTCCTTGGGCTCACCCGCTTTATGACGGTCCTCGGCGTGGCCGTGGGGTCCGCGATCGGCTGCGCCACGCTCGGCCTCGCCACGGCGTTCCTGCGGAAACGAGCGCAGGGCCTCTTTCAGCACCCGGCGGTCTACATTTCATCGCTCATCCTCCTCGTGATCTTCCTGCTTGCCTTCAACCGCCGCCTCCGCGGTCTGAAATAGCGCAAAGGCCTCGGCGCTTTTTTTGCATTGACATCGCACTTGGGGTGACGTACAATTCGTACTACGAGATACACGGTCGTGTTACCCTTCTTCTCAGAAAAAACACCGGGAGGTCAGACACATGCACATGGCAAATGAACTGCTCACGCCGGGCGTCGCTGCCGGATTCATCGGCGTCAGCGCTGCGGGCATCGGCTACTCCTCGTGGCGCATGCGCAAGACCATGGACGAGTCGAAGATCCCACTCATGGGGGTAATGGGCGCCTTCGTCTTCGCGGCGCAGATGGTCAACTTCCAGATCCTGCCCGGTTCCAGCGGCCATCTGGGAGGCGGGGTGCTGCTGGCCATTCTGCTTGGGCCGGCGGCGGCCACATTGGTCATGTCCGCCATTTTGATCGTCCAGTGCCTCGTCTTCAACGACGGCGGTCTACTGGCCCTGGGGGCCAACATCTTCAACATGGGCGTCTTGCCCTGCTACCTCGGGTACGGCATCTATCGTCTGATTCTCGGGAGGGAGAAACAGATCGCCTCAGGCCGTTTGTACCTGGCCTGCTTCGTGGCCACGTTCCTCGGCATGCTGTCCGGCGCGGCCATGGTGCCGATCGAGGTGGCCTTGTCGGGCGTGAGCGCGGTTCCCTTCGGCAAATTCTTCGCAGTGATGGTCGGCGTCCACATCCTGATCGCCACGGTCGAGGGGGCCGTCACCTTCGCGGTGGTGCTCTTCATCCACAAGATGCGCCCTTCGCTCGTGCTGGAGGGGGCGGAGGTCGAGGGGATGATGTCGCGCAAGGCCGTCATGGTCACGGTCCTGCTGGTGGCGCTCGTGACCGGCGCATTCCTTTCGCTGATCGCGTGCGGTCTGCCGGACGGCCTGGAATACGTTACGAGCGGGAAAACGGTGGTTAATGAATCAAATATCTCCAAGAGTGTCACTGCCGTCACAAGATTCCAGGATCGGGTCTCCCCCTTTCCTGGCTACTCGAAACGAGCGCCGGAGGGCCATGAGGCCGGCGCATGGTGGACCTCGCTGTCGGGCATCCTGGGGTCCCTTATCGTCCTGGCAATCCTGTACGCCGTGGCCATGCTGCTGCGCCAGCGCAAGAAAGCCACACCCGCCGAGCAGCGCTGACTATGCACCACGAAACACTCGACCGACTCTCCCTGGGAGATACATTTGTCCACCGGCTCGACCCGCGGGTCAAGCTGATTGCCCTTTTTCTATACACCTTCGCCCTCATCGCCACCAATAAATATGAAATCGCTGCCCTGGCCCCCTACCTCGTCTTCCCGGCGTTCTTGGTCCTTCTGGGCGAGGTGCCTCCGGGGTTTCTCGCCAGGGGGATCGCCCTCGGCATCCCCTTCGTATTCATGGTCGCCATATTCAATCCCATCTTCGATGCCACACCCGTGACATGCCGCCTGGGGAGTGCGACCTGGACGCTGCGTGGCGGCGTCGTCTCGTGCGCCAATATCATGATCCGGTTTCTGTTCACGGCATCGGCCCTTATCGCGTTCATGGCCACGACACCGTTCCACCGGGTCATTCACGGGCTGAGGCTCCTGCGTTTCCCCTCCATGCTCCTCATGGTCCTGTCCTTTCTTTATCGGTACCTGTTTGTGTTAATCGACGTCGGCCTGCGCATGCGCCGGGCGCGGGACTGCCGGGCCGTCGGGGGCGCAACCGGGGCCGGCGGCCGGACCATCGGCCTGCGCATGAGGGCCTTTGCCGGGGTGGTGGGCGTGCTGTTCCTCCGGTCACTCGACCAATCCGAAAGGGTCTACGCCGCCATGCTGTCGCGCGGCTTCTCCGGCGAGCTTCCGACGCTGGACCGATTGCGCATGAATCCGAAAGACTGGCTTTTCCTTGCCGTGGCGCTGTGTTATGTTGCTGTTTTGTTCCTGAAGGGCCACCCCTATCTGCTATCAGGGAGTTGACGTGGAGGCGCTGTCGATATCCATTCAAAACCTGACCTTCACCTACCCGGACGGCACCGAGGCATTGAAGGGGGTGGACTTCAACGTCATGGCCGGCGCCTCGGTGGGTCTGATTGGCCCGAACGGCGCGGGGAAATCGACGCTGCTGCTCCAGTTGAACGGCGTGCTCACTGGGGAAGGCACGGTGAAGATCGGGGAGTTGCCCGTCGCCAAGAAGACCTTGCAGGAGATCCGCCGCCGGGTGGGGCTGGTATTTCAGGAGGCCGACGATCAGTTGTTCATGCCGACCGTCTTCGACGACGTGGCCTTCGGCCCGCTGAACCTGGGCTGCACCGAGTCCGAGGTGAAAGAACGCGTAACCAAATCGCTGGCCGCCGTGCGGCTATCGGACCTCGGCGAGAAGGCGCCGCACCATCTGTCGGGCGGACAGAAACGGCTGGCCGCCATCGCGACCGTGCTTTCCATGGACCCGGGCGTGCTCGTCCTGGATGAGCCGACATCGAACCTGGATCATCGTTCCCGGCGGGCGCTGATCGATGTGCTCAACGACCTGCCCATCACGAAAATCATTTCCGGGCATGATCTGGAATTTATCATCGAGACGTGCAAGGAAACGTGCCTTATGGACGACGGAGTGATGGTAAAGCACGGCCCGGCCGAACCGATCCTGAGCGACGAGGCGCTGCTTTCGGCCCACGGTCTCGAGACGCCCCACTCCCTCCTCCACCGGCGCCAAGAGCACACGCACGAACAGGGGTGACGCCGCAGGCTATTTCTGCGCGGGGAGCGTCTTCTCCTGCTTCTTTTCAGGTTCGGGCGGGCGATCAATCGAGGAGATGAGGCGTTTGTCGATGGTCATTTCACCGCCTTTGATCTTGACGGTGATCTCCTCCTTCGTCTCCGTCATAATGACGCCCTTGAAGGAGCAGCCGCTCTTCATCGTGATCGTGGCGAGTTTTTCCGGGGGCAGTAGGAAGTCGTCCCGATGCCCTTTTTCCTTGGCCTCCGCCGCCCGTTTCTTCTTCTGGGCGGCGCGTTCCTCACGGACGCGCCGGATCGCCTCGCGCCTCCGCTCCTCGTCGGCCAGCCACTCCTCATGCTTGCGTTTTTTCTTCTCCTCCGCCTTGCGCAGGGCCTCGGCCATGCGCTCTCTGTAGCCCCATCGTTTTCGGAGGCCCGACTCCACCGGGTTGCCGTGGATGCCTCGCTCCACCTTTTCTTTTTCCTTCGGCACATCGGCCTTGCCCGGCTCGTCCGTCCCCTTTTTCACGTCTTTCGTCTTGTCGGCAGACCCCTCGTCTTTCTTGTTTTCCTTTGGTTTATTATCCTCGCCGGCAAGTACGGCAAAGGGCAGTGCAAACAAGGACAGGCAGGCCAGCAAACAGAGCAGTCGGTTTCGGCTTTTCATGGCGTCGTCCCCGGCTTCACAGCTCCAGCAAGTCAAGAAACGCAGCCACCGCGTTGTCCTCATTGCTCCCGATCACGCGATCGGCGGCCCTTTTTGCCTCATCCCAGGCATTGGACACCGCGAGACCCAGTCCTGCGTATTGTAACATATCCGTATCGTTAATACCATCCCCAAAAGCAAGAATTTCCTCGCGCTCGGCGCCCAGCTCATCCGCGAGAAAACCGATGGCGGATGCCTTTGTCGCCGAGGGATGGTTCAGCTCAACGTGCCGCCCTTCCGACTGGGTTACATTCAGCCGGTCTCCGAAGGCCCTCTGGATCTCGATGGCCATGTGGGAACATTCTCCCGGCGCGCACCCGATGAGAATCTTCGTGCTGCCGTCTCCGAGGAAATCGGCCAGGTCGTCGATGATCTGGTAGTGGACTCTATACGTCGCGGAGTATGAACGGGCCTCCGCCGTGTCCCGCTCCACGAACAGCCGGTCGTCCTGATACGTCAGCGGGAAGACGTCCCGCCGCCGAAGGAAGTCCAATACATCCCGGGTCACGTCGGCAGGCACAGGGCGATGGAGGAGGGTCCGCCCCCGCGCCACATCCTTCACCACGGCCCCATTGTACCCGATGATGGGCGTATCCAGACCGATCTGCTCCCAGTACCGCTGCGCCGAGCAGACCATGCGCCCGGTGCAGAGGACGACCGTCAGCCCCCTCTCGGTCGCCCGGCGGACCGCGTCGACCGATCGCTGCGTGACCTCCTTCCGACTGTTCAAGAGGGTCCCGTCCAGATCGATGGCGGCAAGGCGAAAGGTCATTTGTCCTCCTCGTCCTTCCGGACCATCATCAACGTAATCCCTATCGTCTCGGCGATGGCCGAGACCAGCAACACGGGAACGATCACATAGAGATAGGCGCCCAAGCGTGCAACCACCGCCACGCTTGTGTCGCCGCCCGGCCCTCCCCCAAACCCGCCCAGCGTCATCCCCATGGCGATCCCGATCCAGAAACACGGCATCTCCAGGAGCGCGGTCAAGATGCCGCAGGCGGTGGCAAGAATCTGGAGACGGCGATGGGGCTGCGACTCCAACGCCTCATCCGGCGGCGTCCTGGCGGCCAGAAAAGTAATCACACCGATGTTCTTCCCGGTTAGGAAGGCAATGGCCACCGGAACGAGATAGTGGATGACGCCGCTGAGCATATACACGCAGATCGCCGTGCTGTTGAACCCGAAGATGAACAGAAACATGACCGGCGGGTTCAGCTTCAGCAGCCGATGAAGCTTGCCGGTCACCCACCGGGGAAAGACGATCAATGGCTCGATGCGATACTTGACCACGACCACGGAGCTGATGAACCCCAAGGTGAACACCACCGCCGCATATCCCGCGCAGCGAAAGTGAGCGATGATCAGCGAAATGGCTTCGCGCAGATCAGGCAAGACCGCCCCCCAGATCCCAATTGCCCAGCTTCTGAAGCAGCGTGTGGCGGGTCATGTCGAAGTGCAGCGGCGTGATGGATACATAGCCGTCGCGCAGGGCGTTTACGTCGGTGCCTTCCTCCTCGGCCAAACCGTCAAAGTCGGCGGTGATCCAGTAATAGTACCGGCCGCGCGGGTCGGTCCGTCGATCGAAGGCCTCCTCCGGAGCGCGAACGCTCTGGCGCGTCACTTTGACGCCCTTGATCCGAGAGGGAGGAATGGCGGGCACGTTCACGTTCAGGATCACATGATCTCCCAACTCCGCCAGCGGCATCTTCCGAATCAGCTTGCCCACGATCCGCGCTGCGGGGTCGAACTGAGGACGATCCTCGATCTCGATGGACACGGCCAGCGACGGGATGCCGAACATGGCCCCCTCGATCGCCGCCGCCACCGTCCCGGAGTAGAGCACATTGACCCCCACATTCGCTCCCAGGTTGATGCCCGACACGACCACGTCCGGGCGCTCGTCGAGGAGCTCCGCAAGGGCAAGCTTGACGCAATCCGCCGGCGCGCCGTTGACGCCGTAGCCGACGAGCTCGCCGTCGCGCTCGATCTCGATCACACGCAGCGGGCGGTGCAGGGTGATGCTGTGCCCGACCGCGCTCTGCTCGGCCATGGGCGCAACCACATCGACCTCGGCGGTCCTCGACAACTCGTTCTTCAGAGCCAAGAGTCCCGGCGCGTGGATGCCGTCATCGTTGGTCAGTAGAATTCTCATACCTTTTCCTCCCGTTCAATATGAATTTTACCAGCCGATAAGGAACGTGTCAATGGTTCGGGGTTGAGGAGTTTCCCCACGGCCCGCGTGGTCTCATTGCGAGAAGCGAAAGATGCCATAACGCAATGACACGGCCGAGTGACATGGGGAAACTCCTCGGTTTCTGCCACTTGACAAATCGCGGGTTGGGCCAGTAGAATGAGCCAAAGACATGACCACGAAAGGAAAGGAATATCATGGCAAGCTCGACCGCCAAATCCCGAACGGCAAGACCTCTGCTCCTCGCGATCGTCCTGGCCTTTTCGACATGTGCCGTCGCAGCCGGCCCGGCCCTCACACCTGGCGAGGCAAGGGACCAGCGGCTTGATAAGGTGCTTCGCAGGGCAGAAACCTATCGTGTCTTCAAACACGCACAGGATTTCTATTACGACGGGTTGTGGCTTCAGGCCCGGATCTTGTTTCTCCAGGTCCAGCGCGACGGCGCAGACCTCGGGCTGTTCCGGGAGCAGGACGTAAAGCGCTACCTGAAGCTCATCAACCTGAAGGTGGACCGCCTGTGCCGCCGCCCGGATCGGTGTGGTGACAAGTACAAGTAGAACCCCACTCACCGAAGAGATCGCCCGCTGCGCCAAGTGTGGAAAGTGCCGGTCGGTCTGCCCCGTGTTCCTGGAGACCGGCACGGAGACGATGGTCGCGCGCGGCCGGATCGCTCTGGCCGAGGCGATCGTGAACGGTGAGGCCCACTTCACCGGCCGGTTCGAGGAATACATCAACACGTGTCTGAAGTGCCTGCGCTGCGAGTCGCTCTGTCCGTCGGGCGTGGAGTACCACACGATCCTCGACTCGATCCGCCGGAAGATGGCCCGCCGGCAAGGCGTGGCCCCCCTGGCGCGGATGATCTTCCGGCTCATGCTCCCCCACCGGTGGCTCTTCGATCTGGGTCTCTTCGGCGCGGCCATCGGGCAGCGCCTCATCCCGCTCAAGCGCCGGGGACCAATGCGCCATCTGCCGCTTTTCTTCATGGGAAGACGTTGGATTCCGACGCTCTCCCGGCACACGGCCATCCATATGCTCAACCACACGCGCCGATTGCGAAACCCAAGGATGCGCGTCGGGTTTTTCGTCGGTTGCCTGATCAACTATGTCTATCCCGAGATCGCCCGGTCGCTGATCCGCGTGCTGAACCACTTCAACGTCGAGGTCGTCGTCCCTCGCCGGCAGGTCTGCTGCGGAACGCCGATCCTCTCCTTCGGCGACGAGGCATCGGCCCGCATGCTGGCCCGGCGCAATCTGCGGGCGTTCGACCGGAACGACCTTGACTACATCGTCGTCGCCTGCGCATCGGGCGGGCGCGCCCTGAAGAGCGAGTACCCCATCCTCCTTGGCGACGCATGGGCCCCCCTGCGCGCGAAGGTGCTCGACATCTCGGAGTTCATCGACAGGTTTACCGACGCCGACATGCCGAAACTCACCGCGAAGGTGACCTACCACGACCCGTGCCATCTGAACTGGGGGCAAGGTGTGGCAAAGGAGCCGCGGTCCATGTTGCGGCGCGCGGCGGACCTGGTCGAGATGCGTGAGGCCGAGCGCTGCTGCGGCGGGGCGGGCGCCTTCAGCCTGTTTCACTACGACCTGTCGATGCAGATCGCCGACCACAAGGTGAACGCGATCCGGGAAAGCGGCGCGGATACCGTGGCGACGGGCTGCCCGGGGTGCATGTTGCAGATCGCAGATCGCACCGCCGACGCGGGCCTGAATGTTCGCGTGGTCCACCCCATCCAGATTCTCGACGAAGCCCTTGCACAAGCGCGGTCATAATGGTATAATTTGCCTTCTTTTTGGATTTCGCGTTTGTGTAATTCCATGCGGTATGGCCAGGAACGAACATCAGGTCGTCGTCAAGGTCGAGCAGTTTCACAACGTCATGCTCGTGACGCCGCTGAGCGAACGGATGGAACTGGCCCAGGTGCCGATCGTGTTCGAACAGGTCCTGAAGCTGTGCCACGGGGGCAAACGGATGTTCGTGGTGGATTTTTCGCACGTCTTCTGGGTAACGCCGAGTATGCCGGGCATCCTGGTGGACCTGACGGACAAGATCGGCGAGCTTGGCGGCGAGGTGCGCCTGGCGGCGATGAACGAGCAAGCCCAGGCCACGCTGGAGATCTTCAAGATCAGGGACCGCTTCATGCTGTTCGACAACGCCGACGAGGCTATCGCGAGCTTCGGCAACGGGCGACCTGCACGCCGCGACGTCTATGCAAAGTGGTAGTACGGTCAGACCCCTTACTCTTCGTGTACGGTTGTGACTCATGGCAAAAATCCTGGTAACCGGCGGCGCCGGATTTATCGGCAGCCACGTGGTGAACATTCTCATCAATGAGGGACATCCGGTCCGTTCTCTGGATGATCTGAGCGGTGGGTTCAGGGAAAACGTCAATCCCAAGGCCGAGTTCATCGAGGCCAGCATTACCGACAAGGACGCCGTCGACGAGGCGGTGAAGGGCGTGGAGATCATCTACCACCTCGCCGCCTACGCAGCGGAGGGGCTGAGCCACTTCATCAAACGGTTCAATTACGAGAACAACCTGATGGGCTCGGTCAATCTGATCAACGCAGCGGTCAACAACGACGTGAAGGTCTTCCTCTTCACCTCATCCATGGCAGTGTATGGGATGAACGTTACACCCATGGAAGAGAGCCTGACGCCACGCCCCGAAGATTCGTACGGAATTGCGAAATACGCCGTGGAGAAGGAACTCGAGATCAGCAAGGAACTGTTCGGTTTGGACTACGTTATTATCCGGCCGCACAACGTTTACGGCGAAGGCCAAAACATCGGCGACAAGTACCGAAACGTGATCGGCATCTTCATGAACCAGATCATGCAAGGCAAACCGCCGACCATCTTCGGCGACGGCGAGCAGACGCGGGCCTTCTCCTACATCGGCGACGTGGCCCCCTGCATCGCCCGCGCCCCCTTCACGCCGGAGGCGCTGGGAGAGATCATCAACGTCGGCGCGGCGAAGCACTACACGATCAACCAACTCGCCGAAGAAGTGGTGAAGGCCATGGAGACCGACATCAAACCGGTCCACCTCGAAGCGCGTTTCGAGGTCAAACATGCCTTCTGCACGACGAAGAAGTCGGAAGACCTTCTCGGCTACAAGACCTCTGTAACCCTGGAGGAGGGCGTCCGCCGTATGGCCGAGTGGGCCAGGAAGAAGGGGCCCCAGCCGCAAAAGAAGTGGGACAACTACGAAATTATGAAAAACATCCCGTCGTTCTGGTTGGAATGACGCCCTCAGGATAATCAACTTGTCCGATCTCGACATCTGCTACGCCAAAACCGACCTCTTCACCTCGCGAACGGTCGAGGGCAAGACGGTCCTCATCCCCGCCGGCGACCTGGACGAACTCGACGACCTCTTCCCCCTCAACAGAACGGGTTCATTCCTCTGGCGCCGTATCGACGGAAAGACAGCCATCCGGGAACTCGCCGCAGGAGTGGCGGACGAGTTTGACATACCCGCCAAGCAGGCCGAAGAAGACGTTCTGGCTTTCTTTCGACAGTTGCAGGACATTCGTGCGATCTTGCCGACCATGGATTGATTTGCACTCAGCCAAAACAAAGGCGGGAGGTGGATATCTGCCGACAGGCGGAGCGGCGCGTGACGCCGTCCCGCTTTTTTCTTGCATGAATCCACCGCTGTGTTCTACAATCCCGCCCACATGTAGGGGGCGCAACCATGAGAAAGGAGAATGGATATGGACCGACGCGATTTTTTGAAGACAGCAGGCATCGGGGGCGCAGCGCTGTTCGGTGCGGGCAAAATAAGCGTGGCCCAAGAGGAGAAAAAGCCCGTCGAAGGGGGCATCCAAAAATACAACACCCTCGGCCGTACGGGGTGGAGGGTCGGCGATGTCAGCATGGGCGGCGGCGGCCGGTTGCAGAACCCCTCTATCGTCCAGCGCGCCGTCGATCTCGGCATCAACTACTTCGACACCGCACCGGACTACTTCCCGGCGAGCGAGGAGACGCTCGGGAAAGCCCTCCCGAAGGTCCGCGACAAGGTCTTCATCGCCACCAAGATGTGCAAGTTCGGCAAATACCCGCAGCACCTGGCGCTGCACACGCCCGCGTCGAAGTACATCCAGTGCGTCGAGGACAGCCTAAAGCGGCTGCAGACAGATCACGTGGACGTCCTCTTCATCCACGCCATCGGCGAGCGCCCGACCAACGACGCCGGTGAGAAGGACGTCGAACGACTGCGCGACCCGGAGATGCTGAAGGCCACCGACCAGCTCAAGAAGCAGGGCAAGGCCCGCTTCCTTGCCACGTCGTCGCACGGCCCCTATATGATGGCCGAGGCGCTGGACTTCGCCGTGGAGTGCGGCCATATCGACCTCATCATGCCGTCGTGGAACTTCATGTTTGAAATGAGAAGGCCGCCGAAGGACGAAAAGAAGGCCGCTTTGAAACAGAAGCCGGAAGAACTCCGTAAGGTTCTGGACAAGGCGAAGGAGAAAAATGTCGCCGTGGTCGTGATGAAGTCTATCCCGCCCATCCGACAACGCGCCGTGCCGGAAAAGCTGGAGGGGCTCGCGGCAAAGGACCCGGAGGAGAAAAGACGGGCGCGGCTCGCGGCGGTGAAATGGGCCCTTCTCAGCCATCCCGCCGTGTGCACGCTGGTCAAGACGATGAAAACCGTCGAGGACGTGGACTTTTACGTGAGCGCCTCCGGGCAAAAATTGACCCGCCGGGACCAAGAGCGGTTGCGCGAATACGCCTCGGCCATCTCCCGGAGCTACTGCCTCACCGGATGCGGTGAGTGCGCCGACGCCTGTCCGAAGGGCGTGCGCATCCCCGAGATCATGCGGTTCAACATGTATTACGAGGACTATGGCCACGAGCGGATGGCCATGGAGCACTACGACGGGCTGCCGAAGTCCTGCACGGCCGCCGCATGCGCCAACTGCGATGCGCCCTGCCAGGCCGCCTGCCCCTACCGTCTGCCCATGAAGACGATGCTGGCGCAGGCGCATAGCCATCTGCATTACGCATAGGCGATCCAGCAGCGGCATCCCTGATCCCGACATGCCTGGAGGGTACTCAACCATGAAAAAATTCCTGGAAAAGACGTTCAAGCTGAGCGAAGCGGGGACCAATATCCGCACCGAAATCCGCGGCGGCGCAGTCACGTTCATGACCATGGCCTACATCATCTTCGTCCAGCCGGCGGTGCTAAGCCAGGTCGGCATGGACTACGGCGCCGTCATGGTGGCAACCTGCCTCTCGGCCGCCGTCGCCACACTGCTTCTCGGTCTGATCGCCAACTATCCCTTTGCCCTTGCCGCCGCCATGGGTGAGAACTTCATCTTCGTGGCCGTCTGCCACAAGATGGCCGGGCCAATAAAGGCAAACCTGCTGAAGCAAGGCGTCGCCAAAGCCGACGCCGCACAACAGGCCCTTGCGCAGGTGTGGCCCATCGCGCTGGCCGTCATCTTTCTGTCGGGCACATTATTCCTCGCCCTTTCGGCCTTTAAATTCCGCGAGCGGATCATGCGTGCCATCCCGGAGTCGTTGCGCTACGCCATCGCCACGGGCATCGGCTTGCTCATCGCATTCGTCGGCTACAGCGACGCGGGCTTCAAGCTGCGCGGTGTCGTCCCTGCGGAGAACATGGCCACGCTCCGCAACTGCCAGATTCTGTCGATTGTCGGCCTCGCAATCATCGGAATCCTTCTTGTCAGAAAGGTGCGGGGCGCCATACTGATCGGCATGGTTGCGACCGCTCTCATCGGCATCCCTTTGGGCCTCATCCAGTATCCCGGAGGCCCTCCCGTGAAGCTTCCGCCCTCCGTGGCCCCCACTCTCTGCAAGCTGAACTTCCCGGGCGTCTTCACGCTGCTCGGCCTGGAAATGATCTTCATTTTCTTCCTTCTGGACCTCTTCGACACCGTGGGGACCCTCGTCGCCGTGGGCAATCAGGCGGGGTTTATCAAAGAGGATGGCGAGCTTCCACGCGCCGGGCAGGCGTTCATGTCGGACGCAATCGGCACCATCGTCGGCGCGACGATGGGCACGTCAACGGTCACATGCTACATCGAGAGTTCATCAGGCGTCGCCGATGGCGCGCGGACGGGCCTCGCCAACGTAGTCACCGCCGCCCTCTTCGTGCTGGCCATTTTCTTCAAGCCGGTCGTGCAGATGGTCGGCGGCGGCGTGCCCGTGTCGAACCAGGATTTTCTGCTCCCCGTTATTGCCCCCGTTCTGATCATCGTGGGCGCGGCCATCATGCAGGCCGCAGCGAAGATCAACTGGGAGGACTACACCGAGGCCATTCCAAGCTTTCTCACGGTCATCATCATGCCGGTCAAGCTCAGCATCACCGAGGGCATCTCCGCCGGCTTCATCGGCTACGCCGTCCTCAAGATCGTGGCGGGCAAAGGCAAGGAAGTAGACCCCATCTTCTATATCTTCGCCGCCGTGTTTGCCGTGCGCGGCGCCTTGACCCTCTTCGGGGTCATCGGGTGACCCGGTCAACCCGCTCGATCATATGCGCCACCTCCCCGCGATGGGCTTCGAGCTTCGTCGGGTCTTTTGTGTAGTGCGTCAGATCTTCGATGATCCCGGTTGGGATGTCAAGCAGGGCCTTCGCTTCCTTGACCAGCGCCTGATGCTTGCCGGACTTTTCGAGGGCCGCGATCTTCTGCCGCAGCAAATAGAAGTATTCGTAATCCTCGATCCCCTCGCGGAGCAATTCCCACCGGATCGAGTTCACCGGGCCGCACAGGTATTTCTTCTTGTCGTTCTTCGGATCGCGGTTCGGCGGATAGACGCTCCGGCCGTCGCCGTTGCCCCAATAGCCGACGAAACCGACGGGCCGGCCGTAGCCGCTGACGTAGCTCATGGGGTCTTCCCATGGGTTTTGCAGGTCCGGTGGGGGATAGACGAGGCGGCCGTTCCAGTAATTGACATGCCAGATGTGGTTGCCGGTCACCTTCTCGCGCCAGGTCATCCAGAACCAGATGCGCGGCTCAATGGCGGGGTGGTCGATGAAGTTATTCGGGTAGGGCGTCTTCGGCCCGCAGCAGATGTACCACCACACCACCTCACCCCTCGCCATGCGCGGCCAGAGCTTCTCGCGATCGTATGCGCTCAGGACCGGCAGCCAAATGTCCACGTGCCCCAGCAACTCCGGTTCGGGCTGCTCGGTGAGCATACGCTTCAGTCTCGGCTCCGCCCGTTTCAGGCACTTCATCCCCTCGACGACAAAGGGGTAGTCCTTGGGCGCCGGCTCGTCGAACCAATAGACGCAGTGCTTGTCGTACCAGCCTTTCTCGACCAGGTGATCGACGAGTGTCTTGCAGTAGTGCGAGAAGAGCTTCATGTATTCGGGGGAGCCCTGATCGTAGTTGAGAATCCTGCCGGGCCGGCAACTGTGGAACGTGCCGCCGCCAAAGCCGTAGAGGGGGACCTTGAACACGTTGAAGCCGAGTCCGTCGAGATATTTCTTTCCGGCTTCGTCGAACTTCGTGAAGTCGATCTTCATCTTCAGGTTATCGGCGCCGAACTCGAAGCCCGGATCCTTGACCATATTCTTCCCGTTGGGCAGCTCCCGGAAAAGGATTTCGTCAAAATACGCCTCGCCCTTCTGCTCTCCCTTCTCCGACCATAGCGCGGGGCGCAGGTTGATGCTCATGTACCTTGCATTGGGGTTGACCTGACCGTCGATGACGTGGCGCTCCTTCTTCCATTCCCCCACGCCCTCCCGGCGCAGGTCGATGTTATTGCCGCTGATCCATCGCCTGTCGGCGTCATATTGGTTCAGGGTCACGAGATAGGGATGGCCCTTCTTCGTCTTGGCCGCCCATACGAACTCGTACTTGCCGCCCGGCTTCACCGGGAGATAGTCAAGCGTCGAGGCGGTCACGCACCGGTTCTCGTCGTCATCAACCACCAGCAGGCTCTTCTCGCCGGCGAGCTTGTCCGTTGTCACCTTCTCGCCCCCCTGCCAGTTTGCACCCGCAAACGAAACCACCGGCCGGTAGTAGGACATGATGCTAAAGTTGGAGATGCGATGCTCGGCCATGTTCTTGTTGTAGAGATAGAAAACCCGTTCCACTTCCTCGTTCGTCTCCAGGTTGTGGTATCGCTTCAGGCCCCCCTTGCTCAGGTTCATCCCAACCTGGAGATGCCGCTCCTCCGGGATCGCGAAGTCGTAGATGCGCAACGTCACCGGCACAGAGATCGGCGATGCATTCTCAGGAATGACCTCAATCGTTCCCTGGTAGTCTCCTGCGGCGGCGCCGCGCGGAATATGGAACGTGATCCAGATCGGCTGGTTCCGTCCCGCCTTAATATCGACAGGCCCCTCATAGGGCGGCAGCGGATCGGGCCAATCGCCCACACAACCTAAGGCATCGGTCGGGATCTTGACCGGGACATACTCGACCAAATCCACCTTGATGTTGTCGGCCGGAATGGTCTTGTCGCCATTGCGGAACTGGCCAACTCGAATCTTCACATTCGTCAGATCGCGCTTGGGTCGGAGGACCAACTGGAACGGCTCGTACTCCCCCTTCGATGCCGCCACCTCAACGGGCCGCTTGCGCGTCGGCGCCGGTCGCTCACGGCTGATCTTGTACGTCGGCTCGCACCACCACACCTCGCAGGCGTCGGTCCCGCCAAGGGCGTAGCCGAAGTCGGCAGCATACAACGGTGGGACGAGGAAGGAACACTGCGTCTCATAGAGCAGCGCCCTCGATCCGTGGTCGCGGGCGGACAACGTCAGGTCATACTTCCCCGCTGACTGAAGTGAGTACGGAATCTGCACCGCCGCACGACCGGAGAATTCGACCGACGCAAGTCGTTTGATCTCCCTCCCATCCTCCGGCGTCATCTCGAGAGATAGGTCGATCTCGCTCGCCTTTCCCTTCGGATTGGCCAGGACAAGATCGACGGCATTCGTCCCACCCGGGCACAGCGTGCCAAGCGACTTGATTGCAATCGAGAGATTCTTGCTTTCCCTCGTCGTCTCCAGGAACCACGTGTTTCCCTGGAACTCGGGCGGGGTCCCCTTCAGCCCGGCTTCGTAGGAGTAGCTCGTGATCTGGAAACTTCCCGTGGAACCAATGCGCACATCGATGACCCTGGCGGGGAAAAGATCATGAGGCAGCACCGCCTCCTGTCCGCCATCCTTCCCAAGCCGTCCAATCTGCCGCCACTTTCCCCCGTCCTTGCGGGCCTCGATGATGCACTCGCCGGACCGGTGGTAACTCATGCTGACAGCCACCTTCCCGGATGTCTGCGCAAACCCACTGACGGCATGACGGTAGGTAATCGCGGATCCGTTGCCGAGCGTCCACCGATTGGAGTTGAAACCGCACGTGTGCTCGACGCAGCAACGGGAGTAGTTCGAGGACTCCTTCGCCATCTGGGCGGTGAACTTGTACGTGCCCTTGTTGATGGACTCGCCCACGCCCAGCGTCACCCCATACCGCGTCAGGTGGATGGGCGCGACCTCGGCAAACGAGATGTCATCAAACCAAACCGTCCCCCTCTTGTGCCACTGGCCGAAGCGGATAAAGCCGTCCTTGATGGCGCTCGGCGTCTTGAAGATAAAACTCTTTTCTTCCCACTCCTCGCCGGCGCGGAAGTCACGGTTGACAAACGACGAGCACGTGATAATGCACCCCCCCTTCGCATCGGTCTTCGTGAAGAACCGAACGCGATAGGTCTTGTCCGGTTGGAGAGGCATCGTGTCACATCGCCAGTAGCTATCGTCCTGGCCGGTGCCGGTGACGCTGATGCACTTTCCGCCGCTGCGTCCGCCGGCCTCCCATTTGCCCTGGCCGCCATGGAGCGACCAGCCATCGGGCTTGCCTTTTCCGGCCTCGAACGAGCCGTTGGGCAGACAGACGCTATCCGCCAGCGTCACGCTGGAGAGAAACAGAAGCACAGTCACGGCAACACAGATAGCCCTCATCATTCTTGCACCTCCCCTTCCCGAGGCGGGAATCGGACAGTGAACGTGCTCCCCTCACCCGGCTTGCTCTCGACAGCAATCACCGCCTTGTGCTCCTTCGCGATGGCCTCACAAAGGCTCAGGCCCAGACCGCTGCCCGCCGGCGAGAAGGACCGACCGCGCTCGGAGCGGTAGAACCGGTCGAAGATGCGCACCAGCTCATCTTTCTGGATTCCGATCCCCGTATCCGTCACGGAAACGGTCACACGGCCATCCTTTGTCGATGCGCTCAAAATCACATCCCCACCCTGATCGGTGTAGCGCACTGCATTATCCACAAGATTGGTAAACAGGCGCGAAAGCTGCTCCTCGTCGCCCTTCACGCAGAGCGAAGGGGCGACATTGGATTGGAAGTCGATGCGCTTCTGCTGGGCCAGGGCGGCGCCGATTTCCCCAACGCCCCTGAGTGTCTCGGCAAGATTCACATCCCCGAACGCTCGCTTCCGAGCCGTCATGTCCGATCGGGCCAGGGCCAGCAGGTTGTTGGCGATGCCGCCCAGCTTGTCAAGCTCCTCCAGGCAGCTCGCGAGAACGCGCTCATATTCGTCAGACGAACGCCTTTTTTCGAGGGCCTGCTCCACCTCGCTGCGCATGGAGCTGAGGGGGGTGCGGATCTCGTGGGAGGCGTCGGCTGTGAAACGCATTACACGGTCCACGCTGCCCCGAATCCGTTGGATCATGCGGTTGAACGTCTGGGCCAGGCGGTCGATCTCGTCCTCCGTGCCTCTCACCGGCAACCGCAGCGTGAGGTTCGCCGCAGACAGGCGCTCCGCCGTCCGCCGAATCCGACGGACACGCATAAAGACACCGTTGACGATAAACCAGCCCAGCAGCGTGACGACGACGACGAACACCATCCCCCCGACGATCATGTTCTTCACAAAGTTGTCGAGCGTCTTGAACTGAAATTCGAGCGACGTGGCAATCTGAACAACATACTGGTTCCCCTCGGAATCGCTCACCATCCGGGCCAGGCACCGCAGCTTGTCCGCAACGATTTCGACCGCGTCCCTCCCGCCAAGAGTGTACTGGAAACCTTCCGGGCTCACCAACATACCTGAATCGGGGGTGTTTTGTGTTCGCGCCACGATCTCGCCTCTGGGCGTCGTAGCAATGAAGTAGAGCCACGGGCTGCGGCCGTGCTGATTCTCCAGGTCGGTCTCGATGGCGAACTCCCTGAGACGGGACTTGTCGACGTGGTAGACGCCGCCAAGCCCCAGGAACTCCGCACGGAGGGTGCGGTCCACCGTCTTGATTACATCGCGCCTCGTCCGCCAGTAACCGAAGATGCCGAAGGCCGTAATCGCCAGGCAGAGGAGGAGCGTATAGACCAGGATGAGGCGAAATCGTATGCTCCGGTAGAACTTCAATCGGGGCTCCTCATGACGTAGCCCACGCCGCGGATCGTGTGGATGAGCTTCATCTCGAAGCCACGGTCCACTTTGTTGCGAACGTAATTGACGTAGACATCAACCACGTTGCTCAGTCCGGTGAAGTTCATGTCCCACACGTGCTCGCCGATGGCGGTGCGCGTGAGGACCTTGTCCACGTTCTGCATGAAATACTTGAGCAGGACGAACTCCTTGCTGGAGAGCTGCGTCACCTTGTCCCCGCGCCGGGCCTCGTGCTTCTCGAGATCGAGGGTCAGATCGCCAACCTTGAGGAGGCTGGCAGTCTCCGTCAGGGACCGCCGGAGGTGCGCCCGGACGCGGGCCATGAGCTCGCCGTAGGAGAAGGGCTTCACGATGTAATCGTCCGCCCCGGCGTCGAGGCCCTTGATCCGGTCATCGACGGCATCCTTGGCCGTCAGGAAGATAACCGGGGTGCTCAATTCTTTTTCGCGCATGCGCTTGAGAATCTGCACTCCGTCGTATTTCGGCAGCATGATGTCGAGGATGACCAGGTCGTACGGTTCCGTCGTGGCCAGGTGCATGCCGTCCTCGCCGTCGTGGCTGAGATCAACGACATACCCCCGCTCTTTGAGGCCACGGCGGATGGATTCGGCCATCTTCACATTGTCTTCAACCACGAGAATTCTCACAGCTATTGACTTCCCAAGCGATATTGATTCCAATGCACTATTATCCCTGACACCGCCGAAATTTCAAGAAAACAGTTGCCCACTGTGATAAAATAAGGGCACGAGGAAAAGCCCATGGCCGTGCGCTGCCCCAAATGTCACAAGCACTACGACATCACCCTGTTCCAGTATGGAAAGACCATCGCCTGTGACTGTGGAGAGAGGATCGATGCCCGAAAAGGCCACGAGGAACGCGCGCGGGGACATGACCCAAGCCCCGCCAGCGGCGGGACGACGTCGTGTCCCCGGAAGCGAAGGGAGAAAGACCAGAGGGATTAACCGTAGGCAATTCTGCAGGGCCGCTGCGGCATCTATGGCTGCCGGTAGTCTCGCGGGATCACTCCGCGCCCAGGAGGAGAGGAAGAAGATGAAACCCGGCTTCAAGCTCGTCATCACCGTCGAAGACATCAAGGGCCGTTGCCCGGCCTACAAGAAGGGCGACAAGATCGTCCTCGACCGCGGCTACAAGTTCAATCTACAGGAGACCACCGCCTGCTGCATGCACGGCCTCGGCCCGATCATGCCGTTCTATTGTGCGCTGGCCAAGGGCATCCCGCCCAAGATGATGGGCCTGGCCCCTGCCGACAACCGTGAGAGCCCCAAAGCATACATCCACTGCCCCGACCCGTGCGAAAAGACCGGCGGCGGAACGGTGCTCTTCAGTGTGGAGCGGGTGGAGGAGCAATAGGTGATGGGTGGGTAAGGTTCCGTAACGGGAGGGAGAGATGAAAAATAGGTCGCTAAGTGCGGTTGTGGTGTTCCTGGTGCTGGGGATTGTGCCGGTGTCTGTCCGGGCCCAAACCGACCTGACGGATGAGGCGATGCGTGCGGCCGCCGATCCGATGTTGGACAACATTCTGGAGGCGATGAAAGCACAGGACTATGTGAAATACTGCCAGGACTTCGACGCGAAGCTAAAGGCTGCGATCTCGCAGATCAAGTTCCTCACCAGCAACGCGCAGATTCGAGCGCGCCTCGGGGACTGCCAGTCCCGCACCTATCTCGGTTTCCTGAAGAAGTCCCCCGCCGTCATCGTTCTCTGGAAGGGCAAGTTCAGCAAATCCGACAACGACATGCTGATCAAACTCATCCTGACCAGACAGGGCGACAAGTGGCTGGTGAGCGGCCTGTGGTTTCAGTAGCTCGGCGGGGACGGTGCGGCGACATGGCTCAGTATGAAATCTTGCGCCAGATCACGCTCAGGCAGATGCCCAGGATCTCCACGCCCTGACTCGCAGCCTCCTGGTCTGTCTCGAACTCTCTCCCGGATTGTGCCAGGCGGTAGCGCTGCGCTTTCGGGTCCCACCCCACCGCATCGAGGGTGCGCGAGTCTCCGACCTGCACCGTGCAGACCTTGCCGACAACCGCTTTGAGGGAAATGTCCGGCCGGTTCTCGATAAGCAAAAGGTCATCTGCCTTGAGTTCACCAAAAGCATTCTCCTCCGACAGGCGGAGCACATAGCGACGCCCCCCCGCCACAGCCGGCCTGGCCTGGCCGGCAAAGACCGGATACCGCGCGCCATACCATTCCGAGGCCCGATTCGGGTCGCCGGCGACCAGCGCATCCAGCAGAGGCAGGCGCTCCATCTCCGTGCCAGGCCCCATGGCAGGGTGCGCATCCTGGGGCAGGTCGGTGAGCCAGGGCTCGCCCTCTTCTTGCAGAAGCCAGCCGTGATTGATGCCGAAGGCGCGTTCAAGGCGAACCGCAAAGGTGGCCGTCAAGGTGGACCGCCCGGCCTTGACATCGGAGAGAAACTGGGGCGGCGTTTCAATTCGCCTGGCCACTTCCTGCTGTGGAATACCGCTGGCTTTGAGCTGTGCCAGAATCTTTGCAAGCCGTTCGCCGGGGGTTGACATCTACACTGGCCCTGTCGGGAAGAATCCGGTCCTTTTTGAAGATCGAGCTCACCACGACAAACTCTCTATGCCCCCCACCATACGGGTTCCATGCGGCGCGGCTTCGGCCCGCATCACCCGTGACAGCCATCACCCAAATGCAGAAAAAGGCAAGAAAATACTTGACATATTCTGTAAATTACTGTATACTACACTACCGGTTTTTTTGGGTTGTGCATGCCTCTGCAAAACAATTACCGAACGCTGGGGGCGATAGGTGCTGGTTCACAAGCTGGCGCGTGGCGTTAGTTCACGTGCACCACGAATAGTAGTGTAGCCAAACTCGCGCTTCTTGTCAACGTTTTTGTTGCGGCGCGGCGCGGAAGCGACATCTGCAGAGAAACATTCATGGGGAACCGTTTTCTTGACGAATGGCGAACGCGGGTGGATATTGCCATTCATTCCGCCCTGCGCCAACAGGCCGAACAGCCCCTCTTGGACGTGATGCTCGCCGCCACCGAGGGGGGCGACCGCACGCTGGGCCTCCTCACCCTGTCCTGCTGCGACGCCGCCGGCGGTGACGCCTTCGGCGCGCTGAATCTCGCTGCCGCCGTCGAAATGATCCAGGCCACAAGCCGTGTCGCGACTGACCCTCAGTCCGCAAACGCCTGCATATGTGCCCTGGTCGCCGGGGCGTTCGAGGCGGCGCTTCGGTCCAGCGTCCCCGACTTCATGTCCGCCGAGATCGTATTGGAGCTTGCCCGCGCCGCCGGCGCAAGGGGAATGGCCCTTCGACACTGCAAAACATCGCTTCGGTCGAAGGATGGAGCGCACCGCACCTCGGCGCCTTTGGACCACGGGGTCCCCGCCCTGTTCAGCGCCGCGGCAAGAGTTGGGGCCTTGGGGGCCTACGCCGCTCCTCACACCCTGGCAGCCTTGGGCAACACAGGAAAGCACATCGGCTTGGCCTATCAGGCAGTGCACGACTGGCTCGGCCAGCCCGACCCCGCTTCACGACAAGCGAAAGTCCGAGAACAGGTCGACGGCCATCTGGGTCACACGTGGGTTGAGTTCGGCAAGGCCCTCGGTCGCCATTCGGGGTCCGACCTGCTCCTGGCATGGCAGGAAATGGTCGAGACGTCCCTCAAAAGCAAAATTCAATGACTGGTGTGGGGGGGACACCTCATTGTCAGGGGGGGGAGGAAGGGGCATCCCCCTCATGTATTCTCGGACATGGCCGCCTACGCCTCGACCAGCAGCCGGTCCATCTCCCGGCAGACCTGCAGGTCGAAGGCATGGCCGCTCTTGACCACGTCGAACTTGACGCAGCGGAGCGGACCAAGGAAGCGAACGGCGGCCAGGAAGTCGATCACCTTGTGCCGGACCAGCTCGTGCTGGTCGCCTCCATAACGCGGCTGGCTGAAGCAGCGATTCCGCAGGCGCACCACGGCGTTCTCCGTGTTCACCCCGACGCCATAGCCGTAGGTGAGGAAGGACAGCTTGCCCAACTGCCTGGCCGCAAAGTAGGGCCAGCGGTTGAACTGGTTGACCAGCGTTCGGGCCTCGGCGATCTCGCCCAGGAACGTCGCGGGGGTCATGTCGATCTCGATCTCCTGATCGGGGATGTCGAGACGGGGATAGCCCGATCGGTAGTGTACGCGGAGTCCTGATTCTGGGGACGCGGACTGATCCGCCGAAGACGGCGGCTCCCGGTCCACATTCAACGGTTCAATCGTAATCTGGTCCTCCCGCAAGTCGTGCCGGAAGGTGTGGCGGCCCTTGATGGTCCTGTACTTCCGGGGGCTGTCGGTCTGCTCCGTGATCTCGGCCTCGCGCAACGCGATGACATACTCCAGCACGCTGTTCGTAAACAGCGGCAGCGAGCGCTTCCAGACAAAGCGCGGCCAGAGCCCCCCCTTCTTCACCAGGACCGTGGCGTTGTCCACGCCAAAGACATAGAGCGTCGCGAGGAGATGCTCGACATTGTTCACGTGCAGGCCGTGACGCTCGACGCAGACACATAATGCCTTTGTGTCCACCGTGTCGAAAATGGCGGGAATCGGGTCCCGAAGGGTCTCGTCGGTGAAGTGGATTCCCTGCCCCGGCCTTGCCGGGACGATCTTCACACTCGTTGGGGCGCCGCTGTGGGCTTCAATATAAGAGAGCCAATCCGTCTCCTTGGCGAGTGTCTGCTGATTGGCGGGATCGCGGGGCAGACTCTCCGCCCAGGAGAATAGATCTTCGGTCAGTTTCGGGTCATCGATGGTCTGGAGCTTGTGGTTCGATGTCATATTTTTCGATTCCGGGGACACGGCCTGATCCGCCGAAGACGTCGGCTTCCGGTCCATGTCCCCGATAGCGTTATGTGGTCGGGTACCCTTTGATACGCTTCAGATTCGCCATCACGTTATTGGCGCCCCGGCCGAAGTAGTCGTACAGCTTGGTGTATTCCGCAAACAGATCGTCGTATGCGCTCTTCACGCCGGCGTCCGGCGCAAAGCGCTCGTCCTTCCTTCGCGCCATATTGGCGGCGGCGTCCACGATCGAGTCATACCCCCCTCTCGCGCTCCCTGCCGCCACGGCGCCGAACATGGCCGCGCCGAGGGCCGTGGCCTGCTGCGACGCGGCCACACCGAACTCCCGGCCCGTCACATCGGCAAAGATCCGCATCACCAGACGGTTCTTCTCGGGCAGGCCCCCACAGGCGCAGACGCTATCGACCCCGATACCGTGGGCCTCGAAGTTCTCGATGATGGTCCGCGTACCGAAGGCCGTCGCCTCGATCAAGGCGCGGTAGATCTCCTCGGGTTTCGTGCCAAGAGTCAAGCCCACGATCGCGCCGCTCAGGTCCGTGTTGTTGAGGACCGACCGGTTGCCGTTCAGCCAGTCCAGGGCCACCAGCCCGCCCCCGCCCGGCCCCAGGGCCCCGGCCTTCTCCTCCAGCAAGGCATGGAGGTCTATCTTGCGCTTCCGGGCCTCGCGGGCATATTCAGCCGGCACGGTGCTGTTGACAAACCACGCATACACATCCCCGCCAGCCGCCTGGCCGGCCTCGTAGCCGAAGTAACCGGGGATGATACCGTCCTCGACAATGCCGCAGATGCCGGAGACCGCATGAAACTCCGGGTGCACAATCATGTGGCAGAAAGACGTCCCCATGACCAGACACAGCGTTCCCGGCCCGACGACCGTCGCACCCGGGACGGCCACGTGGGCATCGATCCCCCCGACGCCGACCGGCGTGCCGTGCTTGAGGCCGAGCTTCTTGGCCATCCTCGCTGTCAGGCCGCCGGCATTCTGCCCCGCCGGCACGACCTCGCCGTGGATCTTTTCCGAAACCACGTTCTTCAATCGGGGGTCCAGAGCACGGAAAAACTCGGAGGAAGGAAACCCGTCCGACTTGCTCCACAGCGCCTTGTACCCCGCCGCACAGGCGTTGCGCAGGAGCTGGCCGGTAAGTTGCCAGACCACCCAGTCGCCGCCCTCGACGAACGTCCACGCCGCGTCATACACGGCGGGAGCGTTCTCCAGCGTCTCCCATATCTTCGGGAAGAGATACTCCGAGGAAATCCGGCCGCCGCAGCGCTGGAGGAAGGCTTCGCCTCGATCGGAGGCGACCTCGTTCATCCGGTCGGCCTGTCGTTGGGCGCCGTGGTGTTTCCACAGTTTCACCCATGCGTGGGGAACATCCGCAAACTCGTCTTTGAAACACAGGGGCGTGCCCTTCTGATCGACAGGGATGATCGTGGCCGATGTGAAATCAATACCGATGCCAACAATATCCTCGGCAGATACCCCACTGTCCTTCAGAACGCGCCGAACAGTGGCCCCGAGGGATGTCAGATAGTCCTTGGGATGCTGAAGGGCCCAGTCGCCGGGAAGCTTCTCCCCGCTGCTCGGCAGCGCATGGTCGATAACGCCGTGTTTGTACTTGGCGACGGCCGTCGCGGTCTCTCGGCCTGTCCCCAACTCAACCAAGAGCGCACGGGCCGATTCGGTACCGAAATCCAGGCCGAGACTGTATTGGGCCATGCCACACTACCTGTTTCGTTCCAACAGGTCCTCGATGAAACCGGTATCAAATTCGCCCTTGACGAAGGCCGAGTCGGTGAAGACCCTTTGGTAGAGCGGGATCGTGGTCTTGACGCCCTCGATCTCGAACTCGTGCAGGGCCCGCCTCATGCACGCGATGGCCTCGTCGCGGGAGGCTTGGTGGACAATAAGCTTGCCAATCATCGCGTCGTAATTGGGGGGAATTTCATAACCGTGATGGACATAGGTGTCTATCCGAACACCCGGTCCGCCGGGGGCATGAAACTTGGTAATGGCCCCTGCCGACGGGGCGAATCCGTTGCTCGCGTCTTCGGCATTGATCCGGCATTCAATGGCAGTCCCCTGGACTTTCACTTTCTTCTGCTTGAGCCTCAGCGGTTCGTCGGAAGCAATGCGGAGCTGCTCTTTCACGATATCCGTTCCCGTTACCATCTCCGTGACGGGGTGCTCCACTTGAAGGCGCGCGTTCCCTTCGATAAAGTAGTAATTGCCTTTCCGGTCCACGATGAACTCGAAGGTCCCGGCGTTTCGGTAGCCCACCGACCGGGCAAGCTTGACGGCGGCTCGGCAGATGTAGTCGCGGGTGCTGTCGGAGATGGAAGGACAGGGCGCCTCCTCGATGAGCTTCTGATGGCGCCGCTGGATGCTGCAGTCCCTCTCGCCAAGATGAATCACCGAACCGTGGTGATCGGCAAGGATCTGCACCTCGACGTGGCGGGGCCGTTCAATGTACTTCTCGATGTAGAGGCCCTCGTCCTTGAACGCCGCCTTGGCCTCGCCCTGGGCCACGAAGAAGGCGTTGGCCAGGCTCATATCGTTATGGGCGATCCGCATGCCCCGGCCCCCGCCGCCGGCGGCAGCTTTGATGATGACCGGATACCCGATGTTGCCCGCCACCTTTCGCGCCTCCACCTCGTCCCGGACGAGCGAGTCACTGCCCGGCACCACAGGAACGCGATTGTCCCGTGCGATCTTCCGCGCCTGGAACTTGTCGCCCAGGAGCTTCAGGGTATCGACGGTAGGACCGATAAAGGCAATCTTGTGGCTGTGACAAATCTCGGCAAAGGAGGGATTCTCGGCCAGAAAGCCGTAACCCGGGTGGATGGCCTGGACGTTCTTGATCTCAGCGGCGCTGATGATATTCTGGATGCTGAGGTAACTCTCCGCGCTCTGGGCGGGGCCAATGCAGACACGCTCGTCGGCGAACTTCAGGTATGTGGCGTTCCTGTCGGCTTGGGAATAGGCGGCCACGGTGCTCACCCCAAGATCGCGGCAGGCGCGAATGATGCGCAGGGCAATCTCGCCGCGATTGGCAATCAGGATTCTGGAAAACACGGGGGTGACTCCGTCTCGGCCTTGGGGAACGTGGAGCAGAAGGCGCTATCGCATTGCGGCGTGGGGGGCCTTTGCACCATTGCCTTTGCCCTTGGCCTGCAGCTTCGCGGCATCGGGCTCCTTCGGTTTGATCTTAAACAAAGGCTGCCCGTATTCGATGACATCGCCGTTTTCCACCAGGATATCCACCACCTCCCCGGCGATCTCGGCCTTGATCTCGTTCATCACCTTCATCGCCTCGATGATGCAGACCACGTCATCGGCCTCCACCATATCGCCCACCTCGGCGTACGGCTCGGCATCGGGGGCGTTGGCCCGGTAGAAGGTGCCAACCATGGGAGAGGTGATCTCGATCAACCCGCTTTCCTCCTCGCTCTCTGCGGTCTGGGCCGACATCTCGACGACCTGCTGGGGAACGACGGGGCCGGGGTTGGCCATGCGCTGAACGAGGGGGCCCTCCCCCTTCTTCAAGCGGATCTTTTCCTCGCCACTGGAGATTTCTATCTCGGTCAGATCGTGCTCCTCCATGAGCGCGATCATCTCTCTGATCTTGTCGAGGTCCATCAACGGCTCCTTCGGGTAGAGTCCGCTCTGCAAGAATTCATCTGGTGCGCAAAGAATTAGAGGCGTTTAATGAGGCGTCAGTGGCTATACAATACACGCAAGCGGTTCAGATAACCACCTGATTGAACTGCTTCTCGAAATTTGTCAGGACCTCTACGCCTGTCCTCTTGACAAGGACCATATCCTCGATCCTGATGCCGCCCCATTCGGGAAAATAGATCCCCGGTTCGACCGTGAAGATCATCCCGGGCTTGAGTTTCGACTCGCTGCTCCTATTGACGCCGGGAGCTTCGTGCACTTCCAAGCCCACGCCATGGCCCAAGCCATGGCCAAACCGCTTGGCCAAACGCCTCTTCTTGAACACGTCGCGCGCTGCGCGGTCCACAGTTTTTGTCATCACGCCCTTTCGGATGACCTTTAACGCCGCGCGCTGCGCCTGTAACACAATCTCGTATCGCTTCTTCCAATCAGAAGGGATTGTACCCAAAAAGAAGACCCGTGTCAAGTCCGAATTATAAAATTCTAACCGTGCCCCCCAGTCGATCAAAACCGCCTCTCCGGGCCGTATCCTGCGTTTCGTGGGCCTTGCATGGGGCAGCGAGGCCCGCTCCCCACCGGCCACGATGATCGGGAATGCACTGGCATCGGCGCCCTGCTTGCGCATCTGGTACTCCAGCTCCGCCGCGATGTCCTGCTCCGTCACGCCGGGACGGATGCTGGGGAGGGTGGACCGCAGCCCCTCCTCCGCCGCCCGGACGGCACGCCGAACGGTCTTGACCTCGGAGGCATCCTTGATCTCGCGCAGCCCCTCGACCAGGCGCATCGTGGGCCGAAGCGCGACCCGCTTCATGGCATCCGTTAGATGCTTGTGGAAGTCCACCGTGGCATTGCACCCCTCGAACCCCACCCCCGCTGCCCCGTATTTCCCGACCAACACCCCAAGCGCCTCCGCAATCGACTTCTTGCGCTCCACGACCTCCAGCCCATAGGGGAAGACCTCCTTCCCCGCCTGTTCGGTGTAGCGGGAGTCCGTGACAAGAACGGCCGCCTCGCGGGCCACCAGCAGGACACTGTCATCTCCCGTGAAGCCGCTCAGGTAGCGGACGTTGTGCTCGTTGGACACGATGAGGGCATCCAACTTCTCTCTGCGGAGGAGGGCCCGGAGCTTGCGCAGTCGTCGTTCAATGTCTGCCATTCGAAAGCATCCCAATCAGTTGCCAGGAATTATACGCCGGGGGGCGAAGGTGTCAACCGTCTTTTTGGCTTGACAGTGTCGGCCTCTTTTGATAAGGTTTGCCTCTTTATGGCAAACGCGAGCTCATACACTTCTCGCAGAGGAAGAGGAATGCCTTACGATTGCGTGGTTCTCGCAAAACAGGTCCCCGACACGAAGAATATCACCGGTGAGGCCATGACGCCCGAGGGCACAGTGAACCGGGCGGCCCTGCCGGCTATCTTTAACCCTGAGGACCTGAACGCCCTCGAAGCGGCCCTTCAGGTGAAGGAGCAATACGGCGGGACGGTCACCGTCATTTCGATGGGCCTTCCTGCGGCCTCGGAAATCCTGCGTGACTCGTTCTACCGCGGCGCGGACCGGGTTATCCTCCTCACGGACATACGCTTTGCACGCGCCGACACCCTGGCCACATCGTACGCCCTGAGCAAGGCGGTGAAGAAGGTCGGCAGGTTCGACCTCGTCTTCTCCGGCCGCCAGGCCATCGACGGCGACACGGCCCAGGTCGGCCCCCAGGCGGCGGAGAAGCTGGATATCCCTCAGATCACCTACGTGGAGGAGATCATCGAGATCAAGGACAACACCATCAAGGTAAAAAAATCCATAGCCGGCGGGTATGAAATCGTTCGGAGCCGACTGCCGATCCTGCTTACCATCACCAGCTCGGCCAACGCCCCCCGCCCCCCTGCCGCAAAGCGTCTGATGCAGTACAAGAAGGCCCGGTCCGTGGCGGAGATCGAGCGGGAGCTGCGAGGCGATGCCAAACAGGCCCCCCCTGAGGCCGTAGAGGCACGGAAGCGGGACCTCGAATCGAAGGGGCTGCTGATCGAACAATGGGACGTGGACGCCCTGGGCGCCGACCCCGAGAAATGCGGCGGCAAGGGATCGCCGACAATGGTGCGAAATATCGAGAGCATCGTGCTCACCGCCGGCGAGACGAAGATGATCGAACCGACCGAAGAAGGCATTCGCGCCCTCGTCCGCGAACTGATCGAAGACCATACGTTGGATTGATGTCAATGAACTTCAAAGACGGTGTTCTGGTATTTGTCGAGCAGGATGAAGGCAAGATCGCCGATGTGAGCCTGGAGCTGGTCTGCAAGGCCCGCGAACTGGCCGACCGGCTGGGCGTGAACGTCGGCGCGTTCGTGGCGGGCAGCAGCATCGCGGAGCTTCCCGCGACGCTGATCTCCTATGGAGCCGACGTGGTGTTTATGGCCCAAGACGCCCGGCTGAGGCACTACACCACGCTCCCCTACGCTCGGATGATCGTGGACCTGATCCGCGAGCACAAGCCGCAGATCGCCCTGTACGGCGCCTCCCCCGTGGGCCGTGACGTAGCCCCCCGCATCGCCTCGGAGCTGCGCGCCGGTCTGACGGCCGACTGCACCGACCTCCAGATCGGCGACCACAAGAAACCCGGCGCCAACGGGCAGGAATACAAAAACCTGCTGCTCCAAATCCGCCCGGCCTTCGGTGGAAACATTATTGCCACCATTGTCTCCCCCGATACCCGCCCGCAGATGGCAACCGTTCGGGAAGGCGTCATGAAAATGACCGAGCCGGACGCCAACCGGACCGGCGAGGTGGTCCCGATCACCCCGAACATCACCGACGACCTGCTCATCACCGAGGTGCTGGAACGGGCGAAGGCCGAGAAGAGCGTGAACCTGAAGGGCTCTCATGTCATCGTCTCCGGCGGCGCGGGGGTGGGCAGCAAGGAAAACTTCCAGTTGATCCGCGACCTGGCCCATGTGCTCGGCGCGGAGGTGGGCGCGTCACGCGCGGCGGTGGACGCCGGGTTCATCGACCACGACCATCAGGTCGGCCAGACGGGAACGACCGTCCGCCCGAAGCTCTACATCGCCTGCGGTATCTCCGGAGCGGTGCAGCACCGGGCCGGAATGCAGGAGTCGGGCAAGATTCTGGCGATCAACACCGACCCGAGCGCCCCGATCTTCAATATTGCCCATTACGCCATCATTGGCGACCTGAACCAGGTCATCCCCAAGATGATCAAGGCCTACAAGCAGAAATAGCCGCAGCCCATCGAGGATGCCATGCCGAATTTCTTCGAAGACAACGAGGATATAAAGTTCCATCTCGACACCATGGATCTGGAGGAGATCGTCCGCCTCCAGGAGAAGGACTTCACCGAGGCGGCACAGTACCCCTTCGCCCCCACCGACTGCGCCGACGCCATGGACAGCTACCGCCGTGTGCTGAGCATGGTGGGCGACATCGCGGGGAACTTCGTCGCGCCGCGGGCGGCCGATGTGGACGAGGAGGGGACGCACTTCGAGAACGGCAAGGTGACCTATGCCAAGGGCATCGCCGAGTCCATCGAGATGCTCTCGAAGGCCGACCTCATGGGCTTCACGCTGCCCCGGAAGTACGGCGGCCTGAATCTGCCGACGACGATTTACTCCGTCGCCATCGAGATGATCTCCCGCGCCGACGCGAGCCTGATGAACATCTTCGGCCTGCAGGACATCGCCGAAACGATCCACTCCTTCGCATCCGATGAGATCAAGGACGCATACCTGCCGATGTTCTGCACCGGCGAGGTAACCGGGGCCATGGTCCTGACCGAGCCGGACGCCGGGTCCGACCTCCAGGCCGTCCGCCTGACCGCGACGGAAGATGCCGACAACGGCGTGTGGCGGCTCAACGGGGTGAAGCGGTTCATCACGAACGGCTGCGGGGAGGTCCTGCTGGTCCTGGCCCGCTCGGAAGCCGGCACAACCGATGGCCGCGGGCTGAGCCTGTTCCTCTGCGAGAGCAAGGACGGCGTGCGGGTCCGGCGCATCGAACACAAGATGGGCATTACCGGCTCGCCGACGTGCGAGCTGCAGTTCAACAATGTCCCGGCCAAACTGATCGGCAAGCGGAAGCGGGGGCTGATCACCTATGTGATGGCCCTGATGAACGGGGCGCGCATCGGCATCGCCGGCCAGGCCCTGGGCATCGCCCAGGCGGCCTACAACGAAGCCGTCGTCTACGCCCGCGAGCGGGAGCAGTTCGGCAAGAAAATCAAGGACATCCCTGCCGTGGCCGAGATGCTGGTCAATATGAAGGTTCATATCGAGGCGGCGCGGGCGCTCCTCTATGAGACCTCGCGCTTCGTGGACCTGGAGGAGAACCTGAACGAGCGCGTGGAGGCCGGGGAGAAGGACCCGGCGCTGAAGCAGAGGCTTGGCCCGGTGCGAAAGCTGGCTGCGGCGCTCACCCCGATGTCAAAATATTTCGCCTGTGAGATGGCGGTCAAGGTCTGCTACGATGCCCAGCAGGTGCACGGCGGATCGGGATACATGAAGGATTACAACATCGAGCGCCACTACCGCGACGTGCGCATCACCTCGATCTACGAGGGCACGTCCCAGCTCCAGGCCATCGCCATCCTGGCGGGACTCCAAGGCGGCGCGCTGGACGCGCGGCTGGAGGAATTCGCATCCCGCGAATACGATCCCTCTCTGAGAGACCTTGTCGAGAAGACCAAGAAGGCGCGGGAGTTGCTGCGAAACGCTCTCGATCACGTCAGGGAGAAGAAGGACCAGGACTTTACCGACCTGAGCACCGGCCGGCTGGCGGACATCGTATGCGACGTCTACATGAGCTACCTGCTCCTCTCCGACGCCGAGAAGGCGGACCGCAAGAAAGTCGTCGCGCGGAAGTTCATCAGCGACATGCTGCCCCGAGTGGAGATGAATGCGGCCCAGGTCCTCAGCGGCGAGCGCGTGGTCTTAGACAGCTTCGAGGTCCTTGTCGAGGCGGATGCGCCGGACGAGGAGTAGACCATCGCCGAAGTGTAATTCCGATGGGGGGCATGTTCGAACGCCGGGCTCACTTTGCCCACCTTCCTCGAATCGGCTCAGGAGAACCTGCCGATCACAAGGGATGCGTTGTGCCCGCCGAAGCCGAAGGAGTTGGACATGATGATGTCTGCTCTGAGCTCTCTCGCCTCGTTCGGGATGTAGTCCAGGTCGCACTCCGGATCGGGCGTCTCGTAGTTGATCGTGGGCGGAACGACACCCCGCTCAGCGACGAGCGCGCAGATGGCGAGCTCCACCCCCCCGGAAGCGCCCAGCATATGGCCCAGCATCGACTTGGTCGAACTGATGACCAGTTTGTCGGCATGAGAGTTGAAGACGTATCGCATGCTCCGGGTCTCGATGGCGTCGTTGAGGGGCGTGGACGTGCCGTGGGCGTTTATGTAGACCACCTGTTCCGGGGATACGCCGGCGTCGTCCAGTGCGGCCTTCATCGCGCGCGCCGCGCCCTTTCCGTCGGGATCGGGGGCGGTGATGTTCCAGGCGTCGCCGCTCATTCCATAGCCGAGGAACTCGGCGTAGATGTGTGCGCCGCGCCTCTTCGCATGTTCAAGCTCCTCCAGGACAAGGATCCCTGCCCCCTCGGCCATGACGAACCCATCCCGATTCCTGTCGAAGGGACGGCTGGCCTTTTGGGGCGCCTCGTTGCGCCTGGATATGGCGCGCATCTGGGAGAAGCCGCTCACGCCCATCGGCGTGACCGCGGCTTCGGTTCCGCCGGAGATGGCGATATCGGCATCGCCCCGCTGCACGATCTTGAAGGCGTCGCCAAGGGCGTTGGCGCCCGAGGCGCAGGCCGTAGCCACGGCGGAGTTCGGCCCGCAAAAACCGTATCGAATGGAAATCTGCCCGGCGGCGGCATTGACCATCAGCTTGGGGATCATGAACGGTGACACCCGCGACGGGCCGCGCTCCATGAGCATGCTGTGCTGGGCCTCGATCTCGGTCAACCCCCCGATGCCCGAACCGACCACCACGCCGACGCGGAGCTTGTCCACCTTCTCCAGGTCAAGCCCGGAGTCCTCGATGGCGAGCTCCGACGCCGCGACGGCCAACTGGGCGAAGCGGTCCAGATGGCGCGCACCTTTGCGATCGAGCCACTTCTCGGGATCGAAGTCCTTCACTTCCCCCGCGAACTTCACGTCGAACTCGGTGGTATCGAAGGCCGTGATGTTGGAAATACCGCTCCGTCCCTCGCACAGGGCCTTCCAGAGCGCTTCTTTGTCCTCGCCGAAAGCGGTAACCGCTCCGACGCCGGTGATAACTACGCGTCGCCCTGACGCCATGTCTTACGTGTGCTCCTCAATATAGGTGATGGCATCTGCGATGGTCACAATCTTCTGGGCCTCTTCCTCGGGGATGCTCAGATCGAACTCGTCCTCGAAGTCCATGACCAACTCAACCTGGTCCAGGGAGTCGGCGCCCAGATCATTGACGAATGACATCTCTTTTGTGAGCTGCTCACGAGGCTTGTCCAGCTTCTCGCTCACAATGTTGAAGACCCGCTCTTCAATGGAAAGTTCCGATTTCGATTCGCTCACCTTTCGTCTCTCCTTGCAGACAATGTTGAGTCGACCCGATCGACCGACAAGTAATACACTTACATGGCCATGCCGCCGTCCACGCGCAGCACCTCGCCCGTGATGTAGGCGGCTTCGTCACTGGCCAGGAACAGTACCGCGTTGGCCACGTCCTGGGGCTGCCCCAGGCGGCCCATGGGGATCATCCCCACCGCGGCGCCTTTGGCCTCGTCGGAGATGGCCTGGGTCATCGCGGTGTCGATGTATCCCGGCGCAACTGCGTTCACGGTGATCCCCCGCTCGGCCAGCTCCTTGGCCGTCGTCTTGGTCAGCGCAATCACGCCCCCCTTCGAAGCCGAGTAGTTTGCCTGGCCCCGGTTTCCCATGATCCCCACGACCGATGCGATATTGATGATCCTACCGCCGTCCTTGGCCTTCAGAATGTAACGCATGAAGGCCTGGCTGCAGTTGAACACGCCTTTCAGGTTGACGGCGATCACCTGGTCCCACTTGTCCTCACCCATCCGAAGCATGATGTCGTCGCGGGAGATGCCGGCGTTGTTCACGAGGAGGTTCACCTTCTCCATCTGGCGCGCCACGTCCTTCGCCACGGCCGCCATCTGATCGTGGTTCGTGACATCGGCCTCCATGCCCATGGCCTTCACGCCGAGCCCCTCGATCTCCGCCACCGCCTTGGGGATCTCATCCTTCAGCACGTCGAGGATGACGATGCTCGCGCCCTCCCGCGCCAGCGTGAGCGCGATGGCCTTGCCGATGCCTCGCGAACCGCCGGTGACTACCGCAACCTTGCCGTCCAATCTTCCCATTCGACTGATCGCATCTCCACTACGAAGCCAGTTCTTCTATCGCCTTGGCCGCGCCCAGGACCGTCACCGTCTTCGAGCGATCGATCCGGCGCATCAATCCGGACAACACCTTGCCCGGGCCAATCTCATAATACTCATCGAAGCCGTCGGAAATCAGACGGGCCATCGAGTCGCTCCACAGCACCGGGTTCGTCAACTGCTCCACAAGCGAGGTCCGGATATCGTCGGGCCCGGTGACATATTCCCCGCTCACGTTCGCAACGACCGGCACACGGGCCGTCTGAAACTCGACCTTCTCGATCTCGGCGGCCAGTCTGTCCCGCGCCGGCTGCATCAGCGCCGAGTGAAACGCGCCCTCCACCTTCAGGGGCATCGCCATCTTGGCCCCCTTCTCCCGGGCCAGGCCCGATGCGGCCTTCACGGCCTCCGGCTCCCCCGAGATGGCCACCTGCCCCGGGCAGTTGAAATTCACGGCCGATACGATCCCGTTCTTCCCGGCCTCTTCGCAGATCGACCGGACTGTATCGTCATCCAGCCCGATAATCGACGCCATCGCGCCGGGGTTCTCCACCGACGCCTCGTGCATAAATGCACCGCGGCGCTCCACCAGTCGAACCGCGTCCTCAAACTGCAAGGCGCCCGCGGCCACGAGGGCCGTATATTCCCCCAGGCTCAGTCCGGCGGCCGCGTCGCATACCGGGGCCCTGTCGCCGGCGGCGGTCTCCATGGCCCGGAGCGCGGCAACGCTCATGACCAGGATCGCCGGCTGGCTGACCGAGGTCTTCGTCAACTCCTCCTCGGGGCCGTTGAAGCAAACTCGCTTCAGGTCGAACTCGAGGACCTCATTCGCCCGGTCAAAGACCTGCGCGGCGGCCGGGAACGCCGAGCACAGATCGGCGCCCATTCCGACACACTGCGCCCCCTGTCCAGGAAATAAAAACGCTGTCTGGCTCACCGGCTACCACCTTACGACGGAGACGCCCCATACGAGCCCGCCGCCAAATCCCACAAGGATCACGTGGTCGCCTCGTTTGATCCTGCCCGCCTTCACAGCCTCATCGAGAGCCAGCGGCACGGACGCGCCCGACGTGTTACCATATTTTTCGATATTCATGAAGACCTTTTCGATAGGGATCCCCGCCCGTTCCGCTGCCGGCTCGATGATACGCAGGTTCACCTGATGGGGCACCACCAGCGCGATATCGTCCACCGTCAGGCTACACTTCTCCATCCCCTCGATCAGAAGGTCCGACATCTTTCGGACCGCAAACTTGAAGACTTCCCGTCCGCGAATCCTCATAAAATGCATGCGGTCATCCACCGTCTTGTGCGACGCCGGCATGCGCGTTCCGCCGGCGGGAATTGTCATCATGCCGGCCTGGCCCCCCTTGCATCCCACGCTGCAGTAGAGCACGTCGCTGCTGTCGCCGCTCTCCCCCAGGACCACCGCCCCCGCGCCGTCACCGAAGATGATGCAGGAGGTCCGGTCCGTGAAGTCGGTGACCTTCGACAGACACTCGGCCCCGATCACAAGGACCTTGGCATTCTCTCGGACACGCACGAAATCCGCGGCGGTCGAGAAGGCGTACACAAACCCCGCGCACGCAGCGCTGAGATCGTAGGCGCCGGCGTTCTCCGCGCCGAGCCGGTGCTGCACGTGACACGCACACGCCGGAAGCAGCTCGTCGGGGCTGAATGTGGCCACGACAATCATATCCAGCTCCCCCGGCTCGACACCCGCATTCTCCAGCGCCCTTTGCCCCGCCTGGGTGGCGAGGTCCGACGTCGCGATGCCGTCATCGGCAATGCGGCGCTCTTTAATACCCGTGCGCTGGGTGATCCATTCGTCGGAGGTGTCCACCATCTTCTCAAGGTCGAAGTTGGTCAACACCTTGT
>JAADGH010000031.1 GCA_013152475.1 Planctomycetota bacterium
GCGAAGAAGGTGATCGTCGAGCACGGCGGAAAGAAGCAGGCCATATCGAAACCGGTCATCGAGCTGTCCACTCGCCCCGGCGATGTCGTCATCCTGAAACCCAAAGAAGCATCATCGTGATCGAACTCAAAGCCGATCTCCACTGCCACACGAACATCGTGGATGGCCAGGGAACGCCGGAGGAGTGCGTCGAACGCGCAAAGCGGAAGGGCCTTGATGTGCTCGCCATTACCGACCACCGACACGCCGAAGGGGGCCTGCGCTACTGGCGCGAGCAGCCCGTCAACGGGATGACCGTCATTCCGGGCGAGGAGGTCATGACCGACGAGGGACACATCCTTGCCTATTTCATCAAGCGAACCATCAAAGATTGCTCGTTGGAAGAGGCCGTGGCAAAGGCCCGAGAGCAGGGCGCGCTGCTGTATGCGACGCATGTCTTTCACCCGACATTCCGAAGGTTCATCTGGGGCCAAGCGCGCAAGACATTTCGCGATGATGAGCTGGCGTTGCTGCACGGCATGGAGACCCGGAACGGCCAGACGATCTCGCGGTGCAACCGGCGTGCGACAGCCTATGCGAGGGAACACACCGATTTGGGCGTTATCGGCGGCAGCGATGCGCATTTTCTCTGGGAAATCGGCGGGGCCTGGACTATGATCCGGTCCCAAGGGCGAACGCTGGATGACATCAAAGAGGCCATGCTTCGTCGCCGGACGGAGGCCGGTGGCCCGACGCGGGTCAATCGGCTGGTCCTCCGGTGGGCGTACTACGCCCATGGGTTCCACCGGGTCCTCAAAGGAGATCATCGTCGTGCAGCCAACCGTAGGAAGAAGAGAAGGCGGGTAAGGAGACTGCTATGAACAGGCTTCGGATTGCGATCGTAGGCGCTGGGACAGGGCGGGGGCAGTTGTGGCTTTCCACGCTGAGGAAGCTGTCGGATTTCAGTGAGCTCTATGAGTTTTGCGCGCTATGCGAGGTGATTCCCGAACGGGCTAAAGAGAATGCCGAGCGATGGGGCGTGAAGCCCTACACAAACCTCCGCACAATGCTGGAGGAGGACAAGCCCGATGTTCTCCTGAATGGCATCGCCCCAGACAGCAATACCATGGCCACCGGTCTTGCGGCGAAGCACGGTGTTCACGTCATCAACGAAATCCCCATCGCTCCCACGCTTCCCGCCGCAGACTTCATGATCCGGACCACGCAGGAGCACGGAGTGAAGCTGGAGATCACGGAGCAGGTCTACCTCTGGGCGAGGGAGCAGCTCAAGCGCAAGATCATCGACGCGGGTGTCATCGGGGAGATCACCCACACGCGGCTCCGCTACACGAACAAAGCGGATTACCATGGGATCAATGCCGTCCGCATGCTCGTCCGCCAGCCGGTCAAGCGGGTGCTGGGGTATGTGGGCAGGGCTGCTGTGCCAGAGTTCGTCGGGTATGAAGGCGACCTCGTGAAGGAGGATTTCTGGGATTTCGCGATCATGGAATTTCAGAATGGGGTCGTCTGCCTTTTCGAGGACCCACCTCGCGCCGGCTTGCCCTCCTCGTGGGACATCCACGGCAGCAAAGGACAGATCATCGGCAACGATCTCTATGTCGGCGCGGGGGAGGATCGAAGGCACTTCCCCATCCAAGTGGTGCATACCGAGATCGACGGGGAGAAGGTCCTTGAACACATGCGTGTCGATACCGACCCGCCGGTCGTCTTCGAAAATTCGTTTACGGACTATCGAGCCAGCGACAATGACGAGGTGGCTCGAATGCAGCTGCTGGTCGGCTTCCACAGAGCGATTACCGAGGACGCGGAGCCGGAGTATGGGGCGCTGAACGCTCGCCAGGACCTGGAGATTCTCTTCGCCCTGCGGGAGAGCGCGCGCCGGAACAGCACGTGGATGGACCTGCCCTTGACGGAGATCACCGAGCTGGAGAAGCGTCTCCACAACGAGTTCTTCATGACCTACGGCGGCGGACCGGAACAGGTAGACAGGCTGACGGGTGTTGCCTTCCCCCGTGGGGGTGTGCGATGGACGGTCGCGGGTTGGGACTGATTCATTAGAGTAGAAGAGGAGTTGCTGAGCACGATGGCTGCACAACGACCGAATGTCCTGTGGATTTTCTCCGACCAGCACCGCGCCCAGGCGCTCAGTTGCTACGGCGATCCCAACATCGAGACGCCTCATCTCGACCGCCTGGCGAAGGAGGGGGTCCGTTTCACAAATGCGTATTCCAACACACCCCTCTGCTCGCCGTTCCGGGCATGCCTCTATGCGGGACAGTACATCACGACACACGGCGTAATCTCCCTCTTCCGCCCGCTATTGCCGGAGAGGCAGCCGGAGCTGCCGTCGGTGCTCCAGGTGCACGGCTACCACACGTCGCACATGGGCAAGTGGCACCTCGGCGGCGGCGACTGCCCCTGCCATTTCGTCTCGCCCTACTTCCGGCCCGGTTGGGACGACTGGCTCGGGTGGGAGAACTCGAACCGCCCCTTCGAGACGACCTACTCCATCGGCGACCATCCGCACCCGGTGCGGACGCTGGAGGGCTACCAGACGGACGCCATCACCGACCATACGGTGGAGTGGCTGAAGAATCGCGCGGGGGACAAGCCGTGGTTCCATGTCATGTCCATCGAGCCGCCCCATTCGCCGAACATCGCGCCCGAGCCATACATGGACATGTTCATGGACAAGGAGCTGACCTACCATCCGAACTTCGACTGGGCCAGCCCCCGCGCGAAGCAGCACGACGAGGAGCTTCACGGATATTACGCACAAATCAAAAACCTGGACGACAACGTGGGCCGCGTGATCGAAGCCCTGACCGAGACAGGTCAGTTGGACAACACGATGATCTTCTATTTCTCCGACCACGGCGACCTCATGGGCAGCCACGGCATGCGCCAGAAGAGCCGGCCGGAGGAGGAGTCGTCGAACATACCCCTGATCGTTCGATACCCGAAGGGCGTTCCGGGCGGCCGTGTGTCCGATGCCTTCATCAGCGCCGTGGACCTGATGCCCACGCTCCTCGGCTTCCTCGACATCCCCGTCCCGGACGGCGTGGAGGGCGACGACCTGAGCGGCGTGTTGCAAGGGACACGGGAGGACGGCGCGGACATGGTCCTGATGCAGTACGAACGGCCCTACTTCCCACCGGCGCCGAACACGGCCTTCCGGGCGATTCGGATCGGCCGGTGGATGTACTCGCACTTCCTCACCCGGGGGCCGAGTCAGCTCTTCGACATGGAGAGCGATCCGTACCAGATGACCAACCTGATCGATTCGCCCGAACACAACAAAACGCGGGACGAATTGCACGAGCGGATGACGGAAAAGATGAACGAACTCGGGGATGATTTCCTCGAACGAGCGCAATCCTCGTAGGAGAAGAAGCATGGCAAGAAAAGTAAAGATCGCGGCGATCCAGATACCGAACTGGGTGGAGGGGGAGACGGCGCAGGAGAAGTACGAGTCGAACCTCCGGAACATCGAGACCTACCTCCGTATGGCCGGGGAGACGGGGTGCGACCTCACAGGCGTCGGTGAGTGCTCGAACACGCGCAACCTGAGCAAGGAAGAAAAGGAGGAAGTCCTGCCCGATCTTCTCACCGGGCCGGAGGTCGAGATCGGCAAGCGCCTCGCCAAAGAGTTCAACATGAACATCGTCCTCGGCATCGCGGGCCTGCTCGATGGCAAGAAGCGGAACACAGCAACGGTCATCGACCGCAAGGGCGAGATCGTCGGCATGTATCTAAAGGTCCAGCTCACGCGCCTTGAGAAGCTGAGCGGCATTGTCCCCGGCGACGATTTCACCGTCTTCGATCTGGACTTTGGAAAGATTGGCTGTCTGATCTGCCACGACTTCAGCTTCGCCGAGGCGGCGCGCGTGCTTGCCGTGCGCGGGGCGGAGATCATCGTGTGGCCGTCGAACTGGAGCGGCTGGGGGCGCGACCTGTCCAACTGCATGATCCGGTGCCGGGCCATCGACAGTTGTGCCTACGTCGTCTTCCTCAGCAGCGGACAGGGGCCGGGGAAACCAACGAACTGGATGACGGGCGTGGCGGGGTGCACGGGCGTGGTCAATCCCATGGGCGAATACATTGCCCAGATGCCGCACCGCGTGCCGGGCATCGTCACGTCCGAGGTCGATCTCGACATCAAGCGCGTGGCCCACGGTTTCACCTATGACCGCGAGGACATCTTCATCGAGGAGATGCTCTGCGAGCGCCGGCCGGATGCGTATGCTCCACTGTGCGACGCATCGCTCGTCCCGGACCCGCCGCGGGGGTATGAGACGAAGTAGGCGCGAAGGTTGTCACGGCTCGACGTCGGCGGGTGGCGCCTCGGCCTCGGAGGCCGCCTCTTCCGCTCTGGCCAGCTCCTCGGACGGGCTTGCCCCTTCCGCCTCGGGCCCGGCACCCTCTTCGGCAGGGACATTTTCCCCCGCGTCCCGGAACCAGATCAGGAAGGCCACGGCACACGCGAAGGTCAGCAGGCAGGGCACGATGAACACACGTGTCCACTGCGTCTGGTCCCCCTTCTTGAAGGCGCCCAGGATGAGTCCGGTGAACTTGGTGCCGAAGAAATTACCGAAGCCGATGGTGATGAGCGTGAGGAGGCTCTGGACCGAGGCGCGAATATCCTTCGGCGCGACGCGATCCACATAAATCTGCGAAACAACGAAGAAGAACGTGAAGCCCAGGCCGTGCAGCGCCAGCGAGGCCTTGACCAGCCAGAGGGGTTTGCCGATGGCGAAGAGGATATACCGTATCGGCCAGGCGATCACGCCGATGGCCAGACACCGGCGAACACCGAGTCGCGGCAGGAGCAGCGGCAGCAGCAGGGCCATGGTAAAGAGCTCGGCAATCTGCGCGATGGTCATCGTCGCAGGGACGGCGGCAGGCGATACGCCCAGGTCCTGCAGGAATTGGGGCGTCGGCATGTAGTAGAATTGAAGCTCCGTCGTGACGACAAAGCAGATCGCCATGAAGACGGCGAAGTCTCTTATCTTAAGGAGCCGCAGGGCTTCGAGAAAGGCCCATGGACTCTCGGTCTCCTTCTTCGGCGGGGTGTGAGGCAGAAACAGGCAGAAGACGCCCATGACCAGGGAGGCAACCGCGGCCAGTATAAGACAATCGCCCTGCTTATCTGCGGCCTTGAGCAGCAGATACCCGCTGCGCCACCCGCTCAGAATCCAACCGATCGCGATCCAGCCGATCGTTCCCCAAACACGAATGCCGCCGAACTGCTTGTCCGCGTCATCGAGGTGGTGAAAGGCAAGAGAGTTTGTCAGGGCAAGCGTCGGCGCATACAACAGACAGTAGAGAGACATGAACAGCATCATCCGCGGGAAACCGGTCTGCTTCACCGTCAACAGGAGAAGGATGCCGCCGACGAACTGCGCGCCGGCGAGGAAGTACTGCGTGGGAAGCCAGCGATCCACGATCTGTCCCCCGAGGAAGGGGGCAACGATGGACGCCAGCCAGAGCGCGCTGAATATCCAGCTCGATTGGCCCTCGGTGAATCCCAACGGGCCGCGGAGGTATGTGTACAGCACCGGCGCCCAAGCGCCCCAGATGGCGTATTGCAGGAACATCATCATGCTCAGGCGAATCCGCAGGCTCAGGCTCATTGCTCCTCCTCTTTCTCGGGGGGAAATGGGATCGCGCTGGTCGTTCAGCACGCGGCTCCAAGGGCACAAGCGCGGGGATTATACCTTGCCCCGACCACCGGGTCAAGTATGTGTTGGCGAGTCAGCGCACGTTCACGCCAAACTACTGCCGAATCAGTATCGCCGCCTCGCCGTCGCGGAGGGAGATCTTGTCGATCGGCGGACCAAGGGTCTTGTCGCGCCCCAACAGGCGAAACGTGCCCGGCAGGTCATGCGTGATGGTCCGATCGTATTGCCCGCCAAGCTGAACGAGCACCAGCGCCTTCTCGAAATCACGGGCGAGGACGGTCCACGGCGTGAACGCGCCCTCCACGAGTTGGATGTCGTCAAACCAAGCTTCACCCACAGCCCAGATGCGGAAGGTCACGCGGCCTCGCGCGCCCTCACCCGTCGTGAAGGTGCTCACGTATCGCCGCCACGGGGTCGTGCCCATGGCGCACGTTCTTGCGCTCATGCCCTGCGCCCCCTTGAATGCGTAGGCATACAACTGCGCCCCCACACCGCCGGTCACGTCCTTCGTCTTGATCCAGCCGGACAGGGTGTAGCGGGTGTTGGGCTTGAGGGTCACCCATTGCAGCGCGAAGGAGTAGTCCTCGGGGGTTTTCTTGGTCTGGCAGGCCGATGCCTCGCCCGAGTGCTTCTCGCCGGTCACGCGCTTGACGCCGCTCTTGCCGATTTCCCAGTGATCGGGCAGACCGTCGCCGTTGGCGTCCTCCTCGAAGCCGCCGTTCCTGAGCAGGTTGTCCCCTTTGATCGGCTTGTCGGCATTGCTTGCCCAGATGCGGTATGCGCCCATCGGCTTGCCGATGTTGTAGTCCACGGCGGGGACATAGAGCTTCCACCCTCTGCCGTACGGATGCCGCCCATAGCCGTAGAACATGTACGGGCCCTGATTGAGATAGAACAGGGCCAGGCCGTAGTAGCCGTCCCGCTCCATAGAAACAGGAACCTTCGGGCCGAACTCGGAGACTTCGGGCTCATAGATCGGGTTGTACTGCAGCATCTGGATTTTCCCGCGCCGATCGAACCCCCGGTCGCGATCAAAATAGGACTGAATCTTGCCGAGGCCCGATTGGATGGTGAGCCAGTTCTCAGCGGACATGCCGTCGATGACGAACGGCGTGGCGCGCCAGCCGTTGGCGGTGAGGAGCTTGTCGCCGATGGCGAGCTTGACGCGGGCGAGCATCACCTGCATGTCGCGCAGCCAGCCGCCGGAATTCTCCTTCCGATTGGGGTATTCGACGACCGGCCGGCTGCCGGCGCCGGGGATGGTGGCGGGGGTGGTGTCGATGAAGAGGCCGTCGGCCTCCCCAAGAAGGTCCCTGGCGTAGACCTCAGCAAGGAAGCGCTGATACTCGCGATGGCCGACGTACATCACGTAGTCATCCCGAGGCGGCCCCCAGAAGTATATTGGAACGCGCGCAAAGCACTTTTTCCGCGCCGTGGCCTTCGGGTTGGCCAGGTTGGCGAACTCCTCGTCGTCCACCACACCGTCGCCGTTGCGGTCATTGCGCGCATCCCAGCCGGGGACGATGCGCGCCACGCGCGGGGCGAGGGTGCGCTCAACGCGAACGTGGAGGTTGACCGGCGAGTCCTCGGCGAAATGAATGAACATATCCTCGAGGATGCCCGATTTCGTCAGGCCGCGCTCGACACAAAATCGCTCCAGGTCCGATGCCTTTTTCGACGGCAGGACCATGGTCGCGAGCAGACCGTACCGGAGGACAGTGCAGTTGGGGTTCACCTCCTTGGCCTTCGATGTGAAGTTGATGTCATAGCGCTCGCCCACCTCGGGCATCTTCCTGCTGTAGAAGATGAACGTTCGGGTGTGGGGCCGCTTTTGCGGCAGGCGGCGGATGCGCAGGACGAAGCGCCACGGCGCCGCCCAGTCGGTTGCCTGCTCGCCCGTCCAGACGCGAAACGTCCAGAAGCAGGTTGCGCCGTCGGCGAGCGGCCTTCCGGCATACTCGGCCATGGGCAGCGGCGTTTCGACCTTGCCGGAGTCCCACAGGTCGGCTTGGCCCGGCTTTAGTTTCTCCACCGTGGTGGCCACGAGCACCTGGTAGGCCGTCTGGCCTTCCGCCTGCCAGAAGAACTCCGGGCAGACGTCCGGGCACTCGCCGCCGTTGCCCTTCCATTCGCAGTAGCGTTCGTTTGGTTTCCAGCCGGCCCACGCCGCAGCCGCAACAAACAGCGAAAGCAAAACAGGGATTGCGGTTCTCATGGCGTTATCCTCTACTTGATTTCCTCGATCTTGACGTCGTCAATCCACACGGTTCCCGTGTGCATGATGGCGAAGCCGACGGGGCAGAGCTCGATCTTTATTCGTCCGGTTTTCTCGGTGGTGGTGAATTCCTTTTCAAACTCCTTCCAGTCCCTCGGCTGCTCCATGATGAGGACGTGCAATTTTAGCAGGCCCCGGCCCCTGCCGGAAGCATGATACTCGCTGATATAGATGCACGTCGGGCCGGTGGTTTTCTGCGATTTGCTCCAGGCCTTGAGGCGATACTTCGTATTCGGCTTCACATCCGCCCAGCCGGCTACAACGACATAATCCCACTCCGAGGCGTCATCGAGGCGAAGGGCGCTCTCGCCCGACTTCTTGACGGCGCGATCCATGGCGACGGCCTTTTCCGGTGTGCCTTTGGCGACTGTCCACCCATCGGGGACCCCGTTTCCGTCCTTGTCCGACTCGAAGCCGAATGTCGCCTCGTCCGCCATCCCCACGGCCGGCCTCGCGCAGAGGAGAGCGATGGCGGTAAGAAGCATCATGCGTTGAATGTCCATCCCATTCCCTTCCCTTCCCTTGACAATTGGCATTGACTTTCGCTCTTGATTGCATACCATAACCGGCACTGCTTTGACAACACACGTTTCGGAGATATTACTGTGGCGAAGGAACCCTTGCGAATCGGATTTGTCGGATGCGGAGGAATCGCGGGCGCACACATCGGCGGGTATCAGGCGAATGACGGCGCAGAACTGGTTGCCGCGTGTGACATCAGTGAGAAGGCCGCAAAGGCCCTTGCCGAGAAAATCGGCGGCGCGGCCTATACGGACCTCGAAGAGATGCTGGACAAGGAGAAGCTGGACGCGGTGAGCCTCCTCACCCCGCCGGCCATCCGCATGCCGATCACGCGAACCCTCTGCGAGCACAAGGTCCATATCTTCAGTGAAAAACCCCTTGCCGACTCCGTGGCCGTGGCGAAGGACATGGCCAAGGCGGCCGGGGAAAACAGCGTCCTCCTCATGGTCGCCCAGTGCCACAAGTTCCACGAGCCCGTGCGCAAGACACGCGAGCTCATCGACGACGGGACCCTTGGCAAGGTGCGCATGGTCCGCAACCGCTTCGGGTACGGCTGGACCAAGACCGATGATCAGGTGCGCAGCCGAGGCGGCGTGCTCCTCGACAACGGGGCGCACTCGTCCTATCTCCTCCGGTTCCTCGGCGGCGAGCCTGTGCGCGTCATGGCGCGGGGCGATCGGGCCGATGACATCACCCTCCTTCGCGATGTGGCCGCCGTGTTGGAGACGAGCGACAACTGCCTCGGCGTCATCGAACTCAACGGCACGGTGCCGAAGTCCAAGGGAATCATCGAGGTCTATGGCACGGGTGGAGCGGCCTACATCGACTATGCGGGCGAATCGGTCTTCCTACCGGGCGACTCCAATGAGAAGATCGTCCTCACCGACCCCGACCTCCCCGGCAGCCACCGGTTCGACCGCGAGATCGGTCATTTCCTTGCGTGCGTCCGAGGCGAGGAGACGCCGATGATCGGCGCCGAAGAGGGAGTTCGCGACCTCATGGTCATCGAGGCCATCTTCAAGTCCATTCAGGATGGAGAAATGGTGGATGTGGGCTGATCGGCGCTGGAATGTCTCTTTATTGCGGCCGTAGGGCCCGGGAGGGCTATCTCTTGCCTGTTCCCTGGCATCGAGGGCACTGCAGTTTTCCCGTTTGGTGGCATTTTTCACAGGGGATCTGAATTTTTTTGGTCCCGTGGCATTTGGGGCATATCTGTCTGCCGGTTCCCTTGCAGGCATGGCAGGCGGGCTTGCCCCGGCCATAACACTTCGGACAGGGCTTTCCCCCCACGATACCGGAGCCCCGGCAGGTGGGGCATTTCCGTTTTGTCGGCACCTTTCCCGTCCCCCCACAGACCTTGCAGTCCCATTTGCCCTTCATGCCGCAGAAAACGCAGCCCTTTCCCTTGCAGCGCTGGCAGACGATTTTCCCCCGGCCCTTGCACTCATCGCAGCGTGCCGTTAGCTGGAGACCCGTGCCGAGGCATTTCTTGCATTTTGGCAGGCTATAGGGATTCTTGCACATGTCACAGGGCACCGTTTTCTTGCCGCTTCCCCCGCACTCGTCGCAAACCACATACCCCGTTCCATCGCACATCGGGCACATGCCCTCGCACTCGCGAACCGCCTTCTTCAGGAGCTCGGCATAGGTTATGCCGAACTTCTCCTTTTGGAGACCGGTATCGGTCACGATCTTGGCGTCGGGGAATCGGGTAGCGAGTCTCCCAAGGATCTCGAGCGCCGCGAAGGGCTGCTTCCCCTTCCACGCCTCGACCAGATCGGCAAACACAAGCTCCGCCCGCATGTTGTTGATCTCTGCCGCCGCGATGGATTCCAGCGACGCAATGTCGCTCATGCGGATCAGTCGGCGGACGTTATTGCCCTCCTCGCCCAGGAGCTGGATCTCCACGGCGCTTTGCCGCTTCTCATGCAGCTTTCCGTACAGGCTTGTGCCTCGTGTCAACTTCACCACGCAGAGATCGTTCGTCTCCGGCAGGGGCGACTTGGGCCCCGTCTCCTTGATGGACTCGACGGCGGTCTTGGCCCGTTCGCGAAAATCCGTAAGCGTTCCCCGGTAGCTTTCGTACTCCGGCGCCTCCAGATAGTATCCCGTTGCGGCAAAGGCGGCATAGGGGTTCTGCTTCGTCAGGCATATGTCCAGCAGCCGCTGCATCCGGTCGCGCCGGTCCTTTTCCGTGTCCGTCTTGTCCTGTGCCGATTCGGCAAGAGAGACGGCATCGGTCTTCAGGTGAACAGCCGCCGCCAGCTCTGCCGCGCGTCGGAACTCCTGGGCCGCCCTTTCCCAGTTCTCTTTCGCGTAGGTCGCCTTTGCCTCTGCATAAGCGGCATGGTACAGCTTCACACCCTTGACCCACTCCAGCCGTGCGGCAATGAACTCGCGCGCGCGCGTCTCCCCAATAAGGGCCCGATATGCCTTCTCCGCCTCGTCCCACTTTTCCTGCGCGTCCAGTTTGATCGCCTCGATCGTGCGAAGCACCACGACCAGCCGCTGCCGCACCGAATCGTTTTCATAGAGGTCGAGGGAGTTGCGATACCGGTCGATGGCGTCCGGCCAGCGCGCCGCCGCTTCCATCCTCTCTCCCTCCCGCGCCAGGCGCTCGGCGGACAAGATGCGCTGCTCCTTTTCCCTTTGCTCCTCCCTGAGCCGCACGGCCTCTCGCCGTTTTGCGACGAACGACCGTATTCCATACGCGCTCCCGACCAGGATCGCGACCGTGACAATCAGGAGAAGCCCTTTGACGACCAGGCCGAAGACCGCCTGGAGCTGTTGTCGGCGGCGGCGGCGTGTCACCCTCTTCCGCAGGTCGGCGCCCATGTCCCGCACGGTCTCCCGCTTGGGCGCCGCCCTTTCCTGGGTGCGGTGGCGCTTGGTCACCTGGACGATAATCGCCTCCGCCTCTTCGGAGGGGACGTTGAGACCCTTGGCCTTGAGGCGAAGATCCTGAATCACCTCCGTTTCCCGCCCGCCCGAGGCGAAGGCATACCGCGCCATCGTCTGGAAGATGCTCAGGTTGTCCACCTCGATGCCGGCGTCGGCGCTCTCCTCGACCCCTACTTCCACCTCCAGGGCGGAGATCTCCGTGCTCCCGGCCAGAAAGTTGTCCAGGTCCCTGATCAGATCATCACAGACGGCATATCGCCGTTCCGGTTTCTTCCGGGTCATTTTGGCGATGATGCTGCAGATTGCCTCCGGCAGGTCGGGCACGTACTTCAGCGGCGAGGGCATCTCCTCATAGACGTGCTTGTGGAGCACCGCCGCCGGCGTCGCCGCGTCGAATGGCAGATGTCCCGTGACCAGCTCGAAGAACCCGATGCCGAGGGAGTAAATGTCGCTCCGCTCGTCCACGGGCTTGCCGGCCACCTGCTCCGGCGACATGTAGAGGGGCGTCCCCACCACGAACCCGGCCATGGTCAAGTCTTTTTGGCTGTCCTGCACCTTGGCCAGGCCGAAGTCCGTCACCTTCACCGTACCGTCGCTCATCAGCATCAGGTTCTGGAGTTTCACATCGCGGTGAATGATGCGCTTCTTGTGGGCGGCGGCCAGCCCGCGCGCGGCGTCGCGGATGATCCGCGCGGCCTCGCGGGCCTCAAACCGGCCCCTCTCGCTCAGGGCCTCGCGAACGGTGCCGCCGTCGGCGTACTGCATCTCGATGAAGAAGTGGTCCTCCACCTTGCCGGCGTAGTAGATGGTGAGCACGTTCGAGTGGTCCAGGCTTGCGGCCGAGCGGGCCTCGGCGAGGAAGCGCTCGGAGATGTCCATCGGGCCCATCGTGGCCTGATCGGAGAGAATCTTCAGGGCAACGGTCTTGTCAAGGCGGACGTTGCGTGCGCGATAGACCGACGCCATCGCCCCCTCTCCCACCTTCTCCTCGATCTGATAGTGGGCGAACTCCTTCCCCGCGAAGGGGTCGGGCTTGTCGTCCCTGGGCGAGATGGCGAAGCGGAGTTTCTTGCCGCAGTTCGGGCAGCGGAACTTCTTGTGGAGCACCGAATCGGGCGCCCTCACCTTCGAACCGCATCTTGTGCACCGAACGATGATCGCCAAGGAAATCCGTCCTCCCTAATGTCCCGGAGCGCAATCTGCACCCTCTTCATTGTCGGAGTTTTTGGGGCGGATGTCAAGTGAAAGCTCGCGCCAACCGCCTGCCCGCGCGGCAAATTTCGCGGTCCCGCTATTTCACATCCCATGCCGCCTACTGCCGGCCGAACTTCTCGGAGAAGGCAATCTCCGACAGCGGCTTTCGGTTGGAGACAGGCCGGAAGGCCTGGTCGGATTTCGGGTAACCGAGGGGCGTCAAGACGACGACGTCGTAGCCCACCGGCACGTCGAGGACCTCTTTGATCTGCGGATGGTCGAACGCGCCGATCCAGCACGTGCCCAGCCCCTCGTTCCGCGCGGCGAGGGTGAGGTGGTCGAAGGAGATCGTGCAGTCCACCAGAAACATGTTGTCGGCGATCCAACTGTAGCTATCATGATAGTTTCGCCCGCAGCACACGATCACCACCGGCGCCTCGGCGATGAAAGCCTGGTTGAGCGCGACCTCGGCGATCTTCTTCCGTGTCGCCTCATCCCTCACCACGATGTAACGCCAGGGCTGGACGTTGTTCGCCGAGGGCGCCGACTGCGCCGCCGTCAGGACCCGTTCGAGGACATCATCCGGGATCGGATCGTCCCGGTAAGACCGGACGCTTCGGCGCGTCTTGATGACTCCATCAAATTCCATGGCTACCTCCTTCTGATACCCCTTTGTCGAACAAAGTGGAACACCTTCGCTTCCTGAGAAGCGAGCGTCATCTCCATCTTCGCCAACTCTCCAGCCCGAACCTGCGCACCCGCGAGAGGCGATTTCTGTTTCCCATCCAAGACCACTTCCTCGACGCGGTACCTCCCCCGCGGCAGGTCGAGGCCGACCGTGAACTTCGCTGCCGTGTTGTCCCAGTTGATCAGGAACAGGATCACATCACCCTGATCGTTTGTGCGGACCACGGCCTCGATGTCCTGGCCTGGCCTCTTGTGCAGGCGCAGCATGCGCTCGCCGTCGAGGGCGTAGTCTAACACCGCGGTCATCACCTCCACGTGCCCCGGATCGAGCGGCGCGAGCGGGACCTTGGTCGCGTGGCCCTTGTACACCTCCACCGGCTGCCTCGGGATGCGGATGCCGAATTCCCCGCCCAGGAAGATCACCTCGCCCTTGCCGACCTTGTTCAGGACGATGCCGCCTTTCCGGTTGTTGCCGCATGCGATCATCTTTGCACCGGGCTTGAGGGTCAGCTTCGAGTAGAGGGTGAACTTGCTTCCCTCGATCTTCTTGCCCTTCAGAACCGGGCTCTGTCCGTCGAAGGCAAGCTCCGATTCCACCTCATCGGTCGGCGCGTTCTTCAACCCGATCACGTCCAGAAGCCGTGGCTTTTTGTACGGCTCGCCCAGTTCATCCACCGCGCCGACCTCGGACACGATGACCACCTTTTTCCCGTCGTTCGCCAGGCGCTTGAGCAGCCCCGCCTTCTTCTTCGAGATCGAGAACGGGAACGGCACGAGAATCATGCGGAAGTCTTTCAGCTCGTCATAGCTCACCTGCTCCAGCGGGTAGAACTCGAAGGAGTAGGCCTTGCGGAACAGGAGGTACATCACCTCCTTCTGCGCGAGGAACGGATAGCGGCCGTCCACGTTCTTGTGAACGAGGAACGACGGCTTCGGGTCGCGCGTGTAGATCTGGAACATGTCGTCGCTGGTCCGCGAGTAGAGGAAGGCGATCTCGCGCGGTTTGTGGCTCCCCCGCAGCCACGGATCGATCTCTTTCATGATCCGGAACGCCTGGCGAACCATGCTCTCGTTCCGCTTCGGATCGGGCAGCTTCGGGTAGTTCTTCATAAGGCAGTTGATGTGGAAGTAGAACGCCTCCTCCGCGCCGTGGGCGACGGACGTCAGCGGCGGACCGTAGATCTCCACGTTGTCGAGCAGGCGGTATTCCTTTCGCAGGCGCGAAATCTCCAAGACCACGCCGCCGCCGCGCTTTTTGCTCGAGCCGACAAGGTGGTTTGCCGTCTCCGTCACGTAGTAGTGCGTGCTGTCGCCCTTGTAGTTGTGGAGAAGAATATAGGGATCGGTGGTCAGCATGTCGATGCCCGAGTGGTACCCGATCATGTCCCACGCCACCCCCGAGTGGTATCGCTTGTCCGAGCAGATCGGGCTGACGCAGAGGAGCGAGTCGGTGCGGATGTCCGGGTTCGACTCCTTCGCCGCCTCGACTGATTTTTTGATCCAGTCGAGGGTGCAGTCGTATCGGAACTGCAAGTACTCCCGCATCTCCTTATCATTTGTCTTGAAGTCCGGCGAAAAGGGCGGCGGGCCGCCGTACTTCTCGGAGAAAAGCGTCTGGCACTCCCCGCACGTGCAGTACGGCGCGAGTTCCTTGTAGTATTGCGCCACCTCGGCATTCGCGGACTTCTCATACCGCCGCTTCGCATAGGATGTGGTGTAGTTGTATTCGTCCGGCACCATGCCGATGGCGTTGATCGGGTACTTTGCGATCGCCCGGACCGTCTTCACCCAGTCCTTGCCGAAGGTATTGTTCACGCAGTAGTAGAAGGGGAAGTCCGGGTCGCCGGTGCTCTTCAGCGCCGGAAAGCGCGGGCCAAGGGTGACCCACACTCCCAGGCCGTGCTTGTGCGCGTCGTCCACGAAATGGGCGAAGGGATCGGGCAGCCCCTTGGCCGGCGGGTTGAACGGGTTCCTCCACAGGTTCGATGTGGCGCCGACATAGACATGAATCGCATTCGCGTTCATACTCTTTGCTTTTGCGAACACCTCGTGGCGCTTGGTCAGATCCAGGTTGTTCGCGGCTTCAAAGTCGCCACCGCGGACCAGGTTGGGGCCAAGCTTTCCGTCGGGCTTTCGCTCGCAGACCTTGATGTCATCGAACCACACCGTGCCGGTGTGCTTTCGTAGAAACACGTTCACGCTCGCGCTGGCGAGAGGCTTCTTCGGTTTGACGATCGTCTCGCCGTACTGCCAGTCGTGCGTGCCCGGCTCGAACTCGACGGTCTTCATGTAGAGCGGCTTGCCGTCGGTATACTTCAGGTCGAGGTAGATGGAGTAGAAGCAGTCCTTCTTCCCGCTCACCTTCTCCGCCCTGCTCCAGCCGGAGATGACAATCTCGCGCGGCTCCTTCTGGTCGAACGTGATCGTCTGCCGTGCGCCGGTGTCTTTCCCCTCTTGGGGAACCGCGCAGCGCAGGCTGGTGCGGCCCCCGTGCTTGATATCGAGATCCGTCGCGCAGCCCGGCCCCCATCGAGTCCACACCTCGTACGCGATGATGTCGCTGCCGACATAGAGCCCACGGATGAGCCCTCTCCCGCCCGCCGGTTCCTCCGGCGGCTGCTCGAAGATGCACGACTGAAGCACCAAAGCCGCCAGCGCACCCAAAACGATCAGATCAACTCGCCGACGCATCATAATCTCCTCCGTCGGGTACCAGGAGCAAAACCGCAAATTCACCGCACCGCAATATATGTGCTCCTGCCGTCTCCGTCAAGGAAGAAAGGCGGCATCCGGATTACGCCGTGGTGGGGGGGCGCCCTCAACGTAGAAGCGGCATCTTGCCGCTTCCGGAAGAGCCTGGAAGGCTCTTCTATATTGAGCCACGCAGGGACCCGATTGTGTGGCACAGATTGCTTGCCAAGCCGTGTGGCCCCCGCCCCACCGGTTGCAAGCAACCTGTGCCACCTGTCAAGACCAAGATTCGTTCCAGAAAATCCTACCGTGCGTGAAGTGAAGTCGGTATCATAGTTCCCCTGATCGGAAACCTGACCAAGAGAAACGGGAGAGGCGCGTGATGCGAAAGCAAATCATGGTGGTCATGGGCATGATGCTCGTCGCGTTGGCGTCGTCGGCCCAGGTTGCCCCGCCGAAGGAGGACCTCATCGCCGGGCCACCGAAGGGCCCGTGGCGGCGGCTGTTCCTCGATGCCATGGTCGTCGAACAGCAGGACGGTCTGGCCCGCATATTCCATGCGGCGGAGAAATACGATGGCAATCCCGTCATCAGGAAGGACAGGCCCTGGGAGGGTCGGTCCTCCTACTCCGGTCCCTACCTCTACGGCACGGTCATGTGGGACGAGGGCAGGCTGCGCATGTGGTACCACTGCCACGACGGCGGCTACCGCAACTGCTACGCCGAATCGACCGACGGCATCCACTGGACCAAGCCGAACCTCGGCCTGCGCGAGTTCGACGGGTCGAAGGACAACAACCTCTACCTCACCGTCACCCAGGACCCGAACGAGAACCCGCTGCGCAAGAGCGCCGGCCAGTGCCACAACGCCAGCGTCATCAAGCGCCCCTGGGAACCCGACCCGAACAAGCGATACGTCCTCTTCTGCTACGGCGTGGACTACCGCAAGGCCCGCGCGGCATTCTCGCCGGATGGGCTCCGCTGGACGTTCGTTCCCGAGACGGCGGAGAAGGCGCTCTTCCCGTCGGCGGACGTGCTGAATTTCTTCTATGATCCCTACAGACGGCGATACGTGGCCACCATCAAGACCAGCAGCCGGCGCGGACGGGCGGCAACGGTGGGCGTGTCGAGGGACGGCCTGCAATGGGAGATGCTCGCGAAGGGGCCGGTCATGGTGGCCGACGATCTCGATCCCGATGCGACCCAGATCTACGGCATGCCCGTCTTCCCCTATCAGGGCCTCTACATCGGCCAGGCATGGATCTACAACTCGCGCTGGTTCAAGTACGGCGGTTACACCGACCAGCGCATGTACGAGGTCGAGAAGGACAGCCCCTGTACGATGGACGTCCAGCTCGCCTGGAGCTGGGACCTCATCAACTGGACGCGCACGCCCGAGCGCGGGCAGTTCATCCCGCGCGGCAAGAAAGGGGAGTTCGACTCCGACATGATCTACACCGCCACCGCCCCGGTGCAGGTGAACGACCAGCTCTACTTCTACTACGGCGGATGGGCCGGCGCACACAACAGCGGGAAGGCAAAGGCCAACATCGGCCTGGCGATCCTTCGCCTCGACGGCTTCTGCTCCATGCAGGCCGGCGAGAAGGAGGGCTGGCTCATCAGCCGGCGCGAGGTCCTGGCCGTGCCCAAGGTCACGATCAATGCAAAAACGGAGGGCGACGGCTATGTCGTTGGAGAGATTCTCGACGCGAACAACAATGTCCTCAAGGGATTCTCGCGCGACGAGTGCATCCCCTTCAAGGGCGATTCGGTGCGGCACGTCCTGGAATGGAAGACGAAGGCACTCGACAAGTCGCAGATCGAAGGCGACAAGAAGTTTCGGTTCTTCCTGAAAAACGCCAATCTGTATTCCTACCTCCCCGATCCAACGCCTCCGCCCTCGACCGTGATCTACGACCCGTCGAAGAACGGCGGCCGGCTTCCATGGGACAAGAGAATCCCCGTGGAACAGCAGTTCGGCCGAGGCGGCATTGCGTCGGGATTCAAGGTCGTGAAGGAGGGGAATCTGGCCTACCTCGACATGCACAGCGTCGCCTCCGCCAAGACGCGGGCAAACGCCATCAAGTCGGCCGTGTTCTACGACGACACCGACTGGTGCGTGGAGGCGTGGTACCGCCTGGCCGATAAGGGCGACGAGCCGAACTACGGCCTGGCGACATTCGTCAACTCGCCGAACGGCCGCAATGCATCCATCTACATGAGCGACAAGGAGGTCGGCATCCTCAGCACCGATGGCGGCGCACACAAGGTGCTCAAGGCGGTGCCCATGGACACGACCGACGGCTTTCACTGGTATCGCCTTGTCCACACGGGCGGGAGCAAGGGCGACATCGCGCTGCATGTTGACGGCAAGGAAGTTATTCACATGCCCTACACAAACCTGCACCGGCGCGACCGCACCACGATCAACATCTCCTTCGGTCCAAACGCCGCCCACCGCGAGGGACGGCTACATGTCGCGAAGTTCGGCTACCGCATCGGAAGCACCGACCCGATCTTCGGGCCGGTAAATAAATCCGGCGTGGGAGTAACGTTGGAGAAACGATAACCAACAAATCCTTAGGAGCAAGCGAAAACAATGTCTGAGATGACCGGCGTTGAACGAATCGGAAACATCTTTAAACGCGAACCCGTGGACCGCATCGGACTCTTCGAGCACTTTTGGGGCGACACGCTCAAGAAGTGGCGTGAGCAAGGCCACATCCCCGAAGGGGTGGACCTGCCCACTCACTTCGGCTTCGACTGCTGCACGTGCGGGACCTTCAATATGGTCGCCGACCTCGACTTCGAACCCGAAGTCCTGGAGGAGACCGAGGAGACCCGCCTCACCCGCGACGGCAACGGGGCCGTCCTGCGCCGCCACAAACTCCACAACGCCACACCGGAGCACGTGGACTTCGCCGTCAAGGAACGCCCCGCGTGGGAGGAGCTCATCAAGCCCAAGCTCACCCCGGAACGCCGACGCATCAAGTTCGAGGACTACCGCAATGCCAGGAAACACGCGCAGGAGACGGAGCGCTTCTTCTTCTGGGCCGGGACGAATGTCTTCGAGCTGATGCACCCCGTCTGCGGCCACGAGTATATGCTCATGGGCATGGCCCTCGATCCCGACTGGATCAAGGACATGGTGAACACCTATGCCGACCTGATCATCGCGCTCATGGAAACCCTCTTCGCCGAGGAGGGCAAGCCGGACGGCATCTGGTTCTACGAAGACATGGGCTTCAAGCAGCGGCCCTTCATGTCGCCGGAGATGTACCGGGAGATCGTCCAGCCGGGCCACAAGAAGACCTTCGACTTCTGCCACTCCCAGGACCTGCCCGTGCTGATTCATTCGTGCGGCTACGTCGAGCCGCTCGTCCCCGGCCTCATCGAGGCGGGGATGGACTGTCTGCAGGTGATCGAGATCAAGGCCGGCATGGACCTCCTCCGGTTGAAGGAAAACTACGGCGACCGGATCGTTCTCTGCGGCGGCATGGACGCGCGCAATCTTGTTGCCAACGACATCGATGCCATCCGCGCGGAGCTGAGCGAGAAAATCCCCGTCGTCATGAAGGACTCCGGCTACATCCTCCACTCGGACCACTCCATCCCGACGACAACCGACTACGAGACCTATCGCTTCTTCGTGGACGAGGGACTGAGGCTGGGGACGTACTGAGGAAGAACAGGAACGCCGGCGAGGCGGTCGTGGTGGACAGCCCTGGCAGGGGTGCGAAATCGATCAGGCGGGAACGGGGGCCTCGAAAATTTCACTTTTGCGATAATCTGATGCGCTCCGCTTCCGATTCTTCTGGACCTTCCTCCCCGACTCGATTCCGATCAGCGCAATCCACTCTCTGGAGTCAGATTGCACTTGACAAGCGACGGTCCTTTCCATAGGGTGCTGCGGAAAGGATCGAAACGGAAGGAGCTGGCGCGTGCCCATCTACTGGGGAGATATCCACAACCACTGCGGAATCAGCTATGGCTACGGCACGCTGGAGAATGCCCTTGCCAACGCGCAAAAACAGCTTGATGTCTGCGCCGTCACCGGCCACGCCATGTGGCCCGACATGCCCGACGACCGGGAGAACTTCGGGTTCGTCATCGACTTCCACAAAAAGGGCTTCGCCAAGCTGGCCGCCGATTGGGAGAATACACAGACAGAGGTCGAGCAAGCCAACCGCCCGGGCGAATTCGTCACCTTTCACAGCTACGAAATCCACTCCTCCGCCTTCGGCGACCACCACGTCCTCTCGCCGAAGCCTTGTCCCATCCTCCCCGCCGACAGCCCGGCCGACCTCCACGAAAAGCTCACACCATACAACGCCATGGTGATCCCCCACCATGTGGCCTACCGCCAGGGCTATCGCGGGATCAACTGGGATGCATACGACCCCGCCCGGGGTGCGGTGGTGGAGATCTACTCGAAGCACGGATGCGGCCTCACGGAGCGCTCCCCCTACAACTACCTTCACACCATGGGCCCGCGCGACTCGCGTTCGACCGTCGTATGGGGACTGCAACAGGGAAAGCGCTTTGGCTTTGCCGGGTCCACCGACCACCACGCGGGCTTCCCCGGCTCCTATGGCGACGGCCGCGTGGCGATCGTGGCCGACCGGCTTTCCCGCCCCGCCATCATGGCTGCCATTCGCTCGCGGCGGACGTACTGCGTCACAGGAGACAAGATCGTCCTGGATTTTCGCGTCGGCAAAGCCATGTTCGGCGAGGAGGCGTCGATCGAAGGCCCCAGACCCATTCGATTCACATTGCGCGGGAGCGATGCCTTCGAGCGAGTGGTCCTCTACAAGAACGGCCTCCCGTGGCGGTGGTACTCGCCCCTCGACCTGAAAGGCCCCGCCGGAAACGGACGCTTCAAAGTCCGCGTCGAGCTCGGATGGGGGCGCGACGCGGAACCGTATGCGTGGAAGGCGAGCGTCGCGCTGAAAGGCGGAAAACTCCTCGGCGCCGAGCCGTGCTTCCGGGGGCGCAGCATCCTCGCGCCGAGGCCCGGCGACCCGGACTACACCGAGGCGAACGACCTGGACAACGAGATCGAGGGCCGGTCGGCCGACGGCATCCAATGGCGGTGCATGTCCTTCGCCAACATCTCAACACAGCACTCGGCCACCTCCGCCATGATCCTGGAGATCGAAGGCGACGAGGCGACGGAGCTGGCCTGCGTGGTGAACGCCCAGCGCTTCGCCCACTCCATCGGCGACCTGCTCCGGGGCGGGCGAGTACACTACGAGATGCCCTTCGCGTCGGAGGCCGTCGTCGTGCATCGCGCCGTGCCGGCGGCGGAGTACGACGTGTCCGGCCAGGTGGAGGATGCGGCCGACCTCGCACCCGGCGACTTCTATTTTCTCGAGGCGATCCAGTTCAACGGGCAGTGCGCCTGGTCGAGTCCGATATGGGCGTTGAAATGATGGGGGGATGGAAGAGCCAGCGGCAAAGACGCAGCGGAGGTAGTCATGTTCTACATCGACTGTTCCGGCAGCCCACGCGAGGTGGGCGTGCAGCACGGCCGGTTCCTGCAGGAGGAGATTGCACGGGCCTTTGAGGAATGGAAAGCCGAGCGCTGGCTCGCCGATGACCTGGCCCCCGCGCGGGAGCGGATGTTGACCTATCTCGGGGCCCACTATCCCGAGATGATCGAGGAGATGGAGGGCATCGCCCAGGGCGCGGGCGTGGACTTTGCTGTGCCCTTCGCCCTCACCGCCTTCAACTCCGTCTATCCCGCCTTGATGAATTGCTCGGTCTTCGCCGTCCGCAGCAAGGAGCCGCGCGGCTGCGTAGGCAAGACCCATGACATCAATGTTGTCGAGCAGCGCTGGGGGCTGGTGCAGAAGATCACCTACAAGAACGGCATGCGTATGATCCGCTGCGGATCGGTGGGATCGCTCTGGACCGTGGCCGGGATCAACGAGCGCGGCATCGCCGTCGCCACGGCCTCCGCCCCGCGCTTCACGGGACAGGAGGGCTTCGGTGTGCCCCAACACGCCGGCCCGACGCCCGTGCTCTATCGCTGCCGGACCGTGCCCGAGGCGCTGGATGAGCTCTCGGGCATGCTTTTCGCCGGCAAGGGCCTGAACATGGCCCTCGCCGATGCGCTGGGCGGTGTGGCGGCGGTGGAGAAGTCCTTCGACCGGCAGTCGGTCCGCCATCCCCGCAGAGGCCCGGCCTTCGCGACGAACCACTACGTCGGGAAGGGCATGACCGCCCCCGGGGCGAAGGGGTCGGGGAACTCGGTCGACCGGTTCAGCAAGCTGAAAAAGGCCCTTCGGCCGGGCGCATTTGCCGACCCGGTGGCCAAGCTCAAGGCGGTCTGTTCCGACCCGACCGGCCCCGGGGCGATCTGCCGGGAGTCCACGCTGACGGCCTTCGTCTGCGATCCCGGCCGATGCCAGCTCTGGGTCTGCCCCGGCACACCGACCGTCGAGTCGTGGATGCGCCTCCGGATCTGAGCCGGCGCGTCCACCGAGCGCCGACGGCCCCCAAGACGTCAAAGGTGAATTCTCTTTTCTCCAGCATTGCAGGATGATGTCCCGGGAATGACCGCTTTGGCGTCCTGGCTTTCTGCGTGGGCGGTGGCTTCGCGCGTCGCTTTCGCTTCCTCTCCGACTCGATTCCGATCGGCGCTATCGGCTCACCCCGGTCCGAAATCCCTTGACTCCGCAGCCTAAAACTGATATAAAGGACTGGATTGAAAGTGGGTGGAATCTGTACCCCCGAGGGGTGGCCTCGGAAAACCGTTTCTCTGCCGCCGGCAAGGAGGATCATGTTGCCCTGCGGCTTCCGACATGCGGCGTGCGCGTCGTTCATCCTGCTCCTCGCCCTCGCACCGGCCGGCCTGTGCCGGGCCCAGCCCAAAGAGGAGCTCGTCGAGCTCACGTTCTCCGAGGACGTGGACATCCGCGTCATTGTGGACTATGTCAGCACACGCCTCAACAAACGATTCCTCTACGACGAGACCCTCCAGGGGACCGTCACCATCCGCTCCCCCGGCCGCGTGCCCCTCGCGTCGCTCTACTCCCTCCTCGAATCCATCCTCCAGATGAAGGGCTTCGCCATGATCCCGGCGGGGGACTGGATCAAGATCGTCAAGAGCGCCGACATCCAGAAACAGGCCACGAAGATCCTCACCCCCCAAGAGACCGCCAAGCTCCCGAAGGGCGACCAGGTCGCCACCCAGGTCATCCAGCTCGAACACGCCAGCGTCGAGGACGCCGTCCAGCTCGTCACCCCTTTCCTCACCACCCCCGGCGGCAGCGCCCAGGCCGTGCAGGGCACCGACTTCATCATCATCACCGACTACGGATCGAACCTGAAACGAATCGTGAACCTGGTTCAACTGATGGACCAGGAGAAACCGGCCGTCCTCACAAAGACGATTCCCCTCAAACATATTTTTGCAAAAGCGACCGCCGAGAAACTCGACCGCATCCTCTCCGCCGCCGCCGGCACCCCGGCCCAAAAGCCGGAGCCCGGCGGGACCGTCGAGCTCACCCGCGCCCTCGTGGAACCGGACGCCCGGACCAACTCGATCCTCGTCGTCGGCTACGCCTCCCAGGTGAAGCCGGTGGAGCAGATCATCGCCGGACTCGACGTCCAGACGACCCAGGGCCCCGGACGGACACAGTTCTATCACCTCGACAATGTCAAGTGCGATGAGGCCGTCAAGACACTCACCAGCATCCTCGAGGCCACCGCCGCCAAGAAGGGCAAGGAGGGGGAAGGCGGCGCCGTCAAGGCCATCGCCGACGTGAACACCAACTCCATCATCGTCGTCGCGCCCCCCGAGGAGCAGGTCGAGATCGCGGCGATCGTCAAGGGCCTCGACTTCGCTCGGCCGCAGGTCCTGATCGACGCCATGGTCGTGGAGGCATCGAAGGACGTCGCCACGGACCTCGGCGTGGAGGTCTACACCTTCCCCAACTCCCGCCACGGCGTAAAGACCTTCGGCTACACCTCCATGGGCCCGGGCCGGACGGGCACGCCCCAGTCGGTCACCCAACTGCCCGGCGGCCAGCGCGTCTTCAACCCGCTCGGCGGCCTGACCGCGGGCTTCTTCAAATCCAGCCAGCTCCCGCTGGTGGTGAACGCCCTCACCACCAAGGCCAATGGCCGCATCCTGGCCAAGCCGAACCTGACGGTGAACGATAACCAGAAGGCCAACTTCAAGAGCATCCGTGAGGAGCCCTACACCTCGACCAACGCCATCAACACCTCCACCTCCACCACCTCCTACGGCGGCAAGGAGGAGGCGGGTATCACCCTCGAAGTCACCCCCCACATCAGCGACGCCAACTACCTGAGCCTCGACGTGACCCTGGAGATCTCCCGCTTCAGCGGCCCGCCCGCCAACGAGAACGTCCCCCCGCCAAAGGACACCGACCGGGTGGAGACCCAGGTTACCATCGACAACGACTCGACCCTCGTCATCGGCGGACTGAACATGCGGCGCAAGACCGAAAACATCAGCAAGGTGCCCCTCCTCGGAGACATCCCCGTCCTTGGGGTCCTGTTCCGATCTACGGGCGTCGGCGATCAGGATATCGTTCTCTACGTGTTCATCACGCCGCAGATCGTGAGAGGGCGCGATTTTGCGCGGGCGGACAAGCTGACCGATAAGCCCCTGAAGCACGGACAGAAAAAGCAAGACGCCCTGGACCAGGGCGACGGATGGTGGGGCTGGACCCGCTACTTCAAGGACTGGTTCGATTGATCCCCGCCGGCCCGATGGGTTTTCCAACGCGAGTAGAGGGTGTCACGCTCAAACCTGTTTAGGGGGCATCAAGAGAACTCATGTTGCCCGAGGAAGCCGACCTTTGGAGTGCACAAGCCATGCTTGCGCCTTATTGGGCGGGAGCCATGCTGCCGTCCGTGGCCGAAGCATGGCTTCGCCCACACGAAGGCTGGAGCATGGCTCCAGCACTCCAAACCTTCGCTCCATGAGCATTCTTGATACCCCCTAAACTGTTTGAGCGTGTTTTGTCCATATGCGTCCCGCAACAGGAACTACGTAGCGATATGAAGGAACGACCGACACCCCATGCATGACTTGTGTGAACTTGCCGTCAGCCGAAGCCTGATCTCCCCCGACCAGGCCGCCCAGTGCGAGGACCTCGCCCGAAACGAGCGCCTGCCCGTCGCCGACGCCCTCATCAAGGGCGGCTTCCTGGAGGAAGACCAGGCCCTCTCCCTCCTCGCCGGCTACCTCGGCCTGCGCTACGTGCCCAGCCCCACCGCCGAGGGCATGACCGTCCCGGAACACTTCATCCAGGGCGTCCCCCTCGACTTCGCTCGGAGCTATAACCTGGTGGGCCTGCAAAACGGAGACCGCCTCTGCATCGCCACCTCCAATCCCCTGGAGCAGCACGCCCTCGACGATGTCCTGGACCTGCTCGGCGGCGAGGCGGAGATCGTCGTCGCCCCCCGGGGTCAGATCGCCGACCTCATCGCCGAGGGCTACCGCGAGAACGTGACCCAGCGCGGCGAAGCGCTCATCGAGGAGATCGGCCCCGGCGAGACCGAGGCCCGGTCCGTCGAAGACCTGCTTAAGGTCTCCGACGGCGCCGCCGTCATCCAGCTCGTCAACACCATCCTCCTCAAGGCCGTCAACATGAGCGCCAGCGATGTTCACCTCCAGCCCTACGACGACCACATCCAGGTGCGCTACCGCATCGACGGCATCCTCTACAACCGCCTCGAACTGCCCCGGCGCATGCAGGACGAGATCACCAGCCGCATCAAGGTCATGGGCGGCATGGACATCGCCGAGAAGCGCCTGCCCCAGGACGGGCGACTCACCGTCCGCATCGGCCGCAACGAGATCGATCTGCGCATCAGCTCCGTGCCCACGTCCTTCGGCGAGCGCATCGTCCTCCGCCTGCTGGACAAAAGCAAGAAACTCTACGAGCTGGAAGAACTGGGGATGGACGAATACATCCGCCGCCACCTCCTCCGGCTCATCAACTTCTCCCACGGCATCGTCCTCGTCACCGGCCCCACCGGCAGCGGCAAGACCACCACGCTCTACGCCGCGCTGAACCGCATCGACTCCGCGGAGCGGAACATCATCACGGTGGAAGACCCCATCGAGTACCACCTCGACGGCGTCAGCCAGATCCAGGTGGAACGGAAGAAGGGCCTCACCTTCGCGTCGGGACTGCGCAGCATCCTCCGCCAGGACCCGGACGTCATCATGGTGGGCGAAATTCGCGATTTAGAAACCGCCGCCATGGCCATCCAGGCCGCCCAGACGGGCCACCTGGTCTTCAGCACGCTCCACACCAACGACGCCGCCGGCGCCATCACCCGGCTCCTCGACCTGGGCATCGAGCCGTACCTCGTCGCCTCGTCGGTGGTGGCCGTGCTGGCCCAGCGCCTGGTGCGGAGGAACTGCCCCGCATGCCGCGAGGCGTCGGATTCCGAACCGGCGATCCTGGAGGAGATCGGCCTCGACCCGAAGGCCGCCCACGGCAAGATCCAGCGCGGCCGCGGGTGCGATCGCTGCATGGAAACAGGCTACAGCGGCCGGACGGGGGCCTTCGAACTGCTGATGAACAACGATATCGTGCACCGACAGATCGTCGAGCGCGCCAGCGCGGCCGACATCAAACGGGCCGCCGTCGAGAACGGTGTGATGACCCTGAGGATGGACGGCGTCCAGAAGGTCCTCACCGGCATCACCACCCCCGAGGAGGTGCTGCGCGTGACGCAGATGGATCTGTTGTGAATCGTCGGAAGTCTGGCGACTTCCGCTACGATCTGCATGAAAAGGAGTTGGCCCCTTGCCAGTCTTTCAATACCAGGCATTGGACACAAACAGCCGAGGCGTCTCCGGCTCCATCGAGGCCGAGAGCGCGCGGGAGGCCCGCCGCCTTCTGCGCGAACAGGACATCTTCGTCACGACCCTCAATGAAACGGGGCGCCACGCCCGCGCCGTCTCCCCGTTGGTCTGGCTCCAAACCCACCGGGCGAAACACGAGGTGGGCAGCTTCACCCGCCAGCTCGCCGCCCTTCTGGCCGCGGGTATGCGTATGGCCGACGCCCTTCGCGCCCTCATCGACCAGACCGACAACGCCGCCTTCGAGGCCGTCCTGCGCGACGTCCACCAGCGCATCACCCGCGGCGCCTCTCTCGCCGACGCCCTGGCCGCCCATCCCGAATACTTCGGGCCCCTCTACACCAACATGGTCCGCGTGGGCGAGGGCGCGGGGAACCTGGACCGCATCCTCGGGCAGATCAGCGAGTACCTCCGCAGCCACGAGCAGCTCTCGAACAAAATCACCACCGCCATGACCTACCCCATCGTCATGGTCCTTGTCGGCGTCGGCGTGGTGGCGTTCCTGCTCACATTCGCAATCCCGAAAATTACCGCCGTGCTCCTCTCCGCCGGCAAGACGCTCCCCCTGCCGACGGTCCTCCTTGTGCGCACCAGCGAGTTCGTCTCGGCCTGGTGGCCGGCCCTCCTCGCCGCGGCGGCCGGGGCATACTTCCTCCTGCGCCTCTTCTTCCGGACCGAACGCGGCCGGCTCTGGCGCGACGGCCTCCTGCTCCGGCTGCCCGTGATCGGCCCCCTCTGCCAGAAGCTCGCCATGGCCCGGTTCACCATGGCCTTCTCCGTGCTCCTCAAGAGCGGGGTGAAGGCCCTCGACGCCCTGGAGATGATCGAGGACGTGCCGAACAACGCCGTCATCACGCGCACCGTCCGCGCCGCCCGGGAGGGGATCCTGGCCGGGTCGGACATCGCCGAGACCCTCGACGGCGGGATCGGCTTCCCGCCGCTCCTCATCCAGATGATCGCCGTCGGTGAGCAGAGCGGGTCGCTGGAGAGTTCCCTCGACCATATCGCAAAGACCTACGAGGAGGAGGCGGAGACCACCGTGCAGCGGCTGATGGCCCTGTTCGAGCCGGCGATTATCGTCGCCATGGCCGTCGTGGTGGCGTTCATCGTCCTGGCCATTCTGCTGCCGATTCTCGAGATCAGCGACGTCACATTCTGAGGAAACGACATGGAACGCAAACGTGCAGAAAGCCCCCCGGCGCCGCTGAGGGGCCCCCGAATGACGCAGGCTCACGGTAGCCGCACCCTTTGCGGGCGCGGTCTTCGCGCAGGCATAAAACCTGCGCCTGCAAGGAAACATCCTACCCCCCCCCGCAGCAAACGCGGCTTCACCCTCGTCGAGATCATGGTGGTCCTCGTCATCCTCGGCATCCTGGCCGCCATCGTGGCCCAGCGCTTCGCCGGCCGGGTGGACCGGGCCAAGCAGCTCGCCGCCGCCACACAGATTCGCATCCTCGAAGATTCGCTGGAGATGTTCTACGCCGACAACGGCTTCTACCCGACCACCCAGCAGGGACTGCAGGCCCTCGTCAAAAAGCCGGAGAAGGTGAAGTTCTGGCCCGAGGGCGGGTACCTGAAGGACGGCATCCTCCCCAAAGACCCGTGGGGGAATGACTACGTCTTTACCTCCCCTGCGCCGAACGCCCCCTACACGATCCTCTGCCTCGGCCGCGACGGACGCCAGGGCGGCGAGGGGCCAGACAAGGACATCACCAACCGGACCATCAAACAGCGGGAAAAGTAGAGGGCAATGGCGAAGGGCGGAACCCGAATGAGGATGGTGGAAGAGTCGAAGAGCCGAAGGGTCGAAGAGCCGGAGTCTTCCTCCTCTTGGGCGGTTCGACCTTTGGGCCCTTCGACCGGCTTCACGCTGATCGAGCTCATGCTGGTCCTCATGGTCCTGGGCCTCGTCTATGGCATCGTGTTTTTCCGCCTGGACCACGTGCTCACCCGCTACCGCCTCCGCGGCGCGGCGCGCGACATCTTGGCCACAATGCAGCTCGCCCGGTCCCAGGCCGTCTCCCAGCAGCGACCCTTCCGCGTGGTCTTCGACATGGACAACCAGGCCTTCTGGCTGGCGCGAGAGGGCGCCGCCCCCGCCGCGAAGCGCCCCCTGCCCGAGGGCGTCCGCATCGACCGTGTGACCGTCGCGGGAAGGTCGCGCTCCTCCGGCAGGGAGGCCGTCGAATACACGTCCGTCGGCGGCGCGCAGAGGGTCCGGGTGGATGTGGCAAGTGACGACGGCAGGACAATCTCGATCCAGGTGGACCCGCTGAATGCCTATGCCCATGTGGAATGACAGGAACCAAAGCAATCGCGCCGGCTTTACCCTCATCGAGATCATGCTCGCCTTAGCCGTTCTCGGTGTCGGCCTGACGGTGCTCCTCGGTGTGCGGGCCCGGACGCTTCGGTCGATTCGCGGCATCGAGCGCGCCGCCGTCGCCCAGTCCCTGACCGAACGTCTCCTAACGGAGCAGGTGCTCCTGCCGGCGCAGGTCCCCGGGGCGAAGGAGGGGCGGGTCGAGGACCCGCCGGGGTATTCCTACCGCATCACCACACGCGAGCGCGACCTGCCGCCCGCAAACCAGGACGAGATGCCGCGCGCCGAGAAAAAAGAGAAGACCAAGGCCCGGCTCTATGAGATCACGGCAACGATCACATACGGCGACGGGGGCGGAAAGCGCGAGTTCTCACTGACCGCCCTCTGGTACGATCAGCCCGTCCTGCGCCAGGCGGAGCAGATGCAGCCATGACCCGGCGCGGCTTTACTCTCCTGGAGGTCCTTCTCACCCTCGTGCTCCTGGTCCTCGTCCTCGGCGTCCTTCATGCCTGCCTGGGGGCGATCCTCGCCAGCACCGAGCACGGCCGGGCCGTCGCGCGGGCCGCCCTCGAGGGACGAAACCTCCTGGCCCTGATCGAGTCCGACCTGCGCGGCGCGGTCCTCGTGCCGCCCAAGCCGGCCGCCGAAAAGGACTCGGACGGGAAGCCGGCCGCCGAGGAGGACCCGAACGCCTTCGTAGCCGAACCGGGGCGCGTGCGGTTTGCCACGGCATCGCCCCCGCGCGGGGAGGGGGCCCATACGCCGCGCGTCGTTCGGCTCGTCGAGTACACCCTCAAGCCCATCGGCAAGAAGCGCCTCATGCTGACACGCTCCGCCAGGCCGGTGGACGGCGCAGTCTCGGCGGAGGCGTGGAAGGTCACCGACCGCGTGCGATCGCTCGGCCTCCAGTTCAGCGATGGGAAGGAATGGGCGGATGTGTGGGACAGTCAATCGGCTGGCTGCCTCCCCCGTGCGGTGCGGATCGACCTGGCGGTCATGGTCGGCAAGAAAACCGGAGGGGCGGGCATTGACCTGCGAGGCGCGGTCGTCATCCAGACGGCCCCCCTCGAGCCGCCAGAGGAGGAAGAAATGGGGGCCAGGAAGAAATGATTCAGCAAGGCAGGGCCAGAGGGTATCGCCCCCCCATCCGGGCCATCATCGGCCCGACACGCTCAAACAGGTTTGAACGCGCCTCCCAACGTCACGAAACCGGGGCCGCCCTGCTCATCGCCCTGCTGCTGATCGTGCTGCTCGGGATCATCGTCGCGGAGCTGTCCCGCTCCATCGCCATCGACGCCCGGGCCGTGCTGAACACGGGGATCGACGCGCAGAATACGCAGGCCGCCCTGGGCGGGGTGCAGTACGCCATGGCGCTGCTCATGCGCGATGTCCCCTCGGACGCCCCCCTCTCCCTCGACCAGGACTGGGCGAAGAAGCAGCAGATCGAGATCGGCGCGAGCACCGTTACCGTTCGGATTATGGACGAGGCGAGGAAGATCAACATCAACCACCTCACCCCGGATGCGGACGAGGGGAACGAGCTGGATCGCCTCGCCAGGGCCCTGCGGCTGGACGCGAAGGACATCGGCGCAAGGGCCCTGGACTGGATGGACGCCGACGACGAGGGGCCGTTCGAAACCGGCGCGGCCAATCGCCGCTTCCTTTGTCCCGCGGAGCTCCTGCGGGTCAACGGGATTGACAGAGGCGCGCTTTATGGGGACAATGGGGTGGAGCGGTACCTCACGGTGTGGTCCGACGGGAAGGTGAACATCAACACGGCGGCGAAGCCCGTGATCGAGGCCCTCCTGCCCGAGGAAGACACGGACCTGGCCGCGGACATCGTCGAGCGCCGCGAGCAGGAGCCTTTCGCAAAAGTGACGGAGCTGCAGAGCGTCCCGGGCATGACGGGCGATGTCTTCGGCCGCATCAAGAAGGTGGCGTGCACGGGCGGCGCGGTGTTCATGATCGAATCGAAGGCCGAGATCGGGCCCATGTCCCGGGCGGTCCGGGCGGTAGTACGGCGGGACGAGGATGTCATGCAGATCATCTTTTTCGACGGGGACCCGTTGCCCAAATGAAACGCGCTACAGGGATTGAACTCGGCGACGACGCAGTGACATGCGTGCGGCTTGTCAGACGCGGGCGGCGTGTGCGGGTGGACTCGTTCCTCCACGTTCCGTTCACGGAGAGCGGCGGGGAGCGCGAGGCCCTGGCGCGGGTCGTCGAAGAACAGGGCCTGACCGGAAAGAAGGTGGCCCTGTCCCTCCCGGCGTCGGCGGTGTATCTGCGCAACGTGGACTCGCCCATGCGCGCCGAGCGGGCGATCCGAAGCACGATCAAGTCGCAGGTCGAGGCCCTGGTCCCCGTGGACATCGACGAAACTGTCGTCGATTTCACCCGTCTGACCGCATCCTGCCCGAGGGAGCAGGGCGCCCACGTCCTCGTCGTCGTCGCGCGGAAGGAGGTCTTGCGCAAGAACATCGAACTCGTCACATCCGCGGGCGTGCGGCCGGCGCGAGCGGGCGTGAACATCACCGACTGTTTCGCAATGACGAATGTGCTGCCGCCGGCCGATGGCCCGGCGCTCTTGCTCGACCTGGGCGCAAGAACCTGCAACGCGATTGCCTTCGGGCCGGCGGGCCTGGCCCACGCTCGGGCCTGCCGCGTCGGCGCCGACAGCGCGGGGACGCCGGACGCGTATACGGCGAAGATCGCCCGGGAGGTGGACCGGATGCTGAAAAGCGCCGCGCTCGGGCAGCCGGACCGCGTGCTGGTCACCGGCGTCGGGGCGACGTCCGCCGGCGTCATGCCGGCCCTCAACGGGCGCTTCCTGTGCCCCGTGTCGGCGCTCGATCTCTCCGCCGTGTTCATGCCGGGCGCCAATGAGGAGACGGCGTTCCAGCTGAACCGCCTCGGCGCGGCGGCCTTCGGCGCGGCGCACGCGCTGCTCTGCCGCTCCGATGTCGCGCCCGACCTCCTGCGCGACGAATTCGGCGAGCCGGGCTTCACGGTCAAGGCGCGCCGCCCCGCGGCGCTGTGCGCCGTCACGGTGCTGCTCGCGTGCCTGGCGGGGAATGTGTTCCTGTTCCATTCCTCCCGCGCCGCTCGGCGCCGGGTCGCGGCGGCCCAAGCGGGTCTGGACGATCTGTGGCGAGGGCTCTACCCGGACGAACCGCTTCCCGCGGATGTGGCCGAGCGGGTCCGTGTCGATCGCCGCCGCCTGGCCGTCCAGGACCGGGAGTCCCTGTTGCCGGGCCGGCAGTCGGCCCTGGACCTTCTGCTAAGCGTGGTGAAGCGCATGCCGCGCGAAAAGATCGCCGAGGTGGCGCGCGTGAACATCTCGCAGGGGAACATCCAGATGGACGTGCGCGCCACCTCCTTCAGCGCCGCGCAGGAGATCGCCCAGGCCGTCAATGCCGACCCGGCGTTTTCCGCAAATGCGAAGGACCTGAAGCCGGTCGGCGACAACACCTTCGCCTTCCGGCTCTCGATCACCATCCAGGGGGAGCCGGCGGATGAGTGATCGCAGGACCGTCTCGCCGGCCCTTGTTGTGCTGCTGATCGCGGCGGCCGCGCTGGCTCTCTACGCCACCCGGCGGCGCCTGGATCGGTCGAACACCCTGGCCCTGCAGGCGGACCGGCTGGAACAGGACCTCCGCCAGACGACGCGCATCGCCGCACAGATCACGGAGCTGCGGAGGTCCTTCGCCAAACGCGAGACCAAGAACGAAAAGATGCTCATCTCCTTTATCGAGAAGATGGCGACAAAGAATCGGATCTCCATGGCGTCCATCACCATCGACCCCGGCACGGTGAAAGAGGCGGCGCGCGTCAACAAGTTCTACAAGGAAGTGGACACGGTGGTGCGCATCAAGCAGACGCCGCTCAAAAACACCATCCTCTTCATGGCCGACATGCAGGCCGAAGACCCGTCGTTGAAGCCGAAGCTCCTTTCGCTGATGCCGTCGCAGACCGGCCCGAACGCCTGGGACGCGCGGGTGGTCATCAGCTACTTCGTGTTCGATGAGGAACCCGAGCGCGGCGGGCCGTCGCCGGAGGGGGGCAAATGAGTTTCAGGGAAATCCTTGTGCTTTTCATCATCACGGCCCTGGTCCTCGGAGCGGTCGGCGGATATGTGGCTCTGGTGAAATCGCCCGCAGCGCCGCCCGCCCCGGCAAAGGAGCGCGCCGGCGAGACCGCAGCACCCCAGCCGTTCGCCCCGGCCGCTTCAACAGAGGACTACTCCCCCATCTGGCGGACGATCACCCGCCCCCCCGCACCGGAGCCGGCAAGGCCCGCGGCCCCGAAGCCGATGAGGAAGCTCCATCTCAAGGGCATCGTGTCCCAGGCGACCGAGCGGATGGCGGTCATCGAAGACTCGACGGGGCGGCAGCGGCTGGTCGCAGAGGGGGGCGCCATCGAGGGCGCAAGGGTGACGAAAATCTCGCCCCGCTCGGTGACGCTGGAGGCCGGCGGGAAGACAACCGTGCTGCAACTCGAAAAGAAAATCGGGGCGAAGAAAGTCGAGCGCAACCATCCATAACAACTGAGATTATACGCCTGTTCCTGACGGGAGAAAACCATGAGCCATGACCGCCTTGTTCGCATATCCCTGATCCTGATCTTCCTTGCACTGGTCGCGAATGTCTTTCGCCCGCAGGTTCAGCGCTTCATCGCTCCGCCTGCTGCGGCGCAGGAGAAGGAGGCCGCCACCGCGCCGGGGCTGCGTGTCACGGGCGACCTGGTCGTGGACGGAAACATTATTGCGAAAAAGGACCTTCGCCTCGACGGGGCCCTTTCCGCGAAGGGCGTCGTGCAGTCGGCGGGGATCGAGACCGACGCGATTCAGGCGAAGTCCGCCGCGCTCGCCGACGGCCTCGCGGTTGCGAAGACGATCACTTGCCGGGACATCACGATCGCGAACCTGCTCACGGCCCAGAACGCGCAGATCGCTCAGGCATTGAGCGCGGAGAACGTGGCCGTGGCAAAGCAGGTGCAGGTGGAGGGCACGGCGTTCATCCGGAACATCGCCGTGGGCGAGCTGAAAGAGCTGAACGACGCGCTCGACGCCAGCCAGTCGAAGATCATCGATGAGATCGTGGCCCGCACCGTTGCCGTCCTTCGGGCGATTGAGCGGCCCTAATCCCCGGCCGGGGCGGCCTGCCGCCGGAGGCCGAGTTTTTTCGCGATGGCGCGCAGGCCCGCGCGGGTCAGGGTGGTGAAGGCAAGGAAGCGCCCGATGGCCCGCCAGCGCGGCGAGTCCATGTCGATCTTCCGCCCGCCAGGCGCCGGGCGTCGGCGTTCGACAAAGCGAACCCTCCCCAGCACGTCCCCTTCGCGCACCGGATGGTCCAGGCAAACGGCGGCGTCCCCGCCGGTTTGTGCGAGGGCCTCATCCCCCCACCGGCGCCAACGGACAATACGGTGCATCACGGGCTGGCCGCCGCAGTTTTTGAAGAAGATGATGTCGCCCCGGCGAAGCGAGACAAAGGGAACGGACCGGACGGTTACGATGTCCCCATCGCGGAGGAACGGCCTCATGCTCCGGCCGGTCACGGGGACTCGGACATCCGCTCCCCGTTCGAGAATCTCCCGGAAGAGATCGATCCGGTCGGCAAGGGAAACATGCAGTCCCCCATGCGGCGGCTTACCCGGAGACGAGGTCCGCCAGGACATCGGCGACTTCGACGGTTGGCTTGAAGTGCAGCTCATAGGTCGCAGTGTTGGCAATCATCTCTTCGCAAAATGAAAGGATGGGCAGCATGACCTCCTGATCATACCACGGAATGGACGCGACGGGAAGAAGGTTCTCCAGCGCGGCCTGATCCGGGATATCCCGGATCGCGTTCGCCGGGCCGTGGCGAATGAAGACGATGCCGTGGAGCGGCAGGCACTCGTTGACCGCGACGTTCGCCTCGCCGGGCCAGGGGGTGCCGTAGGCCCGGCAGCCTGTTTCGTGTTTGCGAATAATGACCCGGTCGTCGCTGAGCAGGCGCAGGTCCGTCCGCTGGGCGAGCTGCCGGGTCAGTGTGCTCTTGCCGGCGCCGGACTTGCCAGGGAAAATGAAGCCCCGGCCCTTGATTCCCACGCCGGCGGCATGGAGGAGCGCGCCCTGCCGCTCGGCGAGGAAGTACATGAGCAGGATCTGGTCGAGCGGGTAGCGAACGGGGTTGGCCACGCAGGTGCGCCCGCCTTCCGTTCGGAGGACCCTCGGACTGCAATAGACGGTGACTTTCGCGGGGTCGTCCTCGAAACGGGCGACCCAGAGCGGCTGCCCGCCGAAGGCCGCGGGCGCGAGGACGATGCACCTGCGCCGACCGTCGGAAAACAGCGCCCAGGACTCGTGGGTGTTGAACCGCTCGCGCATCGTCGTGATGTCCGGCATGTCCTCCAGCGCGAGGCGGACGTGAATGCCAGCGGGACCGTGCGCATCGGGGGCGGAGCATACAAACGGGCGATACGCCGCGTCGGGCTCCGGGAGGATCGGCGCGTCAGCGCAGGCGATCTCGATGTGAACGCCCCCAATGTTCATGTGTGTTTGATAGGCCACGGGACACTCGCCCTGCAAGAGGGCACATGATTACGAGCCCTGCTGTGCGCACATGGCAAACCAGCAGGGTGGGCTGAACTGGCCGGGCGCGGTCAGGGTAAACGTCTTGCACCCCTTGGCCAGCACTTCCTCCGCCGCAAGTTCGACAACCCGAATACGAGGTCGCTCGTAGGCCATCCTGGTTCAGGGTCTTACCACTTCACACACACCGCGCCCTCATCCCTATGCCGCGGATGCCCATATAATGCCAGACAATATAACATTATACACTATGTTCGATCCCGGCGAATCCGTCAAGCAAAAAACCTTAAATGCTTTTAACCTTGTCCGGCCCTCCATCTTTTTGGTCTTGCATCTTCTCTGCGGCTTCTCTACTATTCCCTTCCAAGCCGGGCAAATTTTCACCCGATGAGGAAACGTCATGACAGTGCCGAGTATGCGCCTCGACGGAAAAGTCGCTATCGTCACCGGCGCGGGATCGGGCATCGGCCAGGCCATCGCCACGGCCGCTGCCGAGGCGGGGGCCGACTGCGTGGTCACGGAGCTGCCGGACCGGATCGGCCGCCTCGACGAGGTCTGCGCCACGATTGCTGAAATGGGCCGCAGGGGAATCGGCCTCCCCCTCCAACTGCCCGATATGGACAGCATGGATTCGCTTGTGGCAAAGACCATCGAGAGGATGGGCCGCGTGGACATTTTAGTCAACAACGCCGGCATCAACATCCCCATGGACGCTCTGGAGTTCACGGAAGAGGCCTGGGACGCGGTGCTCGACATCAACCTGAAGGGCCTGTTCTTCCTCTCCCAGCGCGTGGCGAAGGAGATGGTGGCGCAGGGCGAGGGCGGGAAGATCGTCAACATCGCCTCACAGAACGGCGTGGTGGGGTACTACAAGCGAGCCGCGTATTGCTCGAGCAAGGCGGGGGTGGTGAACCTGACGCGCGTGCTGGCCATCGAGTGGGCGAAACACAAGATCAATGTCAACGCGGTGGGGCCGACGTTCATTCTCACTCCCCTCACGCAATCCACCTTCGACGATCCGGTGATCCGCGAGGACCTCTTGCGCCGCATCCCCCTCGGCCGCGTCGGCCGGCCCGAGGACGTAGTCGGGGCGGTGGTCTTTCTCGCGAGCCCCGCCGCGGACCTGGTGACGGGACACACGCTGCTCGTTGACGGCGGGTGGACGGCCTTATAGCATTTTCGATTTACGATTTTGGATTTTCGATTGAAGAAATTCACCACGAAGGGCACGAAGTAATAAAGAAGAGTTGTCTCTTCCTTCGTGCGCTTCGTGCCCTTCGCGGTTCCACTAAACCGGGAGGACCTGAATGAGAGCGGAAGACATCTCGGAAGTCGCTGTCATCGGCGCGGGGACGATGGGTGCGGGGATTGCCGGGGAGTTCGCACGGGCAGGATGCCGCGTGCGCCTGATGGACCTGAGCGAGGATGTGCTGGCGCGGGGAATGGCTACGCTCGACTCCGCCCAGAAGGCACTGGTCGGCGCCAAGCTCATCACGGCATCGCGGGCCAAGACCGCGCGCAAACGGGTTACTCCCATGACGTGTCTTGAGACCTCGTGCGATGGCGTGCAACTGCTCGTCGAGGCGGTGTCGGAAGACATGGCGCTGAAGAAGAAGCTGTTCCG
>JAADGH010000120.1 GCA_013152475.1 Planctomycetota bacterium
GAGGCAACGTGTTCCTGGGCTTGAACCGGCACACCTTTTTTGGCCAGTTCGAGAACGACACCAATGCTTATGTTGCCCTGCGCTGGAGCTTCTGATGCTGTTCCGTACGGATTGATGGATCCGCCGCGGCTGCAGGCGGATCGGTCTCCTGTTTCCGGCGCGGCGCACGGCATCCCACGTCGGCCGAGTCAAATCGAATACCGCATGCCCTATCTCGGCTCCTGGAACTTCTCTTTGACCTTTGCCGCCGCCCTCTGGTTCTCGCTGGCGCAGAATGGCTTGCCCGTGTCGAAACGAGCCTCGCCATCGAGCAACACGTTGAGATGGTTCGCAACGTCCTGGCGGAAGAAACAGGGAGGGTCCTTCTCCAGAAAGTCCAGGGCAAGGCGAACCGCAGCGGCCTGATCGATTTCGAAGGCCCGGCAGATCAGATCACTCTCTTCCTTTGGTGCTGCCGCATTGGCGAGCCGTTGCCTGATTTGCTCGATGTTTTCGATGGGCGTCAGGGGCCCCTCCGCCTTCGGGTCGGCTGTTTGGGAAGACCGATCCGGCGCCGTGACCTGATGGCCTTGCCGCCGTTTCCCAATGAGATGGCCCGCGGTGAGCAGCAGGCCGAGCATTCCGGCGACAACGATCACCGCAGCCCCGGTGTGTTTCATGGCGACGCGGCGGTCCTCCGCGCGGGCAATGTGTGCGACGATGGCAGTGGCGATCAGCGCAAGGGCATACGCGCCGATCACGGCCGGTCCCGTGGGCATGTCTCCCACATAAGAGATGAACAGTCCGGTAACCGTTACCACCGTGCCGAGCGTCCATCCGATGAGAATCTGGTAGAACCAGCGGCCCGTAAGGCTGATGGCGATGATCGCCGGGGCAACGAGAAATACGAACACGATCAACACACCAGCCGTATCGACCGACAGCGTAATGACGAGCCCGAAGGACAAGTAGAAAAGAAAGTCCCAGAGCCGGACGTTGACGCCCTGCTCCCACGCGCCTTCGGGGTCGGTGGAGATCAGGATGAATTTCTTGCGAAAGAGGTAGTGAAAGACGCCGACAGCGGTGTAAACGACTGCGGCGGTTTCGACCGTACTGGCCTTGACCCAGAGGATGGAGCCGGTCATGATTTCCTTCAGGTGTTCGGCGCCGTGGGGGGCCTTGTCGATCAGGAGGATTGCCGTCGCCGCCGCGATGGCATACACGAGCCCGATGATGGCCTCCTGGGGAATCGCGCCCTCCCGAAACCGACAGAATGCGAACAGCGCCGCCGCCACAGCGGTCAGCCCCAGGGAGAACCAGTAGGCCCCCATCGTGTGCGGCATGATGCCGAAGAGGAACGCGATGAGCGTTCCAAGCGCCGCGATCTGAGCCAGGGCGAGATCCACGAAGATGACCTGACGCTTGATGACATGGAGGCCGAGGTAGGAGTGGATTCCCACAAGGATGAGGCACTCGTAAAAGGGCAACCGCATCAGGTCCCAGACGCTCTGTTCCATTTGGATGTCCTTTTCTTACTGTTTTGCGATGAGGCCCGTCCGCTTTGCGGCATCGAGCAGATGGCCAACCCAGTAATCCACCAACTGGAAGTAGTCTTTCACTTCCGGCACGCCGCCGACATAGAGCGGGACGATGACCGCCTCCGCGCCGGCGCGCTCGGCGACGGTTTTGATCTTGTGCTCGTCGAAATAATTCGCCGCGAAGATGATCCGTATCTGGCTCTGTCGCATTATATTGAGGAGTTCCTCCACGTGTTTCGGCGAGGGCGGAATGCCCGGTTTCGGCTCAACCGTACCGAGCTCTTGCAGCCCAAAGAGGCGATTGAAATAGACCCAGTTCTTGTGATACGTGACAATGGATGTGCCGTGCATAGGCAGCATCTCCTTGAGCCATCCTCCCAGGGAGTCGATCAAGGGCTTTCCCTGGAATTGGTTCTCCCTCAGAAACGAAACGAGCTTCCCCTGCGCGGCCAGCTCGCACAAGGTGTCGCTGCCCAGCAGGGCGATCAGCTTTTCGCCGAAGAGGCGGCGGTCGATCTCGTCCTGAAATGACTTCAGGTTCTTCAGATAGAAGGCTTTCCCCTCCGCGTCGTTCTTGATCAACCCAATGGCGATGTTGCGCGCGGCCACTTTCATGTTGAGGGGGCTGCACGTGATGTGGGGGTTGCCGTAGACATGCAGGCCGCCCTCAATCCGAGACATGGTGGTCGGCTTTTCCAACAGGTCCACGCCGGCCGCGCAGGAGACAAATCCGGGCTGGCCGCTGCGGACGTGGGTATTGCCGGACTTGTTGATCACCACCGGCAGCCAGAGCTCCAGGTCGAGCCCCGTGCAAACCAAGACGTCGGCCTTGGCCGTCATATCGACAAAAGACGGCTTGGGCCGGATGAAATGCGCGTCCTGGTCGCCGCGAACAATATGCTCGACGGTGACCCGGTCGCCGCCGATCCTTTTCGCGATGACGGCATAATCGGGCAGCGTGGTGACCACATTCAGCTTCTTGCCTTCACTGGCCAGAATCGAAACGGTCAACGCCGCCCACGCAGCGGCGGCAAACAGGAACCTTCCCATCATCGAACGGGCGCCCAAAGGTCTTTGTTTCATGGCCCTCTCCTTTCGTATGGATTTTTGTCAATATCGATCATGCTTGTGCGGTCCGGCGGTGAAGACACACTGCAGGAAGACGCGGTCCTCGGCCGGGTCCATGTGCATCCCGTCCAGATGGTTATACTCCAGCCGGAATTTCACCCACGGGCTTTGCTGCCACGTGATGTAGGGGCCGACCTGCCAGCGGTAAGGGTTTTTGTGGATATAGGCGAAATGCGGTATGAAATAGTCCTTGGTGTCGGGCCGATACATGTCGGCGCGGAAGCCGATGTCTATGGTGCGGGCGATTTTGGTCTGGATATAGCTGTACGCGCCGTAGGCCTCCACGATGTCCTGACCGAGCTCCATATTATCGAAGGGCGCCACATGCTTGTTCAGATAGTAGAACTCGCTGCGCCAGAGCAGGTTCCGGTACTTCATCTTCTCTGTCGGTTCCCAGAAGAGCGTGGCGTCGGCGCCGAGGACCATCGTGGCGCGGTCGCCGTGGTCATCGTGCAGATTGCCGAGTTCGTCGCGCCACCCCGACCGGCTGTTCGGGCCGAAGAGCCCCGTGGCGCCCAGTTCCAGATAGGTGTCCTTGGAGAGATCGCGATAGTTCTTGTAGTGAACCAGCCCTGCCGGCCAGCCCAGGAATTCTCCGGTGAAGAGGCGCTCATTACTGGCATTGGTCACTTGGAAGGTCAGGCCCTGGGACGCCCCCAGCATCTTGGGCATGCGCCAGTCAATTGAGACGCCCGTTTGGTTTAGTCCCTCGGGACCGAAGATCTCCTGGATCGGCAGCGGAAAATTGACCTGGTCGAGAGAATGCAGGTGCCACCGGTTGACCACGCCGAACTGCTGGCGGAATTTCCCGGCGGTGACGTTGATGTTCGGCAGAACACCGAACCGGGTGAAGTAGGCCTCGCCGAGCTCCGCGCCCTCGGGATGGACCTCCACGGCCGCCTTGAAGCGCGAATAGGGGTCCAGATACGACTGCACGTGAAAGTCCAACACCCGGAAGAAAAAGCCGGATCGCTCCACCTCGTTGTCCGTCCAGTGATCGGCGTAGGCCTCGTCGTCGGACTGAACGAAGCGATAGAACATATCGCCGGCCACGCTGATCTCGGGATTCATGGCCTGCTGCCCGATACTGCCCGCCTTGAAGACGGTTTCCTCCGGCTTCTCTGCGGGCGCTTTTTCCGCTGCCCGGGCCTTGGCGGCGGAACGCAGGGCGTCGAGATCGCGTCGGGCCTTCTCCGCCTTCATCTCCTTGACCAGACTGTCGATCTTTTCCTCAATCTTTTTCTGGCCTTCGATTCGCTCTTGGTCTTTCTTGCTCAGACCGGCAGGGCGGTTTTCCAGCTCTTTGATCCGTTTTTGGAGCGCTTCAATCTCTGCGGCGTGTTTGCTCTGCATGTTCTGCATCATCTGCCGCATCTGTTCCAGTTGCTTCTTCATGTCTTGCAGATTCGTGTTTTCCTGGGCGGCAGCAGGCCCAGCGAGTAACACAAGCACCATTATGAGAAACAGGTAGAGTCGACGAATGAACTCAAGCATTTCTGTATTCCTCCCTTCGCGGTCACATGGGATCTGTCGCAGCGAATGCACAGCGTACCTGGGGGCAGCCCGTACAGCGTGAGCCGAAATGGCACGCGACAATTCAGGGGATGGTTACACTGCGATCGGCGGACCGCGGGGGGAGGGGACCCTCTCGAAGACCTCAACGAGCGGGCAGGAAGCGGGAAGAAAACTGCGGACGATCCGCTCGCAACGGATGACCACCGGCGGAGCGGCCTGCGGCTGCGGAGTCTGGCTCGCAATCCATCGGCAGAGGACACATACACCGTCCTCGGATGCAGAGATCTGGGTGCTGCTGACGCTCGATGTGGACAGTGCGCGGCGGCATTCCAGGCAGTCGCCGTGGTGGCCGTGGATCGGGCACACCTTGGCGAGATGAAGGCCGGCCAGCACATAGGCAAGAATAAGGTACGCGGCGAAAAGGCCGACCCCAACCTTGCGAAGGGAACGCCCGATTGTCCGCGTTCGAGGAGACATGGTGACCTCTGTCCAGCGTGCGCACAGCCACACACCCAATGACTTTTTAATGTACCCCATCACCCCATTCATGTCAAGCATTTTCAGGATCCTACGGGGGCACTTTTCCCTTGCTTTGCGCCAGTCGGCATGATAGGGTTTTCGCTCTTAGTACGCCTCGTCCAAGCCCTGGTAGATCAATGGAAGGCCCCCAAGCCCCCAATAACCGGCCCGCGTTCTACGTCCGCGCCATCGTCGTCGGCGCGCTCATGGGGGTTGTCATCAACCTGTGGGTGCCGTATTCGGCCTACGTCCTGCACAGCTCCCGCATCGTCTTCGGGTATGTGCCGATGTGTGTGCTCATGCCCTTCGTCCTCCTGCTACTCTTCATCAATCCCCTCCTCAAGCTCCTCAACCGGCGGTTCGTCCTGCGCCCCGACGAGCTGACGATCATCTTCGTCATGATGCTCGTCTCATCGGTCTTTCCCACGCTGGGGCTTATCGGATTTCTTCTCGCCATGATGGCCACACCGTACTATTTCGCCTCTGTGGAGAACCAGTGGGCCGAGAACATCCACCAGTACATCCCCCGCTGGGCCTTCCCCAGCGACGCCGGCGGCGCGATGCGCTGCTTCTTCGACGGCCTGCCGCCCGGCGAGTCGATCCCCTGGCAGCCGTGGGTGATCCCCCTCTGCTGGTGGATGCTGTTCATCATCGCCTTCTTCGTGGGGCAGTTCTGCCTGATGCAGATCCTCCGCCGGCAGTGGGTCGAGCGCGAGCGCCTGACCTTCCCCCTCGTCGAGGTCCCCCAGCTCATGGTGGCCGGGGCCGACGATGACCGAGGACTCCTGCCGGCGTTCACACGGAGCCGACTGTTCTGGATCGGCGCGGCCCTTCCCTTCTGCCTCATCGCGTGGAACGTCATCGGTTTTTTCTATCCCGAGTTCCCGGCGATCCCCTGCATCACGAGCCGGAGCTACCTTCGCCTGGGCAGGAACATGCCGGCGATATTCGTCAAAATCAATTTCTTCGTCATCGCCTTCGCCTTCTTCACGAATCTGGACGTCCTCTTCAGCGTCTGGTTCTTTCACGTCGTCATCATCCTGCAGATCGGCATCATGCGCCGGTTCGGGTATGACATCGGCTCGGCCGACCTCTGGTGCTCCTTCGACGCCGCCACGGGCTGGCAGAGCTTCGGCGGCTTCATGTTCCTCGTCCTCTGGGGACTCTGGATGGCGCGGAAGCACATCCGGGACGTCCTGCGCAAGGCATGGGACCCGTCCATCGCCGACGTGAACGACTCCGACGAGCTGATCACCTACCGCGCCGCCGTTCTCGGCGTGGTGTTCAGTCTCGTGTTCATCGCCGCCTGGCTGCGGCAGATGGGAATGGGCTACCTCGTCATGGCCTTCTACATCTTCGGCGCGATGATCCTCCACCTCGGCGTGAGCAAGATCGTCGCACAGTGCGGGCTGGTCTATGTGCGGGGCACGCTCACGGCGCAGTCCTTCACCATGCGCGTACTGGGCACGGCGTCCATCTCGCCCGCGAGCCTCAGCTCGCTCGCCTTCACCTTCTGCTACTGCTGCGACGCGAAGTCGGCCATCACCTACAACAGCGTCCACACCGGCAAGGCCTTCGCCGGGTCGAGCGTCTCCCGGCGGGTGGTCCTGGTGTCGCTGGTCATCGCGTGCATCGTCGGGATCGTCGTGTCCATCTGGATCACACTGCGCCTGGGCTACTCCATCGGCGCCTACAACTTCGGCGCGTGGGAGACGCGCAGCGGCAACATCCGCATCTTCAACAACGTTGTCAGCAAGATGCGCAATCCAACCCAGCCTGACTGGCGGCGGATCGGGTTCCTGGCCGGAGGGGTGGTGGCGACGGTCCTGCTGACGATCCTCCACTACAACGTGAGCTGGTGGCGGCTGCACCCGGTGGGGTTCACCATCGGCGGCATCTGGCCCATCCGGGCGTCGGCCTTCGCCATTTTCATCGCGTGGGCGCTGAAATTCGTCCTGGTCAAGCTGGGTGGAATTTCGCTTTATCGAAAGGCCAAGCCCTTCGTTCTGGGGACGCTGGTGGGGTATGTGATGAGCGTGGTGCTGGCGTTTGTGGTGGACATGATCTGGTTCCCCGGCCAGGGCCACGCCGTGCATGTCTGGTGACCCGATATTCGGCTGCTCGTCATTCCCGCGCACGCGGGAATCCACGAGTAATCGAGAGCCTGGATTCCCGCTTTCGCGGGAATGACAACACTTGGCCAAATGATTGCCCACGGCCTTTATCGTTGAAATCGCTGCAAAAATGCATATAATGCCCTGAACCAGCATGAATTGCGTTTGTCCATTCGCCGTACGTGACGGAGACCCGAAAGAGAATGCGAGAATACGACTTTCAGACCATCGAAAAGAAATGGCAGGACTACTGGGAAAAAACCGGTCTGTTCCACATGGACCCGGCCTCGCCCAAGGAGAAGTTCTACTGCCTCGTCATGTTCCCATACCCCTCCGGCGTGCTCCATGTCGGCCACCTGAGAAACTATGTCATCGGCGACGTCTTAGCCCGGTACAAGCTCATCCGCGGCTTCAATGTCCTCACACCCATCGGCTGGGACGCCTTCGGCCTGCCCGCCGAAAACGCCGCCATCAAGGCGGACATCCATCCGGCCATCTACACGCGCCAGAACATCGACGCCATGAAGCGGCAAATCCCCTCCTGGGGCGTGGGGTACGATTGGGACCGCGAGGTGAACAGCAGCGAGGCGGAGTACTACAAGTGGACCCAGTGGGTCTTCCTCAAGGTCCACGAGGCCGGCCTGGCCTACAAAAAGAAGGCCCCCGTCAACTGGTGCGAGTCGTGCGCCACCGCTCTGGCTAATGAGGAGGTGGTGGACGGCCGTTGCGAGCGCTGTGGCGAGGAAACCGAGAAGCGCGACCTGGCGCAGTGGTTTTTCAAGATCACCGAATACGCCCAGCGGCTCCTGGACGATCTGGCCCTCCTCGACAAGTGGCCGGAGAAGGTCCGAACCATGCAGTCGGAGTGGATCGGGCGGTCGGAGGGCGCGCGCATCGAGTTCAAGGTGGCCGAGACGGGCGACCCCATGCCCTGCTTCACCACCCGGCCCGACACGCTCTGGGGCGTCACGTTTATGTCCCTGGCCGCCGAGCACCCGATCATTGAGAAGCTGGTCAAGGGCAAGCCGCATGAGAAGGACGTCCTCGAGTTTTGCCGCCGCGTGAAGAAAGAAAGCCTCGTCGAGCGCACCGCCGAGGCGGGCAAAAAGGAGGGGGTCTTCACGGGCTGTCACGTTATCAATCCGGTCAACGGCGAGAAGGTCCCGCTCTGGGTGGCCAACTATGCCCTGATGGAGTACGGCACCGGCGCCGTCATGGCCGTGCCCGCCCACGACCAGCGCGATTTCGAGTTTGCGAAACAATACAATCTCGGCATCCGTGTCGTCATCCAGCCGAAGGACAAGGAGCTCGACCCGAAAACGATGACCGAGGCCTACGTGGACGATGGCATCCAGACCAATTCCGCGCAGTTTACCGGCATGCCCAATCGCGAGGCCCTGCCGAAGATCATCGACTGGCTCGACGCGGAAAAGCGCGGCGGCCGGATGATCAACTACCGCATCCGCGACTGGCTCATCTCGCGCCAGCGCTACTGGGGCGCGCCCGTGCCGATGGTCCACTGCGCCGACTGCGGCCTCGTGCCCGTGCCCGAGAACGACCTGCCCGTCCGCCTGCCTCCGGACTGCGACTTCAAGGCGAAGACCATCGAGTCGCCCCTGGCGAGTGTGCCGGAGTTTGTCAACACCACCTGCCCGAGGTGCGGCAAGCCGGCCAAGCGGGAGACGGACACCATCGCACAGTGGTTGTGCAGTTGCTGGTATTTCCTGCGCTACCTCTCCCCCCACGACGAGGACAAGCCGTACGATCGGGCGCTGGCCGACAAGTGGCTGCCGGTGGACCAATACATCGGCGGCATCGAGCACGCTGTCCTTCATCTGCTCTACACCCGGTTCATCATTAAGGTGCTCTACGACCAGAATCTTGTCGGCTTCAAGGAACCCTTCGCCGCGCTGTTCACGCAGGGCATGATCTGCAAGGACGCCTACCGCTGCGGTCGCCACGGCCATATCCACGAGTCCGAACTCGCCAATGGCAAGTGTCCGAAGTGCGGCGAGGCGGTGGAGACGAAGGTCGAGAAGATGTCCAAGTCGAAATACAACGTCGTCGATCCGGGCCCCGTGATCGACAAGTTCGGCACAGACACAGTCCGGCTCTACGCCCTCTTCATCGGCCCGCCGCAGAAGGATGCCACCTGGGACGACCGGGCCGTCGTCGGCGCGCACCGCTTCCTTTCGCGACTGTGGACTATTGTCGCCGCGCACTCGAAGACGTTTGAGGAGGCCCCCATTTCGGTGGTTACGCTTAACGATGTCTCGGGCGATGCGGCGTGCGAGGACCTCTTTCGCAAGATCCACCAGACCATCCGAAAGGTGACCGACGACATTGAGCAGTCGTGGCACTTTAACACCGCGATTGCGAAAATCATGGAGCTGGTCAACGCGATCGAGGGGTTTGATCCCAAGGCGTCGGACAAGGCATTCGGCGTTTTTCGGTTCGCCCTGGAGACGACGGTGCAGTTGCTTTCACCCTTCGCCCCGCACATCGCCGAGGAGCTGTGGTCTCGGCTGGGGCGGGAGGATGGGATCTTCCGCGCGCAGTGGCCGACCTACGACGCGGCGGCGGCGGCCGAAGAGGAGATCGAGATCCCGATCCAGGTGAACGGCAAGCTCCGGAGCAAGATCGCCGTCTCGGCCGACCTCTCCGACGCCGACCTGGAAGCGGCGGCCCTCGCTGACGAGAAGGTGGCCAAGTTCACCGAGGGCAAGACGGTCCGCAAAGTCATCGTCGTGCCAAAGAAGCTGGTGAATGTGGTGGCAAAGTAGCATCGAGTAAGTGCCTCATGTGGGTGCGCCCCCATGCCCAACGAATTCCGCTGTCCCCAATGCCGTGAGATGATTGCTGTGGAGGACGGCAAGGAGGGCGAGCCGGTCCAGTGCCCCTTCTGCCACGGGGCCATCACGGCCATCCCACACGACACTCCCACGCTCGCGCCTGGCGAACCGGGTGAGGATGCCCCGCCTAAGCAACTCGGCGACTACGAGATTATCGAGCCCCTCGGCGAAGGCGGCATGGGCGTGGTTTACAAGGCGAAGCACCTTCGCCTCGACCGCACCGTCGCGCTTAAGTTGCTCCCGGCGCGCTTCACCCGATCCGGCGGCCAGCACGTCGAGCGCTTCCTCCGCGAGGCCCGGGCCGCCGCGCAACTCGAACACGTCAATGTCGTCGGCATCCACGCCGTGGGCGAGGCGGAGGGGCGGCACTTCATCGAGATGCAGTATGTGGAGGGAAAGACCCTCGCCCAGGTCATCGTACAAAGGGGATGCCTCCCCCTCGACCAGGCGGTTCCGATCGTAAAGAACGTGGCCCGCGCCCTTGCCGCCGCCCATGCCAAGGGGATCATCCATCGCGACATCAAGCCCGACAACATTATGATCGACCCCCAAGGCACGGTGAAGGTCATGGACTTCGGCCTGGCCCACAGCGAGGCCGCCAGCGCCATCACCGGCGACGGCCAGGTCATCGGCACACCGCTCTACATGTCGCCCGAGCAGTGCGACGGAAAGCCGGCCGACGCGCGGAGCGACATTTACTCCCTCGGCGCGACGTTCTACAAGATGCTCACGGGCAAGCCGCCCTTCACCGGCGAAACGCCCCTGGCCGTCATGCGCCAGCACGCCGACACGCCCCTGCCGTCGGTGAAGGCCGAGCTGCCGGACGTCCCAGAAGCCGTGTGCGCGGTTGTTCAGAAAATGCTCGCCAAGAATCCTGACGACCGTTTTCAGAATTGCGAAGAATTGATCAGCGTCATCGACGGCGCCTGCAAAGCGCGTCCCACCGAGGAGGAAGAGTTCGAGAAGCGGGGCAAGGCCCAGGCGATCCTCGCTTTGATCACCCTCCTCGTGATCGGCGGGCTTGCGATCCATGCCTGGCTGACAGGGGACTTGGAGATCAGCGACGTGGACAGTCTATCGCCCGAAGCGGGTGCGCCCCGGGCGGAGTCGCGATGGGACCCACGGGAGTTTGCGCGGGGTCTGATCGGGGACCGGCGGCGGTCTATTCTCGCCCGGACGATCCGCGTTGCACAGGATGGGACAAGGGCCCATAGAGCCATCAGCAACGCCGTAGCGCGTGCGAGGCCGGGCGACGTGATCGAGATTTGTGACAGTGCGACATACCGAGAAGCTGTTGTGCTCGCCAAGCCGAACCTGTGTCTTAAGGCGGCGAAGGGTCAGACGCCGACCGTCGATGCGGAGCGCGGTCTTGCGCACTGTATCGTTATCCAGGAGGGGGGCAAGGGCGCGGTCATCGAGGGGGTACGGTGCGTTCGCGCGACGAACGACGGAATCCTGGTCGAACCGGGGGCGGACGATGTGGTGCTCTTCGGCAATACGTGCGCCGAGAACCGGTGGGGCATCCGGATCAAGGGGGACCGGGCCATTGTGCTTGTCAACACGGCGGCGGACAACGAGTCGTACGGCATCCAGCTCTGGGAGTCGGAGCGGTCGCAGGTCGCCGACAACCGGTGCCGGGGCAACAGCAGCGGGATCGATGTGAACAAGAGCCGGTACTGCGTCGTTGCCGGGAACATCCTGCACGCCAACCGCAAGAGCGGCATGCAGTGCCGCGACTCGGAGGGGATCAGCATCAACGGAAATGTATTTCACAAATGCGAAGGGGATGGGATCGACCTGGACGCGTCGAACCACGTGGAGATCCTGAACAACATCATCGCCTTCTGCACGGGCGCGGGGATTTCGTTCGGCGATCAATGCATCGGCCTGAAGGCACACCACAACGACATTTTCGCCTGCAACACCCTCGCACGGCGGGGGCGGAAGTACTTCCGCGATCTCGGCGCTTGGGTCGCCGCCGAACAGGGCCGGGGCAGCCTCTCGGCCGATCCCCTGTTCCGGGATCCTCCCTCCGATTTTTCACTCGATGAAAACAGTCCCTGTCGCGGCAAGGGGAGCGACCGGCTGGACCTGGGCGCGCTGCAGGATCGGAGCGGGCTCGAACGGCAAATATTGAGGCCCCAACGATGAATGTGGAATGACGAAGCAAAGGCAGCCGCGAAGTCAGTCCCTCTTCAAAAGGTTTCTGCCTTCAAGGGTCACGCTTTCGCCATCAACAGAAAATGCTGCTGTAACCTCGCCATCCCGGTAGAGCACAAGGGCCGCCTTCGCGTCGGCTTCGAGCTTGAGGGCCGGGCAGATGCGCTGGGCCCGGGTAGGCGCAACGACCCCGAAGAACCGCCAATTCTCCGACTCGACAGCAATGCCGAAGGCGTCGGGGTCGGGGGCGCCGTCAGGGCGGAACACCGGATGTCGGGCGAGGGACTTGACCTTGGCCCGGCCCCTGAACGGCTCAAGCAGCGTTATGCAATTGGCTTCCTTAGCCTTCTTACGAAGGATGACGCACGGCACGCGCTCTGTTGGCGGGTTGCCTCGACCGAGGGCGGTGATGACCTCTCCTCCTTCCGCGCCCGCGCATAGCATCCGGACGCCCATCGGACCCTTGGCCCCTTTCTCCGTGTCCGCGAGGGTCAACTCTGCGTGGAGCAGGGGCGAACCCTTCGCGACCTTCACCTCCTCCAGAACGTCGTACCCGTTCGTGTCGCCGACAGGCGCAGCCGGAGGCTGGAGGTCGAGATCGGTTTTCAGTTCGCCGCGAATGTGAAAGGCGATGTCGTAGAGATGCTCGGTGTCGCTCTTTACGTTGTCGATAACCAGCACACAATCATTCGCGATCACGACGATTGCCCGCGTGAAGTCCACACCCGGATAGGCCTCCGTCGTGCGCGCGCAGGCAACCTGGAGCTCGGGGGAGCTTCCCATGTAGAGCAGTTCGCCGGTCGTGGGCTTCTGCGACTCGCGATCGACGGTAAGCGTGTTGTGCGCAATGGTCTGCCGATACCATCGCTTGTGCAGAGGCACGGCATAGGAGATGGAGCCCGGATCGACGGCGAGCTGCTGACCCAGCGCACACAGGACGAACCCCAGCTTGTCCGGGTGGCCGTGGCCGCCGCCGTGGGGGCCATAGTCGAAGGCGACATAGATCTGATCGGTAGTCGAAGGCGACCGCAGGACAACAATCCCCGAGCCCTTGAAGAGGTGCGTCTTCATTGGCGGCGCATCAACCTTCGCCACCTCCCCGGGTGTGTAGAGCAGGGACTCGATGTCGCGAACCTTCCCATTCGCCAGCGCATCGGAGACGAACCAGGCGATCTCCTTGCTCTTTGGGTAGTGCCGGGCGGCAAGGCCGTATCGCCACGAATAGCCGACCCGGAACCCCCGCCCGCTGTCATTGAAAGCGGGGAGCCATCGATTCACGGTCATGAAATGGAGAGGCGCAGTGAACATCTTCTCGAACTGCTCGTCGAACACATTGATCCCCACATGGTCCGCCGATTCGGCCAGATAGCAGAGCGGACTGAGGGCATAGAAATGGTAGCCCCATGACCCCTCGAACCAGAAGCCGTCGTCGAGGATCCCCTCGGCGATCTCCTCCTTCAGCCCCGCCGGGTCCTCGATGGCCCAGCGGACCAGGTCCGGGTCGCCGATGGCGAGGCCGATGGTCCCGACGGCGGCGTTGCGCCAGCAGGTGATGTTGTGGATGCTGCGATAACCCTGGATGGACTTGGCGATGTCGCGGAAAAAATCGTCCTCGATCCGCCTTTTCTCCTCGTCCGTCAGCACACCGGCGTCGCGGATGAAGTCGTAGCCCTGGGCGATGGGGATGACCCAAACGGACTGGCCGAGGCAGTAGTCGATCACCTTCCACCCCTTGCCTTTTTTGTTCAGGCTGTGGGGTTCGTAGGTCCGATATTTTTTCTCGTATTCCTTGAAGATTTCAGCGGAACGTTTGGCATACTTCTTCTCGTTCGTGAAGGCGTAGGCCAGACCCAGGTTCCGGGTATTCTTCGCCCATCGGCTGTGCTGCCAGGCGATGACGACGGCGTCGTACGGGTCGCCGGTATAGATCTTGCCGCAGCCTGTGCATTTGTGTTGAGTTGGCGTAATAGTCTTCAGCCGGCATCCACATTCCTTGCAGGCGTAGAAGTGGCCCCAGCTCCCGGTGCGATCGGGGATGTCGGTCGGGACGTCGAGCAGCTTATCCGCCTTCTTCATCATGCTGTCGTAGATCTTCTTCGCCCAGGGATACTTCTTGATCTTTTCTTTCGCATTCGCAATCTGCTCTTTTGTCGTGAATACGAAAGGCCGGTCGAGCGGTGGCAGGGGCACGGTGGCCTTGATGTTCAAGACATCCGCCCCGTCCGGCTCGTTCCGAACACGCATGGTGACGGGGGCTGTCTCGGAATAGAGAGGGGGCTTCTTCGCCCCGGGCTTCAGGGCGAGTGTGGCGGTGACAGTGACCCCCTTGCCCGGTTCGACGGTCACATGGCCGGTCGAAAGCGAGATGGCAAAGGCCTTGAGTGCCGAGACGTCGGCGGCCAGGTCTACCTCGTGTGGTTTCGTGTCCACGTTTCTGAGGTCGATGGCGTATCGCGTCTCGGACGGTTTTCCGACCACCTCGCGGACCGAAATCTTCACGGGGAATCGCACGAACCGCAGGTTGCGGACGTAGATCGTGCAGCCGGCGTCCTTGGCGCTCTGGGCGCGGAGGGACAGGAACTCAAGCTTCCGCCCTCCCTTGTTCTCCCAGACGGCGGTGGGCTTCTGTATGTCCAGGGATGCCTCGCGCCAGCCGTCCGTGCCCTTGCCGGGGCCGTAGGCCAGGTAGACCATCTGCTTGCTGTCCTGGAGGAGGTAATGCTGGATTTTGACGCCGAACCAGTGGGCCGGGCCGTCGATCTTGTAGTCGAACTTCAGCCGGTCGTACTGCTTCGGATCGACCTTGAAGGGGGCCAGGCTGATGCCGGTCATCTGCACCTTCCGGCCGGGCACGAGTTGCCACTTCAGTGCGCCGCCGCGCTCGGGGCTGTGCTCGATCTGCCCATGCTGCCACCTGCCGATCGTCTTCATATCGTCGAGCAGGAGAACGTTCGATGTCGCCTCCTGCGCGGCTGCTCTGGGAAGGATAGCCGCGAACAGCACGAGAAGCATCGGAGGCAGGAGGCCCTTTGACAGAGCACGCTCAAACCAGTTTGAGCGTGGCGCCCGTCCGTTTCCATTCGCCAACGTGTGCCACGCCCAAGCGAGGCTTGAGCGTGTCTTTTCGGTTGCGGTATGGGCGGTTGCGAACAACAGAGAAACGATCTGGCGGCAGAACATCTTTTCATTCCTCCGGATGCAGGTATTTTTTGACAAAGACATCGAGCATGGCAGTGACATGATCGGGATTGCTGATGGGGTCGCCTGCGATGTTCCTGTAACAGGGATACACGCCGGGGCTTGCATTCGGCGGGAGGCCGAGTTCTTTCGCCCGCTTCGGATCGGACGAGGGATCGACGGGGAGGATGATTTTGCGCGGCTCATAGAACCGAACCGTCTCACGGAGCAGCGCTGCAGTAACAGAGGATGCGGGCGGCCCGACGACAATGAGACGGAGCGGCGCCTCCAGCGTCTCCTGAACGGCCAGGGCGTAGCCGGCGGCGGCGACCTCCTTCCCTTCGAGGGTCCGCGTAAAGGCGCCGAGAGTGCGGGTGGCGTCGGTCAGATATTGCTTTTCGCCCGTGATGTAGTGCAGCCGGATCAGACAGCGGGCTGCGGCCGTGTTGGCGTCGATCGGCTTGTCGGGGACGGCGAGGAGGCCGATGGGCTCCTGCCCCTGGATGCGGTCGTAGAACCCCCCGCCCTTCTTGTCGGAAAACTCGTTGCGCACGATCGAGATCAGGTCGCGGCATTGTTTCAGATAGGCCGGGTCGCCGGTGAGGACATGCGCATCGAGAAGGGCCTGGGCCATCATGACCTGATCCGCAAGCAGGCCGCTGATTCGTGGGGCGGGTTCGTCGAAACAGTGATACATGCCGATGTCGTTCCGGTAGCACTTCGCCATCAGCAGGTCGAGCGTCTTCAGGGCGAAGGTCCGGAGCGCTCCGCTGTCGAGGATGGCACTGGCATGGAGGAAGCTGGACGCCATCGCGGCGTTCCAGTCGGCGAAGAGCCTTCGGTCCACGCGCGGGGTGGGCCGTTCCTCCCGGGCCTGGCGCATCTTCTGGATGGAGGTGGCGAGGCGCTCCTTCACCTCGTTGGCGGAGAGGTGAAGCTCGCGCGCGATGCGCTGGACCGACTTGTCGGCGGTGAGGACGTACCGCCCGCTCTGGGGTTCGGTCTCGTTGCGGGACTCCCCCACGCCGAAATAGCGCAGCGCGATGTCGGCCTCCTCCTTGGTCAGGATGCGCTCGATCTCCTGCCGGCTCCAGGTGTAGTAGAGGTCGTCGCGGGCCTGGCTGCCGTAGAAGCCGCCGGCCGCCCGATTGGACAAGACACGCGTGACGTAATTGATGGTCTCCTCCGCGATGCGTTTGTAGTACCCGTTGCCGGTGGCCTGGTAGGCGTGGAGGAAGTTGCGAATGTGCTCGGCGTTTTCGCTGCACATCTTGGCAAAGTGGGGCTTGCGCCAATCGGCCGCAGCGGCCCACCGGTGGAACCCGCCGCCGAGGTGGTCGTAGATGCCGGAGGCGGCCATGGCGCCGAGGGTGCGGTTCACCATGAGAAGGAGCCTCTGCTCCTGTGTCCGGCTGTATTCATACAGGAGAAAGTCGATGGCGTTGGTGCGCGCCAGCTTGGTTTCGCCCTCATCGAAGCCGCCGTATTTTTCGTCGTAGTAGATCCGTAGGGCCACCATGATTCGGGGCGGAATTTTTTTGAGGCCGTTCAGGTCGGGCGGCAGCGGATACTTTTGGAGGAATTTGACCCGCTCGGCTAAGAGCTCGGCATCCTGGCGATACTCCCGTTTTCGCCCCTGATACATCTCTACCATCTGCCGGATGGCCAGGTCGATGCGGTTGGCGGTGTAGTACTTGCCGCCGTAGAGGAGCGACTCATTGGTCTTGAGATAGCCGTAGGGCTGGGCGTCGGGTGTGAGGAAGGCGGTGGTCCATGGGCCCTGGGTGTAGCGGCGGTTGATGTCGGGGCGTTCGTCGCCGTCGACATGGATGGGGATAAGCTCCCTCTTTATCGTTGCAAGGACCTCCGGTTCCGCAAAGGTACCCTGATCCATCTTGCCTTCCCAGATACTCCATGCGGTGGAGATGGCCAGCAGGACGGGCTTGTCCTGATCGTGCGCCTGCTTGAAAGCCTTCTTCCCCCAGTCCAGCCAGCGGACGCCGGGCTTTGTTCGGCGGGGCTTGGGCTTTTCCGTGTGTTTGACGGACTTCTTCCGCGACGGCCTGGGTCTGGACTTTTCGGCAGGCCCCTTGCCACAGCCGTACAACCCGAGAGCGAAAATGAGGCCAATAATGTGTACGGGGGATGTCCTCACAGGTCTTCCTTTGTGCTCCGCGCGGCTGCATGGGATGGTACCTCTTGCCATGCAGGGTGAGTATACAGGAACGCAGGAGCATGGGCAAGGGCCTACTCGCGGCCCCATCGAAAGGGTGTACAAAAAAACGGCGGCCGCATCCATTCGGCCGCCGTAGCCCCCGTTTGAGCTGATCTATGTTATTCCGAGGGGCTCTCCTCCGCATTCTCATCCGTAGAGTCCTCTTTACTCATATTGTCTTTGGACTCTTCTGTCGCTTCGTCTGTGCCTTCCTTTGCAGCTTCCTCGGTGGATTCCTCGGTTATCTCTTCCGCCTTTTCCTCGTCGGCCTTCTCCTCGTCGCCCTCCGTTGCCTCGTCGGTGGCATTCTCTTCGGTCACTTCCACAACCGCTTCTTCGGTGGTTTCCTCTGCGGCCTCATCCCCAGTCGTCTCCTCCGTGGTCGCGACCGGTACCTCGACGGGCGTCTCTTCCTCGATATCTTTGGTCTCAGTTACCACCGCGTCGGTCCCAGACGAGACATACGTGGGAACGGTAACGACGCGTGTGGCGACCTTCGGCTTCAGCAGCGGGGCGGAGACCACATGCCTTGCGCTGCGGGCGTTGTGGGCGTGGATGATCCGGGCCGCCGCTCTGCTGTGGGCGGTGCCGTGGTATATGGTCCGCGATGTCCGATAGGCCGGTCGAACCACGTGGGGGGGGCGTGCCTCGGCCGTCGTAGTTCCGATCCACATTGCCATTCCAAAGATCAGTCTTTTCAGCAGCGTCTTCATTTTCTTTCTCCTTCTCGTCCTCGCGTTCCTGATTGCCCTCATCCTTACGCGGGGATGACATCGCAATGGCCGTGCCGGAGCTGAAAGATTTCAGGGGGCTATATCCTTAAGATATGGTTTCTACGTGTGTTACGACCAGAATAAACCTTTACATATTGTCCTTCGATGGCCAGTACAGCGCCAGGGATTCCGAGCAAAATGTAAATTGCATTTACGTTATACAAAGCCTATTTTCCCATCTGCCTGCGCCATCCCCCCACGCTGGACATCCGGCCGGTCAGATAAGAGGTCAGGCCTTTATAAGTATCTTGTATAAGCGATGTTACGTGATAATTATTTACGGTGAGATTGGAAGCTGAGGATTCTATTCGGGGAGTTTGCGCCAGGATCTGTCTTTGGCGGCGAAGAGGAATCGGCCCTTGCCGGGGACGGTCAGTGTCCAGTTGGCCCCAGAGTGCTCGATCTTCTCTATAGGGATGTCAAGAAACTTGCCCATGATCGCATACTGGGACCATTTCCGGCTCGCGCGGTCATAGGCAAAGGCACCCCGGTTCGTCCCCACCCAGACCGCTTTGTCCGAAAAGGCGATGCAGGTGGGTGTCGGCAGCGAATCGTCCAGGAGGCCGAGAGAGTCGCTGAAATCATAGAGGGCCTGGTGCTTGAGATCGGCGAGGAGCGCGAAGCCATCCTTCACTCCAATCCATCTCAGCGACGGGTCGGCCCCATCCGGCTTGATCCACAGCAGGCTCGTTTTCCGGGCGAACGTGTCTCTGAGTTTCTTCTCGTCAAACGTCGCCAGGCCCATCTGGAACTGCCTGAGAAACCGGCTTTTGATCGCGAGAACGGCGGCGTCGGCGGCATTGCGCAGGTCGGCCGGCAGGTATTTTGCGGCCGTCTCGATGAGGGGGATGTGGCTTGGGGTACCGACATCCTTGAGCAGGTGCATAGCGGCGATCCGGTAAGAAAACGCACCATCCTTCAGAAAGGCGGCCGCCACATCCGGGTCGCCGCCGGCCAGGTCAAGGCGGACGCGAAGCTCTCGCAGGCGCCAGTAGGCGCTGTACCTGGGCGAAATCCCTTGGTCGAGGGCATTGCGGGCCTTTTCGAACCATTTCAGCGCATCCCGGTTCATCCCCCGGTCGGCGTAGTACTCGCCCAGACAAACAGCGGCTATCTTGTCGGCGTTGGTGTTGTGCGGCGAGCTCTCGATGGTACGCTTCCACTCCTCCACCGCGAGGTCCATCATCCCGATTCTTGCCAGGAATGTGGCCGCCGTCCAATGGCTCCGCTCGGGGGCCCGTCTCGATCGCATGGCACGTCCGCGCGGCCCCAGCCGCAGTGTGGTGGAGGAGGGCTGCTTCCCGCGGATGTTTCGCAGCTTCTCCGCGGCTTCCCGGGTCTTTCCTTTGCGATCGAGGATGACGTACTCGGCGTATTCGCAGGCGAGGCTCCGATAGCGTTTGTCGTTCAAGACGGTCAAGGCCCTCTCGGCCTCATCAACCTGCCCTCGCGCAAGCAGGTCGCTCACAGCGGCCAGAGCCGTCTTGATGATCTGGTTCCTTACACGGATCGAAAGGCGCGAGCGGCCCGTGGCCATCGGTTCGAGCTCCATCAGGTGGCGCAGGGCGTTCGAGTAGTCGTCGGCATCGTGCTCCATGAGCGCTGTGAGCAGGAGCGAACGGATCAGGTCGTCTTGTTTTGGGGCGTCTTGTCCCTTTCGGGCCTTCATTTCATCGAGATGCCTTCGTTCAGCGGCGGCGGCCACATCAATGTCCTTCTTGTCGATATAGACGCTGGAGATATTCTCCGCGATCTTGAAAAATATCGAGTCACTCGGCGATGTCCTCGCATAGCACATGCGATAGATTTCAATGGCCTTGTCGCACCGATCGCGACACCAGTTGAGCCGGGCCAGGGCGCAGAGGAGCCTGGTGTTGTCGGGGCTCCTCTCGATGCCGCGGGTAAGGATCTTCTCGCTGCTATCGAAGTCGCCGGCGGTGGTCATGCTTTCGGCGATGGAGGCCACGGTGTACGGGTCGGCATTGGCCATCGCCTCCATGCCGTCGGCGTCCTTGCCCACCATGAAATAGGCCTGGGCCAGCTTCCGCGCGTAGGGCGACCCGGTTCGGGGGTCTGTCTTTGCCATCAGGGCCGAGCACTCGCGGATGACGCCCTGGTAGTCCTTGAGCTGCTCGTAGCAGAGCAGGAGTTTCTTGTGGATGCGATAGTGTGCGCTCTCGGGGGCGTGAGACAGGGCGGCCTTGTAATCTTCGGCGGCCTCCTCAAGCGACTTCATCAGAAAGCACGAGTCGCCCAGTTGAAGTCGCGTGCGCCAGATCAGCTCCTTGCGGTCGTTTTCGTCCAGACCTTGCTGAAGCGCCTCTTTCAGGTCCGCCCGGACCTTGTCCATGTATGCCTTGGCCTTGCCGGCCTGATGGGCAACCCGAAGGATGGAACCGAGAATCTCGTAGCGCCGACGATCTCGGAGGGTGTACTCCCCCATGAGTGTTTGATAGGTCTTGATGGCCTTGTCGTACCTGCCCATGCTGTCGAGGGCGCCGGCCAGTTCGCCCAGCGTCCGCTGGCGTTCGTAGGGTGCTTGTTGCTGGGCAAGGAGTTTTTCATAGATAGCAATGGCCTCGTCGCCCTTGTTCATGCGGATCAGCACACGGGCGAGCTCGCGGAGGATGATCTGGCGGGCATATCCATCGATCTGGTCCGCCCCTTGCCGATAGATCGTGCATGCCTGGCTGGGTTTACCCGCCGCCATGGCCGCGCGGCCGTCGCGCAGGACGCTCCCCAGCGTAGGTCTGGGCTTCTCCTGGCCGCTAAGCCTTACCGGCCCGAGGCAGAGGAGAACGGCGGCTAAAAAGACGTGTGGTTTCATGCGTCAATTACTTTGGTGGTCTACTCGGCGGCTGGACGTTGCATCCTTCGACGGCGCTCGGGCTCCCGTCCGCGTTGCGGATTTCGAGGAAAAACTCCCAAAAATTTCGTTTCTGACACGATTTCACCAGAATACGGTTCCTCCCCTCCACCAGCTTGATGGGGGTGAGCGCCCGCGTCGCGGACGTCGGCTGTTCGGAATCCTCGCGGTAGACCTCCTTCCCGTTTATCCACACCTTGATCATGTCGTCGTTGCCGGTGTAAAGCAGGTAGCTTCCCGGACGGGGCGGGCGGACCTCGGTGTAGGCATAGGCCACCACGTAGTCCTTCTTCGTCACCGCCTTGCGCATGTTCAGGAGTCCGATGGGCGTAATACAGCTATCCGACGCCACATGCCACGTCCCCACGTCGAGAGGATTGGCGGCCTGCTCGATGGGGTGGGGGGCGTCCAGGCCGCGGGCCGGGTCGAGGGGATGGGCCTCCGAACAGAGCCACCTGAACGGGCACAGGAGATTCAGACGCCGGGCCTCCACCTTTCCCGAGGGCAGGACCGCCCTGACGATGGCCCGGTGGGAGCGGCGCGCGATGTCCTTTCGCGGGAGCAGGCGGAAATCCACGGCCGCCAGCGGCTCACCTTTTTCCAGTCTGTACGGCACGGAAGATGCCGGCTCAACCGCCATCTTCGCCTGGGTGAGAAAGGCCACGGAACCGGAGGCCGGCGCAAGGCGATTGTTGCGCAGCCAGACGGTCAGGTTCGTACGCTGCCCGGGAATGAGGACCACGGACTCCTCGTCGGGGATGGAGGCGGTGCGATCGATGTGGGACGTCACGCGCAACCGGGGCGCCGTCAAGGATCCGCAGGCGACCGCCGTGGAGGAGAGCGATACGGTCATCTCGTTCCGGTCGGGCGGGGGAGTCGGGATCGTGTTGGGGTGGAGGATGCCGTCGGGGTTTGCACCCGGCTGTGTGGTGAGGAGGACCTGATCCACCCAGATCCCGTCCTCGCGATAGCCGATCTCCATCTCCGCATGTCCGGCCTTGAGCTTGGCCATGGGGCCGTGGACCCAGTGCCATTTCTTGAAGACGTTCCCCATCACGGAGAAACGCGGCAGGGCGGGAGTCAGGCTGCCGAAGAGGGAATTGCTGCACGTCCCCTGCCACCACACGCGGAACCACGTGTAGTACAGGCCGTCCGCAGCGATGGTCAGGTGGTAGGTGGCATGGCCGGGATCGTTCACTCCCCGCCGACAGCCGGCCCCCTCAGGCACGCTGATGGCCATCCCGCCCGACGCGCCCTTCGCCCGGACGACATGGACAATGGGCGTGACCTCGTTGGCATATTCCGCCTCAAAACACACGACCTGCGGCTTCGCGGGCGTCGCGCCCGGGGCGGGGTCGGCGGCAGCCATCCGAAGGGCTGTAAAGAATGCACAGAATGCAATGAATCCAGGTCTTCGCGGTTTCATAGGCTTCCACATCTTCCCCATCGTTTTTGCTCTTCTTTATTATACTCGGCAATGCGAGAAAATGCAAATCCACGGTCGGCCGGATTTCGCTTGACCGGTGGGCCGGGATAGGCGACATTAGGGCCGGATACCAAGCTGAGGAGTACACGCCCATCTATGCTGCACAGACCTCTGACCGTTCTGAAGTGCATTTCAAAGAACATGCTGGCCCGCATGGGGCTTGGCCCGTTCCTGAAGAAGACCCTCGGTGTCTCCCAGACCGAGATCAACTGGGCCACCCGGCCGGTGGATGATGTTTACAAACATGTTACGAAGATTTTCCAGGAGCTGATGAGTTACGCGGGCATCGCGCCGCCGGACCTGCGCGACAAGATTGCCGTCGAGATTGGGCCCGGAACCAACCTGGGTGTGGCCCTCATGTTTCTGGTCCATGGGTGTCGTCGCGTCATCGTCGTCGAGAAGGCGGACGCGGCGGTGGCCTCCGAGAAATCGGCCGCCCTCTATCGGCGTATCGTGGAGGAACATGGCGCGGATGCGGGGAAGCTCCTCGGAGCCGCCTCGGGACTGAACCCGGAGCGGGTCACCTACTACCCCCATGCCGCCTTCGAGGCGACGGACCGGATCCCGGACGCATCGGTGGACCTGATCTACTCGCACCAAGTGCTGGAACACGTGGGGGATCTCGACGCGTGCTTCCGGGGCATGTGTCGCGTGTTGAAGCCCGGGGGGGTTGCGATGCACGTGGTCGATCTCTCGGGCCATAGCGAATTCGCCCGGGGCCATCCTCTGGACCCTCTTCGCTACCCGTCGCACCTGTGGCGGCTTATGTTTTCGCACCGGCCCCATGTCAACCGCCTGCGGCTCGGGGCGTATCTTCGGAGCATCGAGTCATCGGGGATGGAGCTGGCCGACCTGCGGAAGCTCAGGATGCTGGACCGCGCCGAGGCGGCGGCGGTTCGCCGCCTCCTTTCGCCCCCCTTTTCACGCGTCGATGTTGATGAGCTTTGTGTGATCGAGTTCTTCTTCCTTGCGCGCAGGCCATAGTCGAAAGAGAACAGGCCGGCCCGAGCGGGCCGGCCTGTTTCCGATGGAATCCCGAACGAGTCGGGTCTCGGATTACCTCGGCGCCGGAGGGCCGGCGGGCTGGCGGCCGGGCGGCATCGGCATGCCGCCGCCCATCTGGCCCATGACGATGGTCTTCAGGCTGTCGATAAGCTCCTGCGAGATGTAGAGCTCTCCCTCCAGGCGATTGCCCTTTGCCAAGGCGTATGCGCCGATCCCTCCCGCGATGGCGAGCTCCGGCTGTGCGCCTTGCGCACCGGGCCCGGCCATGGGAGGCATCATGCCCTTTACGAAGTTGACGACCTCTTTCGGGTTGACAAAGACAAGCAGGTTCGTCGAGGCCGGGAACCCCTTGGTGGCGGAGACGAACTCCGGCTGCGTGGGCAGGCCGCTGCCGCCGCCGGCTTTGACGAACTCGATGGTCTGTTTCATGCGCGCCAGCGAATCCTGGCCGAATGTGATGATCATGTATTTGCCCGTGGCCGCAATGCGCACGATCATGGGATCGCCGTAGATCTTCCGCATCATGTCGCGCGTTTTCTGCGGCACCTTGGCCGGGTCGAAGAGGATCGCCACCTCGGTGATGGAGACGTCCTGGTGGGTGGCGGCGTTCTCCGTGACAGCAAGCTCCATGTCCAGGCCAGCCACATTGCGGTAGAAGCTCATGAAGATGGCGCTTTGGTCGAACTGCTTGAGGATGAGCTTGTGGGCCTTGGCGGCGTCTGTGACAGAGAAGACTTCCACAAGCGTGAGGCCCGTGTTCTCCCCGTCGCCGGCCAGGATCAGCCCCATACCGACCTCGCCGGTGAGGATATCCATCCACTCCTCGGTGCTTTCTATGGCCGTCGTGCGCTGATCGGGCGTCATGGCGCCCGGCGCACAGTTGAGGATATCCTCCATGAAGCCGCGCAGGGCGTCCTTCAGCTCCTGGGTGTTCTTGAAGCGGGCGGATGCGGCGATGAATGAATCGCTCGGGATCATCTTCAGCACGTCCCCGCCGCCGGGGGCCTGCTGCCGCAGGAAGTTGGCCACATCGCTCTCCGGGCTGGCCGCGAGCCCGGCGCGAAGGCGGATACCGTCGTTGTCGAGGGCCAGGCCCAGCTCAAGGGCGTCCAGTTGCTTCACAATGGCAACAACGGCGTTGACATAGCTGTCGAGCATCTTGCTCATGGCCTCCGGGTTCATATCAGGCTGCTGCGCCTGGGCGGCCTGGGCGGCCTGACGGAGGCCCCGCTTGAACGGTGCAAGCTCCCTGTCGATATCCTCGCCGTAGATCTGCATCAGGCCCTTGATGTTCACATTGGCGCAGATATCCCCCTTCGTGCCGCACGCCGCGGCGCAGTTCAGGGTCTCGGCCTCCAGCATCGCGGCGGTGGAGGTGCAGGCCTCGAGCGAGTCGGCCACCAGCGCCTTGTTACCTACTACGGCGACGTAAAGTCTCTTCCGGATGAACTGCTCGATGTTTTTTTTCTGCTCCGGTGTGGCGGCGAGCCACCGCGCCTGATCGAGCTGAGCGAATACATTGGCCACTCCCTGCTTCCCTTCGGGCTGCGCCCCCAGACCGAAGCTCTGGAGGGCCATCTGCGCATCGGCAAGGGAGACGATCCGGACCACGTTCTTCGACCCATACCGCTTGGGGTTCAAGATCACCGCGTTGAATTCGCCCGCCATATCGATGCCGTTGAGCGATTGCGCGCCGATCACCTTGGGTACCAACATCGGCACCATCTGCCCGAACATCGGACTGACCTGCGAAACCAGATTCGAGACCTTGGTCACCGCGCCCTTAAGGCTTGGGGCATGTATGACGGCGACGCAGTCCTGGGGCAATTGGTTCTGTTGAGCGCGAAGCAGGCCGGGATGACCCAAGAAACCCAGCGCCAATGTAAGAACCAAAGCCGATGTTCCTATCCTTCTCCTCATCCAGCTTCTCCCTTCCATAAGATCCATGAGTTCGTCGGCTGACAGTCCCTCTCGAAAAGGCAATTTATCCTACAGCAGGTCCCCTGGCCGTGTCAATACTATTTCTCAGAGGAGTTTCCCCACAACCCGCGTGGGGTCGTTGCGACGATGCACTCTCCTCCCTCCAGCCGGCATCGTTTGATGAGATTACTTCGCCATTACGCGCAGCGCGTGACTCCTCGCAAGGACAGGGCGTGGGTTCCGCAGGCCGAATTTCGCAACCCAAATGGCCGGCAGTGGTTACGTTTGATCCCGTCCGCATTCTGGGGAAAGTCCTGACAAAAATCACTTGACAAAGTGAGGGATGGGGAGGTAAAATTTGGAGCTTGTCGTTTATGACGTGATAGGTGCTGCAGGTCATTGCCGACGAGGGGCGGTCTGCGGGGAGTTTGGAGGAGGATCTGGATGAGGGCGACTGAGCTCGCAAGATTCAAGAAGGCGCTGCTGGAGCGGCGTCAGGAACTGGCGGGGGACGTGACTCGTATGGGCGACGAGGCGATGCGCAAATCTCGCCAGAGTGCGTCGGGCGATCTGTCGAGTATGCCCTATCATATGGCGGATATCGGCACGGACAATTATGACCAAGAGTTTACCCTGGGCATGATCGAAAACGAAGAAGACGAGGTCCGTGCGATCGACGATGCACTCGAAAAGATCGAGAACGGGGGATACGGCGTTTGCGAGACCTGCGGGTGCAAGATCAAGAAGCCCCGCCTGAAGTTCATGCCCTATGCCCGGAACTGCATCGACTGCCAGCAAAAGGAGGAACAGCAATCGCGTCCCCGGCGATAACGGCCCGGCGACTGTTCTGGGTCGCGGCCGTCGGCGGAGCAGTTGTCGACCTCGTCTCCAAGTCCCTGATCTTTCGTTTCTGCCCGGATGGTGTGACCCTCATCCCCCACGTCTTGCACATCGTGTGCGTGCAAAACTGCGGCGGGGTGTTCGGCATGTTGAAGCACCTGCCCGTCGTGTTCCGCTCGCTGTTCTTCATTGTCCTCACCCTTGCCGCCCTGGTCGCCATCTTTGTCTTTCGACGCAAGTACTATCCCGACTCCGCGTTCGCCGCGACGGCCTTTGGCTTGATTGTGGCCGGGGCGGTCGGCAACGTATGGGACCGCATCGCGACTCTGCCGAAGAGCTACGTCCGCGACTTCATCGACGTGGAGCTTCACCTCCCCGGCCTCCAGCACTGGCCCACCTTCAACCCCGCCGACGTCTTCATCTGCGTCGGCGTCTTCATGCTTCTCCTCCACAGCTTCATCGTGGAGGGGGGCAAGGAGCGCGCCGAGAGCGAGACGAGTTAGCCCTCCATTTTCCCCGAAGGATTTCCCCCGCCCCCCGGCACTAAAGCGACGGAGGGCAAGACAAGGGACGGCCGCTCGCAGGACAACCCCGGCGTCCCCCTGCCCTTCATCCTGTGGAATGCAACACCGAACGGCGGGGACGGCCTGCGTCTGCTGGAACGGAAGCTGAACCTCTTTCGCGGCACGTTCACTGACGACCGGGGGGCGATCGACAGCGGCGCGGACGGGCCGTATTGGTACGGGGTCAGCGCACTGAACCGTTGCGCGCGGGTGGGCATTCGGAAGGTGCCGTTCGCCGAACCGAGGAAGGGAACGTAGCGAGGGAACATCACGGGGAAGTTTTCTGGAAAGGGGAAAGTCATGGCAAAGAGCGGAGGAGTAGTTGAAACGAGGCAGACCGAGGCCGCCACACCCCACCGCGAGGTCTTCACCCGGGTGGACGTGGCCCACATGATGAACCAGGCGCCGTGGTGGGTGGTGTCGCTGGTGATCCATGGGATTCTTCTGGTGATCCTGGCGGCGATCAATTTCTCCGGACCGCCACGGCCCCACAAGTGGGTGCACATCGATTCGGGACTTGTGGTGCTGACGCCGCCGGAGATACCCGTTCCAACAAGGCCACAGATGGTTGGCCCAGACTGCGGAATACCGGAGGATCCCGGTACGAAGGCAGAAAAGGCGATGAACGTTGTTAAGAACGACGTTCCCGTCGCCCGTCCGCCTGTCATCGGCCCTAAAACGCTTTCCCGATTGTTCGACAAGATAGGGCAACCCGGTTTTCGTCCGGCAGGTGGCGGCGATCTGTTCAAAGAGATTAGACCGGGCCGAATCAGTGATCGCCATGCCGTGGTCGATGACCTTGCGAAGCAGATCCTCAAGGCCATCGAACGGCACGACCTCCTGGTCGTCCTGCTGTATGACGAAAGCAAGAGCCTCATCGAGGATCGGAAGCTGATCGCCCGCCAGATCCGAAAGACCGTGGGCGATCTGCAAGCGGAGATGAAACCCCGCGAGCGCCAGAAACTCAGGTGGGCCGTGGTCAGCTACGGGGAGAAGCCGACGCTCTGGCTCCAGCCCACGGGAGATCTCAAAGAGCTGGTCGATGCCACCGACAAGATCGGGGTGGATGAGTCCGGCAAGGAGAACGTCATCGAGGCGATCCACTTCACCATGCAGAACTTGGGCGTGCTCGGGAAGCATATATTTCTCGTCCTCGTGACCGACGAGGAAGGCGACGACACCCGGGACCGGACGAGGGTCAACGCCGCGCTCCAGTCCATGCAGGCCGCGAAGGCCCGGCTGTTCGTCTTCGGCCGCGAGGCCAGCTTCCAGCTTGCCAAGGTGCGCGAGTGGATGCGCGACCCGAAAACCGGCGAGCGCATCGGTTCGTGGGGCTGGGCCGACCGGGGCATCGAGAGCTGCCGGCAGGAGTTCTTCCCCGCCGACTGGTTCTGGAATGCGCAGTATTCCTTCAACGGCGTGCCGGCCGGGTTCGGCTGCTGGGTGCAGTCGATGCTGGCCAAGCAGACGGGCGGGACCTACTACATGCTGAGCGACGCGCCGCCGAAGTACGACGACGAAATCCTGGCGGAATACGAACCCGAGTGGGAGCCGACGGACGTCTATGCCAAGCGCACCGAGACCAGCCGCCTGCGCAAGACGATGGAGAAACTCTTCGCCGACTACGCCGTCCTGCGGCCGACGCACTGGCTGACGCAGCTCCACCGGGTCAAGGCCCAGACGAAGGAAGAGAACCGGAAGGCGCAGCGCCTGCTCAAGCTGGTGGACCGCGCCCTCGACGAGCTGGAGCCGCTGCGGTCGCAGAGCCGGAAGGAGAAGTACGCCGGCAAGCGCTGGCAGGCCAACTACGACCTGACGATGGCGCAGCTCGCCAGGCTAAAGTTTCAGATTCGCGAATATATTCACGTGACCGACCAGGCCCTGCGGAGGGGCTTCCCCAAGCCGAAGAAGCGGCAGAAGTTCAATCTCTTCGCCGTCACCTACGACCGCCAGGCCACGGAGGCGGCGTCGGGCCGGCGGGGAGATCGCGAGATGGAGCGGGCCAGGGACATGCTGACGCGGGTGGCCCGGGACTACAACGGGACCCCCTGGGCGGAGATCGCAAAGCAGGAGCTGCGGCGGACGATGCCGCTGGAGATGCGGCCCATTTTCTACATTCAGGGGATGCATATCCCTGAGTGATTTCCGGAAAGCTCGATGGTTCGGGGAGGCTACTTATCGCCCGAGGAGTCGTTGCCGGGGGAAGACGGCTCCTCGTCCTCGCCGGTTTTTTCCTCGTCCGGGGGGGAGCCGGGCGGTTCGGACGGCTCCTCCTCGGGTGGGGCCTCCGGCTCGGAGGACTGTTCCTCGCCGGGGGAGGGTTCGGATTCGACGTCCGCCATGTCGTCATCGGAGGATATTTCGAAATGACGCTCGTGAGCGCCCTTGTCGCGGTGGAACAGAATGAAGTAGGCGAATACCGCCAGTGCGGCCAGGCCGAGGAACAGGTAGAGCAGCGACTCGCCTGTGCCGATTATCTGGGGCGGGGACGCAATAGCAAGCTCCTTGCCGATGAAGAGGGGCGACTTGGTCAGGTTGCGCCGGCCCATCTCGTCGGCCTCACCCCGGTTCTCGTAGACGATGGTCTTGAGGAACACGCCGGTAAAGAGGACGTTGGATTTCTCCGGCTGGATCTCAGGGCCGGGCTTGCCCGTGAGGATGACGGTGCAGAAGACGTAGGGGCCCTCGATGGGACCCTGACGGGCGATGGTCCCCTCCCAGACCGCCTCGAAGCCCGAATCGGGGTTCATTCTGGTCTGTTTCAGACGCCAGAGGCTGCCGTCGAAGCGGACGAACTTGCCGCGGTACTTGGCCGGGTGGGCGAGACAGTCGAAGGGCGTGATGGCGGGATCGACCTTGTCGTCGATCTCCTTGGGGGTCATGTTGAAGACCTTGCCCAACATGTAATAGTAAGGCTTCCGCTCGATGGGGGCGTCGTCGTGGACCTGGGCGAGGAGCTTGGCCTCGTCCTGCTGGCCCTGCGGCGCGCCGCCGGAGGGGGGGGAGAGGGTGACGGGTATTTCGGCCTGCGGGGTTTCGTGCGCCGGCTGGGCGGGGGGCGGCTGGGTGTGGCTCTGGAGGGTGTAAAACATGCCCAGGACGATGAGCAACATGACGAGCATGATCACGAGGCGCATGTAGTCGCGCATGGGGGAGTAGTTTTGCGGTGAGGTTTTGAACAGACGAACCATGACCGTGCTCCTGTGGCGTTCACTCTATTCCTTCTTATATCATGGTGGAGATAGGGTGTCAAGTACGAAGCGCATGATCGGGTAATGTCTCACTCACGTGGGGAGCGGACTGCCCCCCGTTACTGGGCGATTGCACGATAGGCGGGATGGGCGTGCAAAGTTTTGCAGTTTTTTCCTTGAAATCGGAACAGGGTGTTCCTACAATCTCGGAGGTATTAGGCATGTCAAGTACCAACACTCAGGTACGCCTTTCAAAGACTGTCTGTAAGGGAGGTACGCACCCAACCATGCTCAGGCGACCCCTTCCCATGGTATCCTTTGTCTTTGTCCTGTGTCTCTTCTTCTCCGTGGCCCGCGCCGAGCGGGAGGTCGAGTTCGCCAAGGGACTCCAGCGGCTCCAGCTCTACGACCTCTGCTTCGAACAATTCCAGAAGGTCCTCGGTGGCAAATACCCGGACATGAAGCTGGACGAAGATAAGAAGATGGAGATCGAGCTCGCCTTCGCCAAGGCCTATATGGATGCGGCCGACCACACGGAGGACACCGAGCTCAGGGACCAGTATCTCGACCAGGCCGCGAAGCAGTATGACGCGTTCCTCAAGGCCCATCCGGACGCGCCCGAGATCAACGAGGTCCGCTACGACAAGGCCATGCTCCAGCAGTCCCGCGCCGTCGAGAGATCGAACCAACTGAAGCGCATGCACGACAAGAAGAAGGCGGCGGCAATCGTGAAGAAGGGAGTGGCCCTCTTCGCCGACGCCGCGTCCCAGTTCGAGAACGCGGCCGGCAAGTCCGAAGCCGCCATGGAGAAGATCTCCACCATTGCCCGGGACAAGCGCCTGATCGCCAGGCGGCAGGTCCTGATGGAGATGTTCCTGAAGTCCATCAATCAAGCCGCCTGGACGCACTACTACTGGGCGGAGATGTACGGCCGCGAGGTTGTGTCTGATGTGAAGAAACAGAAGGCGCAGCTTAATGAGTCCCTCAAGCGGTTCAAAAAGTATGTAGATGATTACGGCAACTTCGTCATTGCCTTGTCCGGCCGCATCGGGCGGGCGGCCTGCTTCGAGCAGTTGGGGGACATAGAGGTCAAGGCCAAGAGGAACCCGAACGCCCTCAAGCAGTACGAAGAAACCATCAACGAGCTGATCCGCGTGACGCAGAAACGGCCGAACTCCGAGGCCAACCCCTTCCGGTTCCATGCCTACTATCTCTTGGGCCAGGTGTATAAGAAGATGGGCCGCCTTGACCCGGCGAAGGGTTATTTCAACATGGGCATCAAGCAGGTGAACATCCTGATCGAGCAGGTGCCAGAGAACATCATCTTCGAGGAACCCACCGACAACAGGATGCAGCAGACGCAGTTGACCGTAAAGAAGGCCATGCTCGAGAAGGGCGAGTGCTTCCTGGAACTGGCGAAGCGGGCGACCGGGAAACTCCGGAATGACAGCCTCAAAAAGGGCCAGAAGGCCATCGCCGATGTGATCAAGGCCGGCGGGCCCATGTCGCGCATCGCCACGGAGCTGCTGAACAAGTGGAAAAAAGTCTTTCCCGCAATCAAGATCGAGAAGAGCGTCATTGAGCTGATCGCCGATGCGCAGAAGCGCTTCGACAAGGCCGAGAAGGCCTTTGTCGATCCCAAGACGCGGGCCAAGTCTTTCGGACTCTATGGCGCTGCGATTCGGGCCTATCAGAATGTAATCGTGAAGGCGGATCCCGACGAGGAGGCCCCCATGATCGGCGAGGCCTGGCAGCAGATCGGCCTGTGCTACTTCAAGCAGGGGCGTTACTTCGAGGCGGCGCTCGCCTTCGGCAAGGTACCCGATGTCCTGCCCGATCACCCGAAGGGGGCAGATATCTCCTTCGCCAGCACGCAACTCTTGGGCCATGTGCTCGACCAGGAGCACACCGACGAGGTCATCAAGAAGGATGGGACCATCGTCCGGGGCAAGATCATCTCCGACAAGCCGGGCGAGAGCGTGAAGGTCGACGTGCCCGGCGAAAAGCAGCCGGAGGTCATCCCGCAGGAAGAGATCAAGCGGAAGGTGAAGGACGCGCCGCTGGACCACATGATGGACATCTATGTGGACTCGCTCAAAAAGTTCGCCCGGAAATTCCCCGACGACACCCGCGCCACAGAGGCGGTGTTCCGCAGCGCTGACGCCCTGCGCGCGGGGGGGCGATTCAAAGACGCAGCGCAGTTGTACGAGTCGATCCCGACCCACGCCACCGAGTATGAAAAGGCCTGCTACCTGTCCGGTCACTGCTTCTGGGCGGCATATCTCGCGACGGTGGCCGCCGACGCGACCAAGACGAAGGAGGCCGCGCCGCTGTGGCAGCGGGCAGTGCAGAAGCTGACCAACTACCTCAAGTGGGCCGCCGAGCAGCCGGAGATCAGCCCCGAGTACACCCAACTGAAACGCTACTGGATGGCCAAGTCCCGACTTCGGCTGGCGAGCATCTACAGCTATGAGGGGGTGGGCGAGTACCAGAAGGCATTGGATATTTTGAAGGGCTTCGAGGATGTCTACCAGAAGGAGATCCTGCCCCAGGGCCACGCCTTCCACAAGGAGGCCGAGAGCCTGCAGAAGCAGATCGCCCCGCTTGAGAAGCAGGTCGCGGCCCTGAAGAAGGGCCGGCAGGACGCCCAGCAGCTTGCGAACCAACTGCAAGTCGCCAAGATCCGCTTCGAGGATCTGGTGGGCACGCTGAAGGAGATCAACGAGATGCCCGCCGAGATCCACACCTGTCGGATCAAGTCCTACTGCGGGCTCGGCCGGTTCGACGAGGCCAAGGCCGAATATGCCGATCTGGAGAAGAAATATCCGAACATGGACCCATTGGAAAAGAGCAAGCTGAGTCGTTTGCTGGCCATGGGATACCTCAACCAGGTGAAGAACCTGAAAGAGAAAGGCGTGAGCGCGGACAAACTGAAGGAGGCCCAGGACAAGGCGGCCCAGTATGTGATGAACGTGACGTCGCTGAATCCCAACCTCACCGCCAACGACCTGGTGTGGTACGGCAGGCAGTTGTTCGAAATCGGGCATGACGAGGACGCGGCGAAGGTCTTCAGCCTTGCCCTGGCGAAGCTCACCAACGAGGGGAACAAATATACCACCCAGTACTGGGGCGTGGTTACCGGCATCGCCAACGCCTACGAGCAGGCCGAAAAGTGGAAAGAGGCCCGGCAGTGGCAGGAAGTCCTCCTGGCCTGGGAGAAGGTCTACATCCTCTGCGGCCGCAGGCAGGAGATCGCCCAGAAAGCCTTCGACGACAAAAAGAAGCTCCAGACGCTCCTCGGCCTTTGGGAGGACCGCAAGTCGCGCGGCGATTGGGTGATCTGCTTCCTGTCGGGCAACGGCACCTACTCCGCAACGGAGAATGTCTATAAGGACAGCAAGCTCCGGGCGCAGACCATTACGGCATGGGACGCGAACAAGGGCGCACAGAAGGCGATCTTCGAGAAGTTCGGGCTCAAGCCCTTCGACCCGCGCCTGATCGGCGTCAGCTCCGTGTTGCGCAAGCGGCTGGCCTTCGTGACGGAAAAGAGCGGCGACTACGCAAAGGCCCTTCCCATGTGGGAGGCCCTGGCAAACGACATCCAAAAGGGCAGTCCCGTCTGGCTCGATGCCAAATACCATCAGGTCTTTTGCCTGCTGAAGACGAAACAGGCTAAGGATGCGAAACGGGCGATGTCGAGTTTGCTTATCTCCTACCCGCAGCTTGGCGGGAAAGACAGACCCGAGCTCCAGAAGAAATTCCTGGACATGATGAAGAAGGAATTTTCGAAGAGCGACTACGAGGATCTCGTCAAGACCCGCGAGGCGTCGCTGGACGAGAAGAAGGTTGCCGGCGAGCTCAAGAAAATCGACAAAGAGACGATCGACGCGCTTCGACCGAAAACAGGAAACAAGTAAAACAGCGGTCCCAACTGAGGAGGACAACCCTCGATGAGAAAGGCAGTTTGGCTGAGCACGGCAGTGGTTCTGGCGGTGATCCTTGTTACCGAGGTCGCCACGGCACAGGGGGGCAGGGACACGGTGACCTTCAAGGACGGTACGCCGCAGTGGATGCAGGTGAAGGTGACCAAGGAGACGTACAAGGGCGTCGAGGTGGCGGGGAAGGGGACCAAACACCCGTCGGTGGTCGAGAACATCACACACGGCGACCAACCCGCGTCATACGTCGCGGCGGCAGGCGCCCTGCGGCGCGGCGACTACCAGCGCGCCCAGGAAAAGTTCCTGGAGGCGATGAAGGCAAAAGCACGCCCGTGGCTCAAGCACTACTGTACCTACTACCTTGCCGTGTGCAAACAAAAGATGGCCGACAAGCCCGACGCCCTGGCAAAGGCGATCGCGGCGTACCAAAAGGTCATCAAGGAGTCGCCCAACGGCATCAAAGTGCCCGATGCAAAATTCGGCATCGGCCAGTGCTACTATCAGATGAAGCAGCTTGGCCAGGCGCAGAAGACCTTCGCCGAGATAGCGAAGAGCGACTACGGGGAGTTCTGGCAGTTGGCGGGCAAGCTGTGGGAGGGCAAGATCCTCCTGGAACAGGGCAAGGGCGCCGAGGCGGCCAAGGTCTTCGACGAGGTGCAAAAGGCGGCCAAGGGGAAAATGCCGGATATCTACTACAAGGCGAACCTCAGCCGCGCGGCGGGACTGATCCAGGCGAACCCCAATGACACGTCGAAGGCCCGGGATCTGCTGCAGGAAGTCTTTAATGAGGCCGAAAACGACACGATCAAGGCGGCCGCCCACAACGGCATGGGCGACGCCTACCGCGCCGAGAAGCGAATCAAGGAGGCGCGGCTGGAATACCTCCGGGTAATCGTGCTCTACTTCGACTGCCCCGAGGAGCACGCCCGCGCACTGTTCAACGTGGCGGACTGTTTTGATCAGTTGAAGGACGCGGCGACCGCCCGGCGGTTCCGGAACATGCTGGTGCAGCAGCACCCCGATTCGGTATGGAGGAAACGGCTCGGCGGCAAATGAGCCGATCGTTCAAAGAGGAGATTGCAGGAGAGTTGTCCTTGAAAGGAGATTGGCGGATGTGGAAGAAAAGGTTGTTGTTGGGGCTCGTGATTCTGGTGCTGGTGGGGCTTGCAGTGGGGCTTGCAGTGGCGCCGGCGTTTGCCCAGGAAGAAGCGGCGGCCAAGGACCAGATGCAGAGTCAGAGCTTCCTGGGGCTGGTGGTGTCGTCCGCCGGGGTGATCGGCTTTCTGATCATTGCGCTGTCCATCGTGTCGGTGGCCCTGCTGTTCCGGGCGATCTTCACGCTGCGGCGCGATGACCTGATGCCGCCGGAGGCGCAGCAGCAGTTGGACGCCCTGCTGCGCGAGAAGCGCATCAAGGAGGCCATGGACTACTGCCGTCAGGATGACTCGATCCTCTCCAAAGTCATCGGCGCGGGCCTGTCGGAAATCCGCTCCGGCTACGGCGACATGAAAGAGATCATGACCGAGGTCGGCGAGGAGGAGTCCATCAAGCTCCATCAGAGCATCGGTCACTTCAGCCTGATCGCGAACGTGTCCCCCATGCTCGGCCTGTTTGGGACAGTATACGGCATGATGCTGACATTTAGGACCATTGCGTCGTCAGGCGGCATGGCCAAGCCGTCGGAGATGGCCTACGGTATTATGACGGCCCTTGTGACGACGTTCCTCGGGCTGTTGGTCGCCATCCCGAATATCGTGTTCTTTACGTTCTTCCGGAACAAGGTGGTGCGAATCCTGCTGGAGGTCGGCGTCGTGGCCGAGGAGCTCATGGGGCGGTTCAAGACGATGCAGATCCAGGGCGCCCCGGGCGCCGCCCCGAGCGGTCCGCAGCTCCCGTCCCAGGCCAGGGCCGCTACGGCAGCCCCCGGCGCACAGGCCGCCCAGGCCCGGCCGGCAGGGCAGCCCCCGCAGCCCCCCCAGACACCAGGAACGTAGGACGGGTGCGCCCCCTTTGCGCGATGGAGGTATGAGGAATGCGGCTGTCATCAGGCAGAAAAACAGAAGAGGCGAACCTGGACATGACGCCCATGATCGACATCGTCTTTCTGTTGATCATCTTCTTCGTCACGGTCTCTGAGCTCTCCAAGGCCCAAAACCTGAAACTGGAGCTCCCCGTGGCCGATACGGCGAACCCGGACATACGGGTGAAGGCCGACCGGTTGGTTATCAACATGACCAAGAACGGCACAGTCCATGTCCTGGGGCTCGACCCAATGAAGGTCCACGACCCCAAACTGAAGCAAATCCTCCACATGGAGGCCAAGCAGAGCATGGAAAAAGGCACCGGCATGGCGGCCCGCCAAGTCGTCCTGCGGGGGGACAAACGGGTGGAGTTCCGTTACGTGCAGGGCCTTATGAAAGACTGCCAAGAGGCCAAGATCTGGCAATTGGAGCTCCAGGCCGACCTGCCTGCCCAAGTCAGGCCGGATATGTAGCTTCACCGCCAATCTCCACCTTTTGCATCGGATTTTGGTTTTTTTGGCGAAGGATTTTGCGCGGTTTGCAGAACTATGGTATAATAGACCAGGGCCTGAAAACGGCCCCCTCACCGGCCCCACCGGGCCGGGAAAGGGAGATATCGAATGAATCTTTCTAGTGGCGATGGCGGCGAAGGCGAGCGCATTGAGCTGAACATGACGTCGATGATCGACTGCGTCTTTCTGCTGCTCATTTTCTTCGTCATGACCATGAAGTTCCCCAAGGTCGAGGGCAGACTCCCGGCCCACCTGCCGAGACAAGGACGGGCCTCCTCGACAAAAAAGGAAAAAACCGAGGAGATCGTTATCGGCCTGGAATACCCGAACAAGGCGCTCATCATCCTGGTCAACGGGGCCAACATCGGTGGCCGCATGGACGCCCTCCGAACCAAGCTCTTTCTCCTGCGGCGGCAGATTCCCGATGCCAAGGTCACAATCGATGGGGCGCCGGACGTCCCCTACGAATACATCGTGAGGACGCTGAACGCATGTGCCAAGTTCGGCTTCAAAAAGGTCCAGTTTGCCGAACCGAGAGAGCAGGTGTAGCACCCGTTTAGGCCCAGAGCTCCACTGAAGGAGGCGCGCTATGTCGCAACCGCCGAACCC
>JAADGH010000242.1:0-9770 GCA_013152475.1 Planctomycetota bacterium
CTTTCCTCGCGGTAGCCGTGCTCCCGCAGGGAGAAGCAGATGGCGACCGAGGACATGTAAGTGGCGCAGGCACGGCGCCGAAGCCGGTCTTTGGAGTGCGCAAGCCATGCTTGCGCCTTTCTTCGCGGGAGCCGTGCTCCCGCCAGTGGTCGAAGCATGGCTTCGACCACGAAAAGCTGGAGCATGGCTCCAGCAGTCCATATTCTTGCCGGGGGAAGAGGGTGGATGAGATGAAGAAGAGTATCAACCGACGCGACTTTCTGAGGCTGGGGGCGGCGGCCTGTGCGGCCTGCCCCTTCACCACGGCCACGGCCCTCGCCGCCGCGGGAGACGACGACAGCAGGTTCGTCAAGGAGGCGATGCACTACGAGAAGCTGAAGGACCTCCGCATCCGCTGTCTGCTCTGCCCCCGCAAGTGCGAGATCGCCGACCGCGAGCGCGGCGCCTGCGGCGTACGCGAGAACCGCAAAGGGACCTACTACACCCTTGTCCACTCGCGCTCGTGCTCCGGGCTGCGACCCGACCCGATCGAGAAGAAGCCCTTCTTCCACGTCTACCCCGGATCGCTCGCTTTCTCCCTGGCCACGGCCGGGTGCAACATGACCTGCCGCTTCTGCCAGAACTGGGAAATCTCACAGTTCCGGCCCGAGGATCGCGACTCGATCTACGCCCCGCCCGAATTCCTGGCCAAGTCGGCCAAACGCACCGGCTGCAAAACCATTGCCTACACCTACTCCGAGCCGGTGATCTTCTACGAGTATATGTACGACTCGGCCAAATTCTCCCGCGAGCAGGGCGTCGGCAACGTGATGATCTCCAACGGCTACATCAACAAAAAGCCCATGGTCGAGCTCTGCAAGGTCCTCACCGCCGTAAAGATCGACCTGAAGGCCTTCACCGAGGACTTCTACGTGAAGATGTGCGGCGGCCACCTGAAGCCTGTCCTCGATACACTCGTGGTGCTGAAGGAACAGGGCATGTGGTTTGAGATCGTCGTCCTCCTCCTGCCCGGCATGAACGACGGGGAGAAGGAAATCCGCGAGATGTGCCAGTGGATCCGCAAGGAACTCGGCCCCGATGTCCCCACCCATTTCAGCCGATTCTACCCAACGTATATGGTGCAGAACCTGCCCCGAACGCCCATAAAGACCGTCGAACAGGCCCGGAACATCGCCCTGGAATGCGGCATCCACTACGCCTACGTGGGCAACGCCCCCGGCCACCCCGGGGAAAAAACCTATTGCCCCAAGTGCAAGAATATGATCGTCGACCGCGTGGGCTATCATGTCGGCCGGGTGGACATCCGTGACGGCAAGTGTACGAACTGCGGCAACCCCATCCCCGGGCTGTGGGGCTGACACCTTCCCCGCCCATTCTGCACATGCGCACGGGCCTGTGTTAATCCGTCTCTTCCGGCCCCATTCCGTCAATTATGTCATCATAATTTCCTGTTCTATCGTCAGTTATCAAGGTCTGACCTAATTATCCCGCGAACCGTGCCGGCGGTCTGCACGTCTACCGTGTGGGGGCGGAGGTCCATCCCGAAGGAAACTGGCGGAAACCGGCACTAACAGGATGGGGCCGGACCTTTCGGGGTGCGCGCAAACCGTGTATGGGCGTGTGGGTGTGTTGGCGTGCAGATCGTGCGTTGTTACAATCAAGTTACAAACGACATCGCCCGCCCCTCTGGGCAGATCGCGGCATGCCGCAGCGGCCCGGAACAGGCCGGGTTTGAATTTGACTAACGGCCGTTTGCGTGTCATAATTCAAACTGCGAGCGTGAACGGAGCGGGCAAAGAAGGGGGGAAGCCACTCCGATGATTGCATCAGGTTCTTCTCAGCCGAAGGGTAGGTAACATGGCGTCAGGCTCGGCGCGAAGGGCTGCTGTGCGGCTGCTCTGGGGGGTCTTCCTCGCGTGCGGGGTCCTCCACCGGCCGACATGCCACGCCCAGGCGGCCTCCGATCTCTACATCGCCGAGGCAAAATCCGCCCTGGGTGGGCGATACAGGCCGGGGTCCATCGTCCCCATCGAGGTCGTCGTCACCAACAAAGGCGGCCCCGTCCTCGTCCAATTGGTGGCCCATCCAAAGACCAGCGAGAGCCGCAGCTCCGCCTGCAAGGAGACGAACATCGGGACCGGCTCCTTCCGCCACTTTCTGTATGTGACGGTGGACGTGCCCGGCGCAACGACCTTTCGCGTGGCCATGTATGACTCTCACGGTCGCGAGATCGACAAGCTCGATGTGGAGGCGCCGAACCTCCCCGAGGAGAACCTGTTCATCGGCTTCTGCGGCGCCACCCGGCCCGTCGTCGCCGTCCCCGGCGAGACGGGCGTCGAGGCGTCGGTCGTGCCCATCGCCCCGGCCTCCATCCCCGACCACTGGATCGGCCTGTCGCCGCTGGACGTGCTGATCGTCAATGACCTCGACGCCAACACGATCTCCCTTGCCGGGCAAAACTCCATCCGGCAATGGCTCGCCCGAGGCGGCACGCTCGTCCTCGCCGGCGGCGGGAAATATCAATACCTGAACCACGCCTTCTACGGCGAATTCCTCCCGGTACACATTATCGACTCGATGCAGGTGACCGAACTCGCCGGGCTGGCGCCCCTCTGCGGGGCCTGGAAGGGCGAGACACCCTTGATCGTCTGCAAGACCTCACGGCCGCGAGGGACGGTGCTCGCGGACGAGAACGGCATGCCACTGGCGGTCGAGCGCCGATACGGCGTCGGCCGGGTGATCTTCCTTGCCTTCGATCCCAGCGCCCCCGCCCTGCGCCGGTGGCGCCCCCTCGCAACCCTGTGGCGCGCGCTCCTGGGCATTTCCATCGTGAATGAAGACGAGACCCCGAAGGAGTGCGACCCGAGCGCGGCGCTGACCTCGTTCCTCCGCCGGGGCGGCAGCCGCCTGTCCTTCCTCTGGGTCGCCTTATTCATTATCGCGTATGTCGTCGTGGCCGGGCCGGTGGACTACCTCGTCCTCCGGCGCATGGGCCGGCTCACGCTCACCTGGATCACCTTCCCGGTCTACATCGTCACCTTCTCCGTCGCCGGATACGCCCTGGCCTACTCGGCCAAGGGCGGCGATATGCTCATCAACAAGTTGTCCGTCATGGATGTGGACCCCAACGCGAAACAGGGCTACGGCACGACCTACTTCAGCCTGTTCTCCCCGAAGAACGGCGCCTACACCCTCCCCATCGCGCCGGGCGAGTTCCTTCACGAGCTGACCGGCACATCCGGCCCCGGCGCGCAGCGCATGCTCTTCGTGACGGAGAGCGTAACACTGAATGAAGACCCGCCGCAGTGGGACGTCGAGACGAGAATGAACATCTGGAGCACGAAGCAGTTCCGCGCCTACTGGCGCAGGGGAGACCAGGCGGGGGTCCTGGCGCTCCTGAAAGGGGCGCGCGGCAGGAGACTGGCGGGTACGCTTCAGAACACGACAGCCTACACCATCACCAAGGCGGCCATCCTCTGGGGGGATCGAATCTACTATCTCACGGGAAGCCGCAAGAAACACCGGAGCATCCGCTCCGGCGGGGAGGTGACCCTCGGGGAGCGGACGAAGTCGTCGCCGGTGGCCCGGATCCTTACCAACCGGGCCTTCCAGCAGCAGATTCCCTACTATGGATACCAAGGCGAGCAGAACGCCTTCGACACCCTCGTGGCCATGACGGCGTCGGCGCTCTTCCGGGACGTGAAGATCGACCCCGAGGCCCGGAAGGAGTCGCAGAACCCCAATCACTACATGTGGAATGAGTTCGTCAAGGGGACCAAGAAGATTCGCATTCGCCGCGGCCAGGCCACAAGCGTCGCGAGCCTGGGCCAGTATCTCCGCAGCGGCAAGGCGGTCCTCGTCGCCCAGATCGCCGAGCCGCTCCACGACGTGACCGTGGAGGGGTGGAAGCACAAGGACCGCGAGATCGCCTTCATTCGGCAGATTCTGGACGTCGGCGCGCCGGGGGAATAAGGTAGAAAAGGCTTCCAGCCTCTTCCGAAGCGGCAAGATGCCGCTTCTACGTTGGGCGGGACAAGCCGTACCCTACATGGTTAGGAGGACAAAGACGTGATCGAGACACGCTACCTTACCAAGCACTACAAGGACGTCGTCGCCCTCGACAACCTGAACATGAAGATCGAGCAGGGCCAGGTCTACGGCTTCATCGGCCCGAACGGGGCGGGGAAGACCACGACCATCAAAATACTCAGCACGCTGCTCAAGCCTACCGCCGGCACGGCCACCGTCTGCGGCTACGATGTCGTCCGCCAGGGCAAACACATCCGCCGCCACATCGGCTACATGCCCGATTTCTTCGGCGTCTACGAGGACATGAAGGTGACCGAGTACCTCTCCTTCTTCGCCGCCGCCTACCGCATCACCGGCCCGGAGCGGGAGGCGCGGGTGAAAGACATCCTCGAGCTGACCGACCTCGGCGACAAGGCCGATACCTTCGTCGAGTCCCTCTCCCGCGGCATGCAGCAGCGCCTCGGCGTGGCCCGCGTCCTCCTGCACGACCCGGAGGTCCTTCTCTTAGACGAGCCGGCCAGCGGTCTGGACCCCCGCGCGCGCATCGAGATCCGCGCCCTCCTGAAGGAGCTGGGGAAGATGGGCAAAACCATCCTCATCTCGTCCCACATCCTCACCGAACTGGCCGAGATGTGCACCCACGTGGGCATCATCGAGAGGGGCAGGCTCATCGCCCAGGGCCCCATCAAGGAGATCATGAAACAGGCCACGCGGCACAACGTCATCCACGTGACCCTCGCCGACCGGGCGGCCGAGGCGGTGGAGTTCCTCAACAGCCACGAGGCCGTCACCCAGGCCCGCCAGGAGGACGGGGGGGTTATTGCCGTCGAGCTGAACGGCAAGGACAGCGGCCCCGCCTTGGTGGCCGAACTGCTGGTGAAGAACGGCTACCGGATCGAGTCGCTCAAGCGCGACGAGGCCAGTCTGGAGCTGGCCTTCATGCACCTGACGAAGGGCATTGTGTCGTGATCCACACGCTGACCAGGCCCGTCCTTATGAGTGAGCTGCGCAAGTCGGCGCGTCAGGCGCGGACCTATGTCTTCCGCGCGGCCTTCCTCTGCCTGGTCCTCGTCGTGGGCGCCATGATCGTGAGCGAATGGCGCTTCTCCTCAACCCGCGACCCGCAGGAGGTCTACGCCGAGTTGGGGCAGGCCCTTTTCATCGCGCTCTCCCTGGTAACGGGGTCCATGGCCCTCCTCCTCGGGCCGGCCTACGCGGGGGGGATCGTCGCGGGCGAACGAGAGCGCCGGACTCTGGACACGGTGCTCACCTCCGACCTGAGCAATATCGAGATCGTCGTCGACAAGCTCCTCTCGCGGCTCATGCTGATCGGCGTCACGCTGGTGGGCGTGCTGCCGTGCTGCGTGGCCCTACTGATGCTCGGGGGGGTGTCGTGGTGGCAGCTCCTCGGCGGCGTGACCCTGGTGATCGCGGTGCTCCTATTCGCCTCGGGGTTAGGCGTCTGGTTCTCCTCCGTGTGCGGCAAGACCACGCGCGCCGTGCTCCTGAGCTACGTGGTCCTGGGCATCTACCTCTTCGGCATTCCCCTGGTGGTGATCCTTCTCGTCGAGTCCCGCAGCGATCCGATGCGGATCGAGCGGACCGTCATACCGGTCCTGATGCTCTGCCATCCCCTGGCGGCGCTGCTCGGGCTGGTGCTGGGCGCGCCGGCGCGCGCCGGGAACCTGGCCTGGGCGGCAAGCTACGGGTGGATCACGACGACGGCGTTCTGCGGCCTGGTGTTCCTCCTGTGCTCCGCCGTCGCGGCCCTTCGGCTCCGGAGCGAGGCCCCATCGCTCTGGGAGCGGCTGCGAAGGCGTCTCGGCAGGAGGCGCCGCCCGCGGCCGCCGCGGCGCGTCTGGTCGAACCCCGTCTTCTGGCGGGCCATGCAGACGGGGCGGCGGTGGGGGCTCATCGGCGCGCTGTTCGCGGCGGCGTACGTCCTGATCGCCCTGCTCATCAGTCCGCGCAACCTCTGCAGCCCGGGCTTCCACCGCATCACGGTTTGCGTCGAGATCTTCGTCCTGTGCGTCTACGTGACGGTCCTCGGCTCGACATGCGTTTCGAGCGAGCGCGAGGGCCGCACGCTCGGCGTGCTCGTCGTCACGCCCTACGAGCCGACCCTGATCCTGCTCGGAAAGATGTTCGGCGTCGTCCTGCGCAACCCCGCGCCGCTGCTGCTGCCCGTCGCGCACACGGCATGCTGCGTGGCGCTGGGGATGTTCCACCCCGCCTCCCTGCTGTGCGTCGGCCTGATTGCGACCGTGTTCACCGTGTTCTTCCTCGCGGTAAGCCTCCTGCTGTCGGCGGTTTCGAGAACCAACACGCGATCCATGATCCTCGCCTTGTTTATCTTTCTTTGCCTCGTGGCGTTCATGCCCATGCTCGGGAGCATGTTCTACGAGGACTGGGTGGCGCAGGTATCGCCCATGGGCCTGGCGGCCGCGGCCGTCGGGACGAGGTACTGGCTGGGATACCAGGGCGAGGTGTACCAGCGCAACAGCGTGCCGGGGCTGCTCCGGAAGAGCAAGAGCTATCTGTTCGCCGGGATGGTGGCCTACTGCGGCGCGGCCGTCTGCCTTGGCGGCCTGACCTTGCGAATGTCCGGCGCCCTGTTGCGGCGGCATGTTTGAGGGGAGGTAAATCGGAACCTGTGATCGGCGCGCTGACCAGCCCCATCCTGCATTACGAGCTCGAGCGGGCCGCGAAGGCCAAGCGCTGGTTCATCCTGCGCTTCGGCTACATCGCCGTCCTGCTCGGCGTGCAACTGGTCGGCCTCTTCCTCGCCGAGATGCAGGTCTCCCCCACCACCCCGGCCGACGCCGTCTATCCCCAGTTGGGACGAATGCTGTTCCACGTCTTCACCATCGCCATGGGCGCGGCGGTGGCCATCGTAACGCCGGCCTTTGCCGGGGGCCTGATCGCCATCGAGAAGGAACGAAAGACCCTCGGCCTGCTCTTCGTCACGGCCCTGACCGACCGCGAGATCATCCAGCACAAGGTCCTCTCCCAGGCCATCATCCTCGCCTCCACCCTCCTGGCGCCCGTGCCGATCCTCTTCGTCTGCCTCGTCTTCGGGGGGGTGGACTGGCTGGAGATGGTGTGCCGGTTCTGCCTGATCATCTCCACCTTCTTCTTCTGCTGCGGCGTGGGGATCTTTGCCTCGGCCATCAGCCCGGACACCCGCGCGGCCAACCGGATCGCCCTCGCCGTCACGGGATTCATCCTCCTCATCCCCCCGGTGTCCGTGGCCGCGGCGAACCTGATCGCCCAGTCGGTGGCCAAGGGGTCCGGGGTGGTCCAGTACGCCTCGCAGTTCTCGGACCGCATGTGGGCCGCCGCGCCGTACTTCAACCCGCCCATCGCGGCCTATGTCCTCAGCGAGAAGGTCTCCAACGTGGCGGGCAGCGTCCCGGGGGCCACCGGCTGGATCTGGTGCTCCCTGCTGGGGTTTTTCGCCTTCTGGGCGGGCATCTGGGGGGCGAGCCTCGCCCTGCGCGACCGCGCCGCCGTGCTGGACACCACCGCCCGGCGCTGGGCCCTCTTCCCGGGCGCGTCGGCCCTGCGGCGGGGGCGGCCCACGCAGGTGGTCTGGGACAATCCGGTCCTCTGGCGCGAGGCCCACTCCGCCCGAACGCTCCGGTGGGTCCTGTGGCTCCTGCTGGGCATGGGCCTCTTCCTCGCCGTCATGAGCTTTGCCGCGGTGAAGGCCACGGACGTGTGGTACCACTGGCTCGCCATCGTGGTGGAGACCTTCGTCCTCTTTGCGCGGGTCATTGACCGCGGCGCGTCGGCCTTCGCCGGCGAACGGGAGAACGGCACCCTCGACCTGGTGCTCTTGACCCAGCTCACGCCGGTGCAGATCTTCTGGGGCAAGATCGCCGGGGTGGTGCGCGGGACGGTCTTCTTCTGGCTGCTGCCCACGCTCCACGCCCTGACGGCCTTCTGCCTGGGCATCTTCAGCGGCGTGACGGTCATGTGGACGGCCATGAACACGCTCGTCTTCGGGTCGTTTTTCCTGGTGGCCACGCTCACCATCTCGGCCAAGAGCGCCACCCGCCGGGCGGCGGGGCGGAGGACGCTGCTCATGCTGGCGGGGATCCTGATCTCCCCCATTACGGCGATCTTCTTCGGCCCTCTGGCGCTGGTGCTCTCCCCCACGGTGTGGGTCTGCGGCGCAGTGGCGTGGAGCGAGGGCGGGACCGGGAGCATGCTGTTCATGCTCGGCCATGCCGCGTCGCTGGTGCTCTACGCCGCCATCACCATGGGCGCGGCCCGGTCGCTGTGGGAGGAGATCGAGCAGGGCCTGGCCCCCACCGGCTGGGCCCCGCCGACAGAAGCGCCCGCGGGCGCGGGGGGGAACGGGTGAGGTCCCTGCTGCGCAATCCGGTCCTTCGCTACGAGCTCAGCCGCATGGCCCACCGGAAGCGGACCTTCTTCGGGCGCACCTTCCTGCTGCTCATCGCCGCCGCCGCCGCGCTCATCGCCATTATGGCCGCCAACGCCGCCATGCTCTCCGCGCAAGAGCCGGCGGAGGTGATCGCGGGGATGGGGGTGGGCATCTTCTACACCCTTGTCGTCACGGCGTGGATCGTCATCGTCTTCGTCGTGCCGGGGTTCGCGTCCAGTCTTTTCGCCCGTGAGAAAGAGCGCCAGACGCTGCCCGTCCTGCTGGTGACGGACCTGAGCGACCTGGAGATCGTGCAGGCGAAGGTGATGGCCGGGCTGGCGGCGGCGGGGTTGGCCGTGCTGGGGTTCGTGCCGGTCGTTTTCCTCTGCCTGATCTTCGGGGGGGTGTCGTGGCTCGACGTGATCGGCCAGTTCAGCATCCTTCTGGGCCTGCTGTGCTTCTGCTGCGGGGTGGGGGTCTACTGCTCGGCCACGTGCGCGAACGCAAGCATCGCCAGCGGCCGCGCGACGGGGCTGTGCCTGCTGGCTGTCATCTGGCCGCCGATCCTCCTTGTGGCCACGCAGATGATAGACTTCATCTGCGGCGGCCTCGGCAACATGCCCATTACACCCACGCTGGTCTCCCTCATCGCCTTCATTCAGCCCCTCTTCGGGGCCATCTCGGTGGGCAACATCTCCTCCGGGGGGGGATTCGTCCCCGGATGGGTCGCGCAGCACGCCTGGATATCGGCCTCCCTCGTATGCGTGGCATGGTTCATCCTGTTTTGCCGCCTGGCGGCGCGGCGGATCGCCGATCGGGAGGCCGTGCTCCGGGTGACAAAGCGGAAGCCCAGGTCCCTCTCACTCTCCTTCTCCTCATTCCGTAAGCCATCGGACAAGGGGCCCTCTGATCGCCCTACGGAGCACGTTTGGGACAACCCGATCATGTGGCACGCCTGGCGATCGACGACGGGCGTGTCCCGGTGGTGGATCGGTGCGTTCCTGTGCCTGTTCATGGTGGCCATTCCTTTCGGCGGGTTCTGCCTCAGCCAGGGGAGCACAGTGCTTTTCTTCGAGTCCATCTACCACTGGACCATCATCATGGTGGAGATGATGATCGTGGCCACCGTCCTGGCGGGACGCGGGGCGGAGAGCATCGCGCCGGAACGGGAGAAGAGGACGCTGCCCTTCCTGCTGCTGACGGACCTGACGCCCCTTGAGATCGTCGGCGGAAAGGCGCGGGGCATCCTCCTGCGCGCGTGGTGGCTCCTCTTGCTGCCGCTGATCCACGCGGGGCTGATCGCGCTCTTCCGGCTGGTGGGGTGGATCACCCCGCTGTTGCTTTTCTTGGA
>JAADGH010000242.1:9812-19761 GCA_013152475.1 Planctomycetota bacterium
TCTCTGTATCTGCGCAAGCCGTCGCAGGCGACGTCGCTCTCGCAGCTCATGGTCCTGCTGGTCCTGTTTCTCATGCCGATGTGCATGGGGCTGATGTTCGCGTGGTGGATCGACTCGGAGGCCATCCTGTTCCTCTGGGCCGGGCTGTGGACGGCGATGTCGTTCAAACCGTTGGACGAAAAGATGTTCAAAAGCGGCGGCACGGGCATCGCGGACATGACGGAGATGGGGGGCTACGTGGGCTACGCGGGGTGTCTCATGTTCTATGCGCTCTTGGCATTTCTACTCTTCCTCGTGGTGGTGCGCACTTTCGACCGTGTTGCACGCAGGGAGATCACGTAACCCTGCGCGCATCGGCACGCTCAAACGAGTTGGAGCGTGGCACAGGGAGCCGGGTCGTCGGCAGTCGAAGGCGATTGCGAGGATGAGAACGACGGCGAACAGCGTAACGGGACGAATGAATTTGACTTGCGCCAACGCACGGTGTATACTTGAGAAAATATCCATGTCCCGCCCAAGGGGGAGATGAACGATGGACCCGATCGAAAAACTCGTCCGCCGCGCCGCCCGGCGCATGACCATCGCCACATTCCTCCACCGCCTTTCCTGGGCCATGTTCGCCGCGGTATCGGCCTTTGCCGTGTATCTGCTGATGGAGCGCCTCTGCTACCTCAATCTTCCCGCCGAGCGGCTCGCCATTGTGGCGGTCGCCGCCGCCCTCGCGGCGAGCGTGCTTTTGACCTTCCTCGCACGGGCCACGCGCCTGCACGCCGCCATCGCCCTGGACGAGCGGGCCGGCCTGAAGTCGCGGCTGGCCACGGCCGTCGAGACAGCCGGCGACGACAGCCCCATGGCCGCCGCCGCCGCAGAGGACGCCGCCGACCACGCGGGGAAGGTCCATCTGGCCAAGGCCGTGCCCATCGCCCTGCCGCGCGCCGCCTCTCTCTGGCTGCTGCCCGCCGCGCTGATCCTGGTCCTCATCTGGGCCTTCGTACCGCAGTGCGACATCCTCCACCGCCGCGAACGGGAGATCCAAAAGCTGGCCGAGAAACAGGAGATGGTGAAGCGCGCCGAGGAGGTCAAGGCCATGGCCAGACAGATCGAGAAAAGGGCCGACATCCAGGACCTGGAGATCGCCCAGAAGCTCGTCGGCGAGATGAAGGCCATGGCCGAGAAGATGCAACAAGCGGAGGACAAGCCCCAGGCCCTGGCCGAACTGGCCAACCTGGCCGAACAGCTCAAGGCCCAGCGCGACCGCGCGTCAGAAGCGGAGCAACTAAAGAAAACGTTGGAATCCCTCCAGGGCTTCACCGAGGGGGAGATGCTCAAGGACATGGTGAACAAGCTCCAGCAGAAGGACATGAAAGGCGCGGCCCAGGCCCTGCGCGAGTTGCAGTCGAAGATGCAGAAGGGACAAATGACGAAGAAAGAGATGCAGAAACTCGCCAAGGAGATGCAAAAACTCGCCCAGGCCATGAAAAACGGCGACCCAAAGATGTCCGAGCAACTGCAGGAGATGGCGAAAAACCTCATGGCCAACCAGGCCAAGGCCCTGGAGAACATGCAGCAGCTCATGAAAGAGCTCAAGGACAAGCAGAAAATGATGGCCGAGATGGAGCTGATGGACCTGGCCCTGGCCGACCTGACCGAGATGAAGGCGGACATGACCGGCGTGCCCACGGTCACGCTCCCCGCACAGGAGGAAGGCGGCGAGGTCGGCATGGGCATGGGGTTCCAGGATAAACCCGGCGCGGGGGGCGTGTCGGAGGACGGCGCCGACACGGGGACCACCATGAACAAGACCCGCCTCCGCGGCCAGCTCGACAAGGGGGAGATCCTCGGCAGCATCTTCGTCCGGGGCATGCCCAAGAAGGGCAAGGCGCTGGTCGAATACTCCGAGGTGGTCAAAAGCGCCAGGGACGATGCCGCCGACGCCCTGTCGAAAGAGGAGATACCGCCGGGATACAAGGGGCTGATCAAGGACTATTTCGACTCCATCGACCCGAAGAAGATACCGAAGGCGGAGGAGGACCACAAGGAGACGCCGAAATGACGGACCGGAAAAGGGGTCAGGAACCTTTTCCCGGACCGGCCCCAAGGGTGCTTCTCAGTAAAGGTTCCTTTCCCCTTTTCCTGCTCCTTGGCCTTCTCCTCTACCTCCCCGGCTGCGGCGGGCCGGCCACCGGCGCCGCGCTCACCATCGCCCCCGTTCGCGTCTGGGGAGGCCTGGGCGCCGCCGACGGCCGCTTCTCCCTGCCCCGCGTTATCGACACCGCGCCCGACGGGTCGATCTATGTCATCGACAAGACGGGCCGCCTGCAGCACTTCAAGGCGGACGGTACGTTCCTCCGCGTCCTCCGGCTCCCCCACACGGACAACGGCAAGCCCACCGGCATGGGCGTCGCCCCCAACGGCGACCTCTACATCGCCGACACGCACAACAGCCGAATCGACGTCTACGACCGCGACCTCACGCTCCGCCGCCGCTGGGGATGCTATGGCACGAAGCCGGGGGAGTTCACCTACCCCACCGACGCGGCCGTAAACGCCAAGGGCGAGGTCTTCGTCACCGACTATGGCCAGGTGGACCGCGTGCAGAAGTTCGACGCGGAAGGGAAGTTCCTCATGGAATGGGGCCGGCCCGGCGAGGGACCGGGGGAGTTCCGCCGGCCGTCGGCCATCGCCCTCGACGGCAGGGGGAATGCCTATGTGGCGGACACCGCGAACCACCGCGTGCAGAAATTCACAGAGGAGGGCAAGCTGCTGGCGGTGTTCGGCGGCATGGGGTCGGGGCCGGGGCAGATGAAGTACCCCTATGATGTGACCGTGGGGCGGGACGGAATGGTCTACGTCTGCGAATATGGGAACTGCCGCGTGCAGAAGTTCAACCCCGACGGCGAATCGATCACCATGTGGGGCATACCGGGGCGCGAGCCGGGCATGTTCGCCCAGCCGCGGGGGGTGACGATGTCGGGGGGCAACCTCTACGTGGCGGACACGGAGAACCATCGTATCCAGGTGTTCGCACGAACGGATATTCCATAGATGGGATTTCGCTTTGAGAATCCATGGGCGCTGCTGCTGCTCCTCACGCTGCCGTTCGTGTACATGATGGCGCGCCGGAGCATCGCGGGCCTCTCCACATTCCGCCGGTGGGCGGCGCTCGCGGTGCGCATGGTCATCCTGGTCCTGCTCGTCCTCGCCCTGGCCCAGCTCCAGCAGACCGAGTCGAACGACGTGGTGAGCGTCATGTACGTCCTCGACTACTCCGCCAGCATCCCCCACAAGCTGCGCGGCGAGGCGCTGGAGTACATCAACCAGACCCTCGCGGCGAAGGGCGATTCCGACACGGCGGGGGTCGTCGTCTTCGGGGGCGACGCCGCCCTGGAGCGGCCCCCGGCGGGGGTGCAGGAGGACCTGACCAAGCTCACGTCGGTGGTGTCGAGCGACCACACCGACATCGGCCAGGCCATCCGCCTGGCCCTGGCGTCCTTCCCCGAAAATACGCAAAAGCGAATCGTCCTCCTCTCCGACGGCAACGAGAACAAGGGCCGCGCCGTCGAGGAGGCCCGCAACGCCAAGGCGAACCAGGCGCCCATCGACGTCCTGCCGCTCCACTTCCGCTACCCGAACGAGGTCATCGCCGAGAAGATCGACGTCCCGAACGAGGTGAAGGAGGACGAACCCTTCGACGTGAAGCTCACCCTCCGCTCCCAGCAGGACACGACCGGCCGAGTCCGCATCTTCCAGAACGGCGCGCCCATCGTCGAGCAGAACGTCAACCTGACGGCCGGGAAGAACGTCTTCGTCATCAAGCGCAAGCTGGAGCAGACCGGCTTCTACAAATTCGACGCCGTCGTCGAGGCGCCGCACGACACGCTGCCGGAGAACAACGCCGTCTCGAACTACACCTCCGTCTTCGGCGAGCCCCGGCTGCTCTTCATCACCGGCAAGGGCATGGACGCCGACGGATTTCTTATCCACAAGCTGAGGAAGGAGAACCTGCGCATCGACGTCATCGGCGCCCGCGACATCCCCCGCAGCGCCCGCGAGCTGCAGAACTACGACAGCATCGTCCTCTCCGACGTCTCCGTCGAGTTCCTGAGCCGTGAGCAAATGGACCTCATCGAGTCGTGCGTAAAGGACTCCGGCATCGGGCTGGTCATGATTGGTGGCGAGGACTCCTTCGGCGCGGGAGGGTACCTGAACACGCCCATCGAGCGCGCCCTGCCGGTGACGATGGACGTGAAGCAGAAGAAGGTCCTCCCGAACGGCGCGCTGGTCCTGGTGCTTCACACGTGCGAATTTCCCGACGGCAACAGTTGGGCCAAGAAGATCGCCCGCGAGGCCGTCCGTGTCCTGTCGCCGCGCGATTACGTGGGCGCCCTCGCCTACGGCATGGGCGGCGAGCAGTGGCTCTTCCCCCTGCAGCGGGCGAGCAACAAGGAGAAGCTCTACTCCATCATCGACCGCTCCTTCCCCGGCGACATGCCGAGCTTCGCCACGACAATGACGATGGCCCGCGACGGACTGAACAGCATCAAGGCCGCCCTGAAGCACATCGTCATCATCTCCGACGGCGACCCCCAGCCGCCCTCGCAGGCGCTCATGCAATCCATCGTGAAGGGCAAGATCACCGTCAGCACCGTCGTCATCTCGCCCCATACTCCTCGCGACAAGGGCGTCATGGCCGCCGTGGCAAAGCAGGGAAAGGGCCGGTACTACGACGTCGCCAGCCCCAGCCGCCTGCCGGAGATCTTCATCAAAGAGGCGCGCGTCATCCAGCGCACGCTCATCTTCGAGGAGACCTTTACCCCCCGCCTGACCGTGCCCACGGAGGTCGTCAGCGGCATCGCGCGCGGCGGCATCCCGCAGCTCCTGGGCTACGTCATCACCACGGCGAAGGACCGCGCGGAGGTGCCGCTCGTCTCGCACCACCGCGACCCGATCCTGGCCCATTGGCAGTACGGCCTGGGCAAGAGCGTCGCCTTCACCTCCGACGCGCGGAACCGGTGGGCGGCGCACTGGCTCGCCTGGCCGAAGTACGGCAAGCTCTGGGCGCAGATCATGCGGTGGACCTTTCGCCAGAGATCGAGGAGCGGCCTGAAGGTGGCGACCTCCACCGAAGGCGGCGCCGGCCGGCTCATCATCGATGCCGTGGACGACGAGGGCAAGTTCGTGAACTTCCTCGACATCGTGGGCAATGTGGTCTCGCCGAGCTTCAAGGCGGCGCCACTCAAGATCGAGCAGACCTCGCCCGGCCGATACGAGGCCTCCTTCGACGCGAAAGATGTGGGCGAGTATATCCTCAACATCGGCACGCGGAAAAAAGAGGGCGGCTACGGCTTCTTCACCACCGGCGCGAGCGTGGCCTACTCGTCGGAGTATCTGAACCTTACGTCGAACGACGCGCTGCTCCGGAAGATCGCCACCCTCACCGGCGGCAAAGTTCTCCCGAAGGAGCCGAAGGAGGCGAACGTCTTCCGCCGAACGGAGGAGAGGGCCGTCACGACCATCGACCTCTGGCCGCTGCTCCTGATGGCGAGCGTGCTGCTCTTCCCCCTCGATGTCTTCTTCCGGCGGGTGCTGCTGGACTACGGCAAGATTCTCGCCTGGTTCGGGTCCATCATCCCGAGGCTGCGCGGAAAATACCAGCGGCCGAAGTCCGACTACGAACAAACCCTCGATCGCTTCAAGGCCATGAAGGAGAAACGCGCGGCCGAGCGGCGGGAGCGGCGCGAGGGCAAGGAACGGGCTTACGTCCCCGACTACGCCGAGCGCGAGGTGGAGGCCAGGCCCGAGCCGACCCGCGAACCCAAAGCCGCCGCGCCGGTGGCCACCCCCGAACCGGAACCGGAGGAGAAGCCGGCGGACGGCTATACCTCCCGCCTGCTCCAGGCCAAGAAGCGGGCGCTAAAAGATAAGAAGGACAAAGAAAACAAAGAGGACACATAGGAAAGGAGTGATTCCATGTCTGATGACGTCAAGCAAAAGGCGCAGGCGTTCCGCGAGGACTTCGCAAAACTGAAAAACGAGGTCGCCAAGGTCATCGTCGGGCACGAGAACATCGTCGAGGGCGTGCTCACCTGCCTCTTCATCGGCGGGCACTGCCTCCTCGAGGGCGTGCCGGGACTGGGCAAGACGCTGCTGGTGCGGACCCTCTCCGAGGTGCTCGACCTGCAGTTCAACCGCATCCAGTTCACGCCCGACCTCATGCCCGCCGACATCATCGGCACGAACATCATCACCGAGACGGACACCGGCCAGAAGGAGTTCCGCTTCCAGAAGGGCCCCGTCTTCGCCCAGATCATCCTGGCCGACGAGATCAACCGCGCCACGCCCAAGACCCAGTCCGCCATGCTGGAGGCCATGCAGGAGCAGACCGTCACCGTCGCCGGCACGCGCTACGATCTCGAGCAGCCCTTCGTCGTCATGGCCACGCAGAACCCGATCGAGATGGAAGGGACCTACCCCCTGCCCGAGGCCCAGCTCGACCGGTTCCTCGTCAAGATGAACGTGGCCTTCTCGAACCTGGACGAGCTGCAGGTGATCCTCGACCGAACCACCGGCCGCGAGACGCCGAAGGTGGGCAAGGTGATGGACGGGCCGACGATCCTCGAATGGCGCGGCTTCATCCGCGACGTAGTCGCCGCGCCGCATATCAAGGACTACGCCGCCCGCATGATCCTGGCCACCCATCCCGACAGCGAGCACGCGACGGGCCGGGTCAGGCAATACGTCCTCTACGGCGCCAGCCCGCGCGGCGCGCAGGCCCTGCTCCTCTGCGGCAAGGTCCGGGCCCTCGTGGACGGGCGATACAATCTGTCCTTCGAGGACATCCAGACCGTCGCCCACGGCGCGCTGCGCCACCGCATGATCCTCAACTTCGAGGGCGAGGCGGAGAATATGAAGACCGATACCATCATCGACCAGATTATCGACGAGCTGCCGAAGGAGGCGCCGGCGAAGGCGGAAGCAACAAGTGGCTGAGGAAGAGCTGATCGACAAACCGTTCATGGATCGCCTGGCGCAGCTCAACCTGACCGCCCGGAAGATCTTCCGCGGGAAGATCAAGGGCGAGCGGCTGAGCCGCAAGCGCGGCCAGAGCATCGAGTTCGCCGACTACCGAAACTACGTCGTGGGCGACGACCTGCGCTTCATCGACTGGAACATCTACGGCCGCCTCGACCGCCTCTTCCTCAAGCTCTTCCTCGAGGAGGAGGACCTGTTCGTCTACCTCCTCATCGACACGAGCGAGTCCATGTCCTACGGCGCGCCGTCGAAACTCCTCTACGCCAAGCGCATCGCCGCCGCGCTGGGATACATCGGCCTGGCGAACCTGGACCGCGTCGTTGTCTTGCCCTTTTCCTCGAACATTGGCCCGGCCCTCACGCCCGGCCGCGGCAAGCGGCAGGCGCAGAAGCTCTTCGGCTACCTGGAGGCCCTGAGCTGCGATGGGGACACCTCGCTTGAGAAGTCCATTCGCTTGTTCACCGCGCGCCACCGCCGGCCGGGGATGGTGCTTGTGCTCTCGGACTTCCTCGACCCCGAAGGCTTCGAGCCGGCGCTGAAGCGGCTGATGGGGAGAAACATGGATGTCTACGCCTTCCACATCCTCGCCGAGGAGGAGGTCGATCCGCCGCTCGTGGGCGACCTGCGCCTGGTCGATGCCGAGGACGGATCGCAGGTGGAGATCACCATGAGCGGGCCCATGATCAAGGGCTACAAAACCGCCGTGCAGAACTTCCGTGACGATCTCAACCGCTTCTGCACGAGGTCCGGCATGAGTTACATCTTCTCGAAATCGAGCGACCCCTTCGACCGGTTGATCCTGAACTATCTGCGGAGGCGAGGGCTGGTGAAATGAGCTTCACGGTCCCCCTCTACTTCGCCTTCGCCGCCGCCATCCCGGTGGTCGTCCTCCTCTACTTCCTCAAGCTCAAGCGGGAGGACTTCGTCATCTCCAGCACCCTGCTCTGGCGCAAGTGCATCGACGAGATGCGCGTGAACTCGCCCTTCCAGCGCCTGCGGCGCAACCTGCTCCTGCTGCTACAGATCATCATCCTCGCGCTGCTGGTCCTGGCCTTGGCCCGGCCCTTCCGCTCCACCGAGGGCATCCGGGGCGTGAACGTCATCCTGCTCGTCGACAACTCCGCAAGCATGAGCGCCACCGATGTCCGCCCGAGCCGCCTGGAGCACGCCAAGTCCCTGGCGAACGACCTCATCGACGACATGAAGGCCGAGGACAACATGATGATCATGTCCTTCGCCGACCAGCCCGTCGTCGCCTGCACCTTCACCTCCAGCAAGACCAAGCTCCGCGAGGCCGTCGCCGCCGTCAAGCCGACCGAGCTGCCGACGCGCATCACCGACGCCCTCCGCATCGCCCGGGCGCTGGCCCTGTCCAAGCCGCCGTCGGAGATCGTCCTCCTCAGCGACGGGGGCTTCGACGAGAGCAAGGTGGGCGACCTGAAGGGGGCGTCGTGCCGGTACATCGGCGTCGGCAAGCGGTCGGAGAACGTCGGCATCACCGCCATCGACGTCCGCCGCCTGCCCGAGAAGAAGAGCCACTACCAGGCCTTCGTCAAGGTTCAGAACTTCGGCGCGGACACGCGCCGGCTCTACGTCCAGTTGATCATCGACGGCAAACTCGCCGACGCGCGCGAGGTCGTCTCCGCGCCCGGCGGGGCCTCATCCATCGTCTTCGACATCGCCGGGCGCGATACCGGCGTGATCGAGGCGCGGTTCGATCTCGACGACGACTTGCAAGTGGACAACGCCGCCCGGGCCGTCCTCAAGACCCCGGAGAAGGTGAAGATCGCCCTCGTCACGAACGGCAACTACTTCCTCGAACGCGCCCTGGCCCTGGAGGAGAACGTCGAGGTCGTCCGCTTCGGCCCGCGCATGATCGCCGGCGGGAAGCTCCTCGACGCGCCGGAGTACGACATGGTTATCTTCGACGGCTGCGCGCCGAAGGAGCTCGACCCCGGCAAATACCTCTTCATGAACGCCGCCCCGCCCCTGCCCGAGATCGCCTTCGGCCCGACCGTCAAGGCCCCGATCATCATCGACTGGAACCGGCGCCACGCGGCCAACCGCTTCATCACCTACGGCAACGTGCAGGTCGCCGAGGCCCGAACCATCAAGGGGGGCACGTCGCTCCTCGACACGAAGCAGGGCCCCATCATGGCCGCGCTGGACCGGGGCGACATCAAGCTCATCGCCGTCGGGTTCGACATCTATAAGTCGAACTGGCCGCTGCGCATCTCCTACCCCGTCTTCATCTCCAACACCATCCGCTACCTCGTGGAGAGGGTGGTCATCGCCCAGAAGGCCCAGCTCAAGAGCGGTGAGACGATCACGATCAACCTGGCGAAGGCCGCCGACAAGGCGGCCCTCACCGACCCCGCCGGCGGGGAGCACGAGCTGAAACGCGAGGGCAACGCCGACCAGGTCTTCTTCCCCGCGGACCGGTGCGGCATCTATCGCGCGTCGCAGGCCGGGGCGGCGGACGAGATCTTCGCCGTGAACCTGACCGCCCCGCGCGAGTCGGACACCACCCCGCGCGAGGCCCTCTCCTTCGGCGGCTTCGAGGTGAAGCGCGAGACGGAAAAGATAAAGATGAACCAGGAGCTCTGGCGCCTCTTCGCCCTCCTCGGCTTCGCCTTCCTGATGCTCGAGTGGTGGGTCTATAATCGGAGGGTGTACGTGTGAGGGGGGCAGTATACGAGCGTGTGGGCAAGTGGCCGACCAGACAGCTCGCAGCGAACCCGTTCCCCCCTCCGTCTCGAGACCATCCCGCTGGGACCGCTTACGCGGTTCCAGAGTGGGAACGATCTACCTGTCTCGGTCAATTCCCGGAAAAATTTGCTTGACATCATTCCCCAAGAGTGCTATCATATTGCCCTTTATGTGGTATCGCAGTTGTTCTGAACTATCCGTCCGATTG
>JAADGH010000015.1 GCA_013152475.1 Planctomycetota bacterium
TCATTGCTCCTTCTCAAACCTACCCGTTTTCTTCAACGATATGCGAATTGCTCCATTTTCCTGCCCTCTTGTTTCTCTTGAACTCTCTTGCATTTGATGCAACGCCGCGCGTGCGGCACCACCTTCAGGCGCGCCATGGGGATTTTTCTCCCGCATGCTTCGCAGATTCCATACGTCCCGCCATGAATCCTTTCGAGAGCGTCATCAATGGCCATGAGCTCACCCTCCTCACTCTCAATCATGCTGAGCGTCAATTCCCTTTCGTAGGCATCCGTAGATAAATCGGCCAGATCGTCGCCGACAGCGCCCAATCGGCATCTCTCCAGCGCGCTTCGGATCATCTGCGCCATGTCATCGGCCAGGATTCCCCTTCTCTCCAGTAGTTTTCTTTGGAACATCGCAAGTCTGTATGGATTCATGGTTCACCTGCAACTCAAACCAACCGGTTCGCACGCACCACCCGCTCCCTGCCTGCCCTTCTCTGTATGGCCCACAGTGCCGGCTGCCGCGGAGGGAACGGCATTCTCACCCGGGGGAGGTGATACCGGCACACGGGCTTCCCTTCCGCTCCCTTTTGGTGTTCATCCCCGATCTGCATTTGGCACGGGCAGGATCATTTGCAGCCGCCAGATTTCCTGTCCATTTTCATCTTGCGCCCACACTTCTCCTGGGAGTCTTCCTGTTCCTTTTGGCTTCCCTGTTCCTTTTTGCTCTCCGGTTCCTTTTCGAGCGCCTTCAGATACTTCTCGGGATCGGCCTTGAATTTGGCCGGGCAGGCCGGGCAGCAGAAATAGACCCTTCGGCCCTTGTAGTCCACAAAAATGTCTTTCTTGATCTCCCTTCCCATTACCGGGCAGGTCTTTTGAGTCGATTCCAGAAGCACGCCATCCCTGGCGAATTTCGCCATGTACTTCTCGGGATCGGCTTTGAATTTGGCCGGGCAGGCCGGGCAGCAGAAATAAATGCGCTGGCCCTGGAAGTCCGTATACACGTTCTTGTCGATCTTGCCGCCCATCACCGGACATTTCGTCTGCGGCTGTTTGTCACCGGCCAATACTGCGCCAGCAAGAGAAATCACGATGACACTTGCTATGACACCGGTAATCCGCTTCTTCATCTCTTAGTTCCTTCCTCTCTTTTTTGTCCTACCATTTGCTCTGCAACCGAATCCGCCATTGGCACTACCCGAACCATTAGACTCTCACAGGCGCTTGCCTCCTTTCTCCCAGATACCTCTCCCGCAACTACCACTGCCATTGTTCGGGATTGCGATACTTGCCTTTCTTATGCGCCATTGCGTCGAGGCGCTTCATATACTTCTCCGGGTCCTCCCTGAACTTTGCCGGACAGCTCTCACAGCAAAAGTATACCCGGTGTCCCTTGTAGTCCACGAAGAGCTTTCGGTTGATATTGCCGCCCATGATCGGGCACTTCTCCTGTGGCACGGGCTCGAGCTGGACGCCTTGCTCGACCAGCTTCTTCATGTACTTCGCCGGATTCCCCACCCAACTGCTGAGGCAAGCACTGCAGCAAAAGAAGACCCGTTTGCCCTGATAGTCGACATAGATGCTTCTGCGTATCTTGTTCCCCATCACCGGACATTTCGTCTGCGGCTGTTTGTCTTGCGCGAAACCCACGGCGGCGAGGGACATCACGATCATTCCTGCAACAATGCCCGTTATCACTCTTTTCATCTCTCTGATCCTTTCCATACGAAGTTGGAGACACACTGTTCATGCGGCCAAACTTCGCCTTGCCATGCCGTCAGAGGCATTGCTACCATCCGCACCCCCTGTTGCTCTTGCCGTTCGCTCCCCCCCAGCACCCCCATATCCGCTGCCAGAACGTGGGTGTATTGCTCGCAGACCGGCCGCGCGACCCACTGCCGCAGCGACTGCGACACGCGCCGCCGTTCCAGTTGTCCGTACAGCGAAGCGCGCCCTGTGCGGCCATCCGCTTCATGTAGTGTTCCGGGTTGCCTGTGAATTCGGCCGAACAGTCCGTGCTGCAAAAGTAGATCCGATGTCCCTGATAGTTGGTATAGACGTCCTGGCTGATGTGGTCGCCCGTTACGGGGCACGTTGTCTGCGCCGGCTTGCCCTTGGCAGATACCGCAGCCACAAGAGACAGCACCACAATCGTCCCGAAAACTCCCGTGATCCATTTCTTCATTTTCTAATCCTTTTCAACCAGTTGTGATTTACCCACAGACTTCCAAGCATCGATCCCGTGAGACACCCCGGCGGGGTGCCTTAATCCATTCCTCTCCTCCTCTCTCAATTTTCCGCTATGGCTGTAATCGTGTTGTTGTTTCATCCGCGCTACTACCTTCCACACCCGCATCCCCTGTCGTTTGTCCTCCCCTCTTCACCACACCGCCAGCCCGTCTGTGACCAAGTCATCGTCTCTCCGGCCTGCAGTTTGCGCCACGTCTTGCCACACCCGTTGCAGCACACCCCGGCGCTCCCCCGGTGAACGACAAAACGCGCCTGGCCATCCGGCTCGACCTTAAGGCTGAATTCCCCGCCAGTGCATCTCACCGTGCCGGAGGAGGTGACCACCCTCATCTCCTTGCCGCATTCGCACCCGTCCGCCCGCATCCCTCCCCGTTCCAGACGGAGCACATTCCTGCCTCCGTAGACCGACAGGGCCGAGTTCGCCTCAAGCCGTATGCGGTAGCCGTTGTTGTATGTGAAGGTCGCAGGCCTTTCGCCCACAAGAAGCGTATCCCCCGTGTGAAGGGAGTTGGTTTCAGCGCCCTGGTTCTGGGGCGCGCGCTCGATCCGCAGCGGACCTTCGATGTCGGAGATGGTCGCCGCGACGACATTCTCTGTGGGCCGGGAACCGCGCATTGCATCCACCACCCACCAAACGGCGAGAATGACGGCTGCGGCCGCTGCATACTGCAAGGTATGGCGGAAGACCATGATGACCCCTGGCCGTCCTTGGTCAGATGTCTGTCGCTGGGCAAGGACTTTCCTCGCCTCAGCCATAACGCGATTTTTTATTTCCGGAGCCGGCTCGATATGTGTGGCCTCGGCAAGCTGGTCGATTCCTGTTAAGAGCGATTTCATCTCATCCACCCTCGCGCGGCAATCCGGGCAGGTTTTGATGTGTGTCCTAAGCTCCTCTGCTCCCGGGCCTTGCGTCTCGTCGCGCAGAGAGTCGAGGATGAAGCGTTCCGAAAATCTCTCGCAACTCATCGCATTGTCTCCTTTCACCCATTTATACGGATTCGGCGGCGGTTCGTCTTTGGGATTCAGGCGTTTTTTTCGCGGAGGGCCTGGCGCAGCCTGCCAAGGGCGTAGTCCATCCGCGACCGCGCCGTGCTCTCGCTGCACTCCACGACCTCGGCGTAGGGCGCGTTGTGGAAGACCTGGAGGACGAGGACCTCGCGGGTAACCATTTAGCCAAGTGCGGCGACCCGATATTCGGCCTCTCGTCATTCCCGCTTTCGCGGGAAGGACGGATGGCAGGTATTGAGTGACGACATCTTGGGAAGTGGTTGCTGCCTTTCGTAATCGCCATCGTGCTCGTAATCGTTCTCGGGGGGGGGGAGGGCTGGCCCGGAAGTCGAGGAGGGGCCGGCAGACACCCATGCCAGAATCGCAGCGTAGGCCCACGTCAAACCGCGCCGCGCATTTTCCTTGATGATGAAAGTCGGGAGGAGTATAATTAGTGTTTTGCGGTTGCCGTAAGCCTTTCGCTGTAACAGGACGACCCTATGGCGACACTCATCACGGGCGGGGCCGGGTTTTTGGGCTCCCACCTCATGGAGCGATTGCTCGAACGAGGCGAGAAGTTGGTCTGTCTCGACAACTTCAACAACTACTACTCCCCCGACATCAAGCGAAAGAATATCAGCGAGGTCGAGAAGAAGGGGACATTCGAGCTCGTTGAGGGCGATATCCGCGACAAGGATCTCTGCTCCAAGATTTTCGCGGATATGAACATCGACAAGGTGGTCCACCTGGCCGCGCGGGCGGGCGTCCGGGCCTCGCTGGAGGACCCGCTGCTCTACCAGGACGTCAACTGCCGCGGCACGATGAACCTGCTGGAGCTGGCGCACCGGCGCGGCGTGAAAAAGTTCGTCTCCGCGTCATCGTCATCGGTCTATGGCAACAACAAGAAGGTTCCCTTCGCCGAGGACGACTGGGTGGGCGAGCCGGTGTCGCCCTACGCCGCCACGAAGCGAGCGGGGGAGTTGTTCTGCCATGCGTGCCACCACCTGACGGGCATGCCGATCGTCTGCCTCCGCTTTTTCACGGCCTATGGTCCCCGGCAGCGGCCGGACATGGCGATCCACAAGTTCACCCGATTGATCTTGAACGGCGAGCCGATCCCCATGTTCGGCGACGGCACAACGAAACGGGACTACACCTACTACAGCGACATCATCGACGGCGTCGTCGCCTCGCTCGACGCGGAGGTCGGTTTCGAGATCATCAATCTCGGCGAGTCGAACGTCGTCGAGCTGCGGCGGCTGATCGAGGTCATCGAGGAGAATGTCGGCAAGAGGGCCGAGATCCATCAACTCCCCGAACAGCCGGGGGACGTGAAGATCACCTACGCCGACGTGAGCAAGGCGAAGCGCCTGCTGGGCTATTCGCCGAGCGTCCACATCGAGGAAGGTGTTCGGAAGTTCGTGGAGTGGTATCGGGAGAACTTCTGAGCCCCGTTTCTGGAGGCACATAGTGATGACATTTTGCACAATCCAAGAAGCCCTTGAAGATATTCACCAAGGCAAGATGATCGTCCTGGTGGACGACGAGAACCGCGAGAACGAGGGCGACCTGACGATCGCGGCCGAGAAGATCACCCCCGAGACGATCAACTTCATGGCCAAGCACGGCCGGGGGCTGGTCTGTCTGGCGCTCACGCCGGAGAGGGTGAAGCAGCTCGACCTGCCCATGATGACGATGAACAACCGGTCGCGCTTCGAGACGGCCTTTACCGTATCCATCGAGGCCCGGCGCGGGGTCAGCACCGGCATCTCGGCACACGACCGCGCCCACACCATCCTGACGGCGATCCGCGACGATTGCACGCCCGAAGACCTGGTCACCCCCGGGCACGTCTTCCCCCTGCGTGCGCGCGAGGGCGGCGTGCTGGTGCGCGCGGGCCAGACGGAGGGATCGGTGGACCTGGCGCGGCTGGCCGGACTCAAACCGGCGGGCGTCATCTGCGAGGTGATGAACGACGACGGCACCATGGCGCGCGTGCCCGACCTGGAGGTGTTCTGCGAGACCCACGGCCTGAAGATGTGCAAGATCGAGGACATCATCCAGTACCGCCACCAAATCGAGAACCTGATCGAGAAGCGCGTCACGATCAAGCTGCCCACGCGATTCGGCGACTTCGACCTGCACCTCTACCGGTCCATGGTGGACGACTACCTCCACCTCGCCCTGTGCAAGGGAGGCGTCGGGCAGGTCGAGAATGATCGGACCAAAGTCCAGGAAGACCCCGTCTTGGTTCGTGTGCACTCCGAGTGCCTGACGGGGGACATCTTCGGGTCGCTGCGGTGCGACTGCGGCGGGCAGCTCCACCAAGCCCTGCGTATGATCGAAGCGGAGGGCAAGGGGGTGCTCCTCTACATGCGTCAGGAGGGCCGGGGCATCGGCCTGGAGAACAAGCTGCACGCCTACGCCCTGCAGGAGAGCGGCATGGACACCGTGGAGGCGAACATGGAACTGGGCTTTGAGCCGGACCAACGCGACTACGGCATCGGCGCGCAGATCCTGCGCGACCTCGGCGTGACGAAGATGCGGCTGCTCACGAACAACCCGCGCAAGTTCACCGGCCTGGCCGGCTACGGCCTGGAGATCGTCGAGCGCGTCCCCATCGAGATTGACCCGACGGAAGAGAACAAGAAGTACCTGAAGGCCAAGAAGGACAAGCTGGGCCACCTGCTGGATGGGGTGTAGGATACGGAGGAGGGAGAACCATGCCATACAAGATCAAGATTACTGCCGGACCCGTCGAGATGACGGCGGAGATGAACGACACCGAGACGGCGAAGAAGATCTGGGAGGCCCTGCCCATCGAGTCGAGCGCGAAGACGTGGGGCGACGAGGTCTACTTCGACATCCCCGTGGACATGCCGGAGGAAGACGCCCAGCCCAAGGTTCCCTCGGGCGGCATCGCCTTCTGGCCCGTGGGCAACTGCTTTTGCATCTTCTTCGGCCAGACGCCCTACAGCCCCGTCAACATCCTCGGCCAGGTGGACGGCGACGAGAACGAGTTCGCGAAGGTCGGCGATGGCGACACCGTCAAGATCGAGAAGGCGGAGGACTGAGCGGATTGCGGATTGAGCCGCCCCCCTTTTCTCTCGTTCCGAGGCTCTGCCTCGGAACGGATTGTCCGTCAGGCTTTGCCTGACTCCTTTCGACCCCGATGGGGACAGTCGGTGGTTTTTCGCAGCAGGATATGCACGGTTTTCTGCGTCCAATGGATCGCCTGAGCGATCAGCCGTAGGTCTTCTCCGGGTCGAAGACCTTCTCGGCGATGGTCTTCAACTCGCCTGTCTCGGGGTCGTACCGGCGGTAGTAGCAGGACATGTAGCCCTTGTGGCACCCGGCGACTTTCTGCTCCACCTCGATGACCAGCGACTTGCCCTCGCAGTCGGGGTAGATGCCCTTGACGATCTGGATGTGCCCGGAGGTCTCGCCCTTGATCATGAGTCGACCCATCGACCGGCGGAAGACATGCACCTTGCCCGTCTCGATGGTCTTGCGCAGGGCCTCCTCCGTCATGTAGCAGAGCGTGAGGACCTGCTTCAGCGATGCCTCGAAGATGATGGCGGGGATGTGACCCTCGTTGTTGAATTGAAGATGTTTGAGCAGCTCCATGACGTCTCCTAAATCGTATTGATGATCTCTTCCAGCAGACCGGACGCCGCCGGCAGGTCCGCCAGGGCGCACCACTCGTCGGCCACGTGGGCCTGGCCCATCATGCCGGGGCCGATGTTCAGAACATCCATTCCCTTGCGGGCAAAGAGCACCAGGTCGGTCCGCCCTCGCGAGATGGAGTATCGCTCCACGCCGAGGGTCTTCCGGGCCGCCTCACGGGCCGCCTCGAGGAGGCGCCCGTCCACGTCCACACACGCGGCAGGGTCGCCGCCGCGGATGTCGACCTCGACCTCTAAGCCCGCGCACAATTGCCTGAGCTCGCGCTCGAACTTCGCCCTGTCTTCTCCGGGCGCCAAGCGGCGGCTGAGGGTCAGCTCGCAGGAGTCGGGGATGATGTTCGACGCCGCGCCGCCCCGGATCATGGTGGCGGAGATCGCCGGCCGGCCGGTGACATCGGCGAAAACAGGGACTTCATCATAGGAGTCATTGAGCGCCCGGACCCTCCTCACGATGGCGGCGGCGAACTCGATGGCGTTCTGCCCCATCTCGGGCTGCGAGCTGTGCGCGGAGACCCCCTTGACCGTGACCACGGCGATCGTATGGCCCTGCGTGCCAAGGCCGAGGGTAATGATTCCGTCCACTGCCGAGCCCTCCGCGGTGATCGCCCACTTTCCGCCCCATTCATCGAGCAACGTCGCCACGCCATTGTTCCGCCCCCCGGCGCCGCTGCCTTCCTCACATACGGTGAAGCTGAAGACGGTCTTCGCGCGCGGGCGCACCTTCCGGGCGAGGTCCATCATGACCACGAGTCCGCTCTTCATGTCCGAGGCGCCGAGGCCGTAGAGGAGGCCGTCCTTGACGACGGGCTTAAAGGGATCGCTGGTCCACGTGTCCACGGGACAGACGGTATCCATGTGGCCGTTGATGTGGAGGATTTCCTCGCCGCTGCCGGCCACGGCGACGATGTTTCCGCACCCGTCCCGTTCCGCGTCGACCCCGTTCGCCTTCAGGAAGTCATGGATGTATGCCGCGACCTGCCCCTCCTCGCCGCTGGGGCTGGGGATGGAAACAAGATCGCGCAAGGTCTCTTCGTAAAAACCCACCATAACGTCTCACCCTTCGTGTGCTCGTCGGAGGGTACAGCATATCACAGTGGGCGGTGGGAAAGCAACGCGGTGTTTTCTCCCTCCTTAGTACTGCTTTTCATAAGTCCGTGTATGGTAAGAAGCGGGGTGGCACGCTCAAACTTGTTTAAGCGCGTCTTGATGATCGCCAATCCGCAGCAGGAACGACTTAGAGCCCATGCAACAACCTGTAGCCGCAAGCTTTATGCCTGCGGGAGGACCGCACCCGTAAAGGGTGCGGCTGCAAATACCCGGTTTTCGGATGGCCTCTCATTCCACTTCGGTGAACTTCGCCTTCGGCGCGCCGCAGACGGGGCATTTCTCCGGCGCCTGATCCAGCACGGTATTGCCGCACATCTCGCACACGAAGATCGCCGCCTGCGGCAGGTCCTTCCCTTCCTTAAGGGTATTCAGGGCGTTGGTGTAGAGCTTGTGGTGGATCTCCTCGACGGCAAGGGCGTTCTCGAAGGAAATCTGTGCACCCTTGTTGCTCTCGGCCTTGGCCTCATCCACAAACTTCGGATACATCTCCTTGAACTCGAACCCCTCGCCCTCGATGGCCGCCTCCAGATTCTCCGCCGTTCCCTGAACCCCATTCATCACACGAAGGTGCGCGTGGGCGTGGACCGTCTCGGCCTCGGCCGCCGCGCGGAAGAGCTTCGCAATCTGCGGGCGCCCATCGGCCTCGGCCTTCTTCGCAAACGCCAGATACTTCCGGTTCGCCTGGCTCTCGCCGGCAAACGCCTCCTGCAAATTATCACTCGTCGCCACTGTCTTCCATCCTTTCCATGTTTTCAGTTCGTTACAAGGCGCGCATGAACGCGACCAAATCTTTCTTCTCCTGTTCCGTCAGCTTGAGCTGCTGAATCAAATTAAAGAACTCCACCGTGTCCTCCAGGGTCAGGCACCGACCGTCATGCAGGTACGGCGGCGAGTCCTTGATCCCGCGCAGGGGAAACGTCTTGATGGGTCCGTCCGCCGACGCCATTCGCCCGTTCACCATTTGCGGCTTAAAGAAGCGCTCCGCTTGGAGGTTGTGCATCGAATTGTCCGTGTAGTACGGCGCAGGATGGCAGACAGAGCACTTGCCCTTCCCGAAGAACACGTCCTGCCCGCGGGTCTCTGCCTCCGTGGCCTTCTTCGGGTCGAGTGTGCCGTAAATGTCCAACTTCGGTGCGGGGGGAAAATCCAATATGGCCATGAACTCGGCCATGAAATGCACCTGGCTCCCTCGCTCCAGTACGTTCACGCCCTTCTTCGTGGCGATCACCGGGTCGCCGTCGAAGTAAGCTGCTCGCTGCTCGAACTGTGTGAAGTCCTCGATCGACTTCATCGCGCGCTGGGACCCGAACAGGCGCTGGACGTTCACGCCGCGCAGCGTCGGCGTGTCCAGACGATGCCGGAACTCCTGCGGGCGGATGTCGCCCACCAGGTGTGTCGTCCCGTTCGTATGACCGTTGACATGGCAGTCGAAACACGTCACGCCAAGGCTCGGCCGGGCCGAGCGGCGGTCCTCTGTGGTGTTGAACTGCTGTTGCGGGAAGGGCGTCACCAGCAGGCGAAGCCCCTCAAGTTGTTTCGGGTTCAAGATGCCGTTGAACACCTCAAAGTAGTTGTCCGTCGTGATCACCTTCCCCTGGGATACATCCCCGAGATCCGGGCGGGTGGTCAGGTAGATCGGCGGGGGATATTCCGCCAGGAAATGGTCCGGGAGATCGAAGTCGAGATCGAACCGAGTCAGGTCGCGGCCTGTCTGCTTTTTGATCTCCTTGATGTGAAACTTCGGGAAGACCATGCCCCCTTCCGGATGGTTCGGGTGAGGCAGGGGCAGGAGTCCCTTCGGCCACAATCCCTTTTCGCGAATTTCATCGGGCGTCATGGCCGCAAGCTTTTCCCAGGTTATGCCCTGGGGCAGCTTCACCCGCACGCCTTCCTGCACCGCCTTGCCCCGCGACATGGCGCAG
>JAADGH010000222.1 GCA_013152475.1 Planctomycetota bacterium
ATCTCGCGGCGGCGGTCGTTCCAGTCATCGAGGTGCTTCAGCTTCACACGCAATCCGGCCGCCTGGATGGCGTCGAGCCGGGCGTTGATGCCGACCACCGCATGGAAGTATTTGGGCTTTGCCCCATGGGTTCGCAAGAGGCGGATCTTCTCGCCGAGTTCCTCATCGTTCGTTGTCACCATCCCGCCGTCGCCCAGGCCGTTGAGGTTTTTTGTCGGGTAGAAGGAGAAACAGGCCACGTCGCCCAGCGCCCCGGCCTTCGTCCCCTTGTACTCCGCACCGATGGCCTGGCAGGCATCTTCGATCACCTTGAGTCCATGCTTCTTTGCGATCTCGAGAATAGGGTCCATATCGGCGCACTGGCCGTACAGATGCACCGGCAGGATGGCCTTGGTCCTGTCGGTGATGCGCTCCTCGATCCTGGCGGGGTCGATGTTGAAGGTCCGGGGATCGATATCCACGAACACAGGCGTCGCGCCCAGATGGGCGATGCTGCCGGCGGTGGCAAAGAAGGTGAAGGGGGTGGTAATCACCTCATCGCCGGCGCCGATGCCCAGGCCCATGAGCGCAAGAATCAGGGCATCCGACCCAGAAGAACAGCCGACGGCGCACTTCGCGCCGCAGTACTCGGCGATCTCCTTCTCGAGGACCTCCACTTCGGGTCCGAGGATGAAGTACTGGCTCTCCAGGACCGACAGCACAGCGGCGTCGATTTCGTGTTTCAGGCCTTGGTACTGCCGCTTGAGATCAAGTACGGGAACTTTCATCCTGTCTGTCCTTAGGTATATTCAACCGTGGAATAGCGGCGCAAACAGCCGCCCTGTCAGGAATGCCCTCGACAAGCAAACGCCCAGAGGCGCTTCTCCTCCCCGATCCAACGTTAACAAACCGATGTGTTGGATTTTGCGAATCCGTAATTTTATCGCAGAGTTGGCCATTGTGTCAACAAAAAACCAATCCACGCCCCCGATCCACCCCCGTGAGCAACAGCCCCGCAACAAAACCCTTGACACATTTCCGCGTGTTCGTTAGCCTTTCTGTGTCTCCGGAACACTCTGGCAACGCAGGAATCCTGTCCATGAGCAACTGGTCCCCCGTCGACTGGGTAATCATCGTCATCTACGTGATTTTCAGCGGCATCATAGGCGTCATCTGCCGCCGCTACATCCACAACATGGCCGACTTCATCGTGGCGGGTCGGCGGCTGAAGACGGGCTTGGCCATCGCCACCTTCTCCGGGACGGAGATGGGGCTGGTAACGATCATGTACATGGCGGAACAGGGCTACACGAACGGCCTTTCCGCATTTACCATCGGCGTGATTGCCGGAACAGTCATGGCCATCATCGGGGCGACTGGCTTCATCGTATATCGTCTTAGGCAAACAGGGGTTATGACAATTGCTGAGCTGTATGAGGTGCGGTATAGCAAGAACGTCCGAATCCTGGGCGGCGTCGTCATTGCCGGTGCGGGCATCCTTAACACGGGCGTGTTCCTCAGAGTTGGGGCGCAGTTCCTGCAGATCGTCACAGGAATGCCGAAGGTCGCGGTAATCCTTGGCCATCAGGTGCCCGTGCTGAATATCGTCATGACCGTCCTGTTGGTCGTGGTGCTCCTCTACACGATGTTGGGCGGCATGATCTCCGTCGTATTCACGGATTACTTCCAGTTCATCATGATCGTCCTTGGCATGGGCATCGCGCTTATCTTTACGCTGTGGACCGTGCCGTTCACGCAGATCTACTCCCACAGTGTCTCGGTGCTCGGCGAGAAGAGCCTCTCGCCGCTCACGGCGCCGGAGTATGGCAAGATGTTTATCCTCTGGCAGTTTATGCTGATCGGATCGGCCTCGATCCTGTGGCAGACCGGGACGATGCGCATCTCGGCCGCAAAGGATGCCAAGACGGCGCAGCGCGTGTTCCTGCTCACCGGCCTGACGAACGCCGCGCGGGCGATCATCCCGATGCTCATGGGCGTTGCTGCGATCTGCTACTTCTCGACTATCGCCACATCGACCGAGATCACGGACAGTCTCGAGGCCATGCCCATCATGATCAGCCGCATCATTCCCGCCGGGCTTCTGGGGGTCTTGGTTGCCGGGATGCTCGCGGCGTTCATGTCCACCCACGACAGCTACCTCCTGGCATGGAGCTCGGTGATCACGCAAGATGTCGTGGCCCCGCTGACGGGGGGTCTGTCAACCAAAGGGCGTGTCCTGCTGACACGCGTACTGATCCTGGCCATCGGTATCTTCCTGTTGGTCTGGGGCCTGTGGTACCCCATCAAGGGGACCGTGTGGGTCTATCTCGCCATGACCGGCACGATCTATCTGTCCGGGGCATTCGCCTTGGTCGTGGGAGCGCTCTACTGGAAGAGGGCGAATACGCCCGGGGCAATCGCTGCGCTGATCTGTGGGGCCATTCCGTCAGTGCATGATCTCTTCCTGAAGCAATATACAGAGAAACTCATCGGCAGAGAAATCCCCGGTGGGCTTTCTGGCATGGCAAGCTACATTCTGGCAATGTGCGCGCTGATTGTTGTGTCGCTGCTCACACAGAAGAGCCATCCACCGACGCCCGTCGATCTGACGAAGCACGTCGAACCGGATAACGAGTAAGGAGAAAATGCCGTGAATGTCTGGGGAACAGCCTGGCTGGTTGTGCTGATCGTAGCCTCCGTCTTGTACTTCGGTGTCGCGGTCTTCGTTATCGTCCGAGGGGCCAGGGACCTCAAGGAACTCTTCGCCGGGGGAACCGAAGAGCCGCCGGAGCAGCAGACGACCGAACCGCCACCGGAATCCGCCGAGACCTGAGATGCAACGGCCCACCGTCGATGTGGCTGTCGTGATGCGCAACGAGGCGGAGCACCTTCCCGCGCTCATCGGCGGACTTCGCGCACAAGACTACCCCCTCGGCAGAATCCACTTCGTCTTTGCCGACAATGGTTCCACCGACGGCTCAGCCGACCTTGCAGAAAATCTCCTCGCTGGACTGAACGCTATCGTCCTTCGCCTCAAGCGAAACGTTGGCTTTACCGGCGGCTATCTGCGGGCACTGGAGCGCTGCCACAGCGAGATGCTGGCCCTCATCAACGCCGACACCAAGCCGGAGCCGAACTGGCTCGGCGCCCTTGTGGACCGGATGCAGAGCGATCCGGGAATCGGCATCTGCGAGTCGCGCCAGATGCCGCTGGAACTGGACAAACCGTATGATCCCGAGACAGGCGAGACATCCTGGTGCTCGGGCGGCGGGATGCTGATCCGCCGAAAGGCCCTGGACGAGGTCGGCTTCTTCGATCCTATCTTTTTCATCTACTTCGAGGACGTGGACCTCTGCTGGCGCATGTGGCTCAACGGGTGGAAGTGCGTCTATGTGCCCCAGTCCGCCTACCACCACTACGGCCCCGCCGAGCAGCGCGACCCCACCGCCCTGCCCCCGGCCCGACGCCTGCAGTACATCCGCAATCGCTGGTACATGAGCATGATCTACGGCTCGGCTTATGACATCCTTCACTCGGCCGCAGCCCTGCTGTCCCCCACGCGCCTGGCGGGGAGCCCGGAGATAGCCGCCGGCACGCTGTCGGCGTTTGCCAACATGTTCCACCTGCTCCAACGCCGCCGGCTGATCGGCCGGAAACGCTCCCCATACGTCAGCCTCTCCAGGATGTCGGTGGGCGTGAAGAACACCCAATGACCCTTGTTGCTTCGGCACGCTGAGATACCCTGTTGCACTGCAACCTCGCTTTCTGTTATAGTTATGGTTCATGGTTCGCGTGTTGTTGTGAAGCTGTTTCGAGGTAAGGCATGAAGATACTCGCGACCGGCGCGGCCGGCTTTATCGGCTCGAACGTGGCCGACCTGCTGATTGAGAACGGCCATGACGTGATCATCGTGGACGATCTGTCCAGCGGCAAAAAGAACAACGTCAACCCCAAGGCCACATTCCACGAGATGGACATCCGCGATCCCGCGCTGGAAGATCTCGTCAAAACGGAACGTCCCGACTGCATCATCCACCATGCGGCGCACATCTATGTCCGTGAATCGGTGGAGAAGCCGCTCCACGATGCCGACATCAACATCCTCGGATCGATCCGACTCATCGAGTATGCCCGGCAATACGACATCGCCAAGTTCATCTATGTCTCCACCGGCGGTGCGGTCTATGGCGAGCCGGAGTATCTGCCGTGCGACGAGAAGCACCCGGTGAACCCCATCTGCCCCTACGGCGCGAGCAAGCATGTGCCGGAACACTACCTCTTCATGTATCGCGAGAACCACGGGTTGAACTACACCGTCCTGCGCTATCCGAACGTCTATGGCCCGCGCCAGGACCCCCACGGCGAGGCCGGCGTGGTGGCCATCTTCACCGGGCGGATGCTGTGCGGCGAAGATGTGACGATCAACGGCACCGGCGAACAGGAACGAGACTATCTCTACGTCGGCGATGTGGCCGAGGCGAATCTGCTTGTTCTCGAACCGGAAAAAGGCAGCGGCGAGATCTACAATCTCGGCACGGGCGTCGGGACGTCGGTCAACACGCTGTTCGAAAAACTGAAAATCGCCACCGGCTACGAGAAAGATGCCATCCACGGACCGGCCAAACTGGGCGAGACATTCAAGATCTACCTCGACGCCGCCAAAGCAAAGGAAGAGCTCGGCTGGAAGCCGACAGTTGACTTGGCCGATGGCCTCCGCCTGACGGTCGAGCACCACAGGGCACATGATTAGAACACACCTCATGGGTTGGAGCGTACGATGAGACGAAACCGGATGGTTCTGTCCGTTCTGCTTTTCTTCACCGCACTGTCGGTGGGTACGGAGGCGCAGCAGCTTACATATCCCCCACAACCGGGGGAACGCGATTTCATTGTCGATGAGGCGGGTCTGCTCAGCCCCGAGGACGCCGCACAGATCAAAAAGATCTGCGACAAGCTCCTGACGGAGAAGGCCGTGCCCATCATCATTGTCACCATCCCGTCCATGGCCAAGTATGGCGCAAAGGGGTGGGACATCATGGTCTATGCCCAGAACTTGTTCAACACCTGGGGCATCGGCTACAAGAAATGGAATCATGGAATCCTGCTGCTGATCTCCAAGGGCGACCGCAAGGCACGTATCGAACTGGGCAAGGATTGGGCGCACAAGAAAGACGCTCAGTGCCAGAAGATCATGAACACTCTCATCATCCCCGAGTTCAAGGCCGGCAATTTCTCTGCAGGGATCCTCGCCGGCGTGAAGGGCCTGGACGCCATGGCCCGGGAGTTGAAGCTTCCCCGCCGCCCTAGGCCCTGGTGGCACTACGCCCTCGTCATTGGCGCCGTGGCGTTGGCCATCTTCACCGTAGTGTCACTGATCCAGAGCGGCGCGTCGGGGTGGGCCTGGTTGCTCTGGGGGGTGGTGTTCGCGATTATCGGGGTGATCCTCTACCAAATGCTCCGATCGAGCTCGCGGGGCGGGTTCGGCGGGGGATCGTTTGGCGGCGGTTTTTCGGGGGGCGGGGGCGCCTCAGGCTCTTGGTAAGCAGTCAGGAGATATCGGCATGGCACGAGCGTCAAAGCTCTTTTCAGACGAAGACAAACAGAACATCGCCGAGGCCGTTGCCGAGGCGGAGAAGACCACAAGCGGCGAGATCGTCCCCGTCGTGACCACGATGTCCGGCCGATACGACCGGGCCGAGGATATCTTCGGTGTGCTGTTGGCGCTGATCGTTGTCGCCGTGCTGGGCTTCACTTTCCGCCTGCCCACGCTGCCGGGGGACTGGGGGCAGCCGGTGGCCGTCAGCCTGTGGCGCGTGTTGGCCCTGTTTCTCATCACCTTCATCGTGGGCGCTGCGCTGGCGACGTACATCCCCCTCCTCGCAAGGCCCTTCATCGGCCGCCGGGAGCTGGAGCAGGAGGTCCTGCGAAGCGCTCAACTCGCCTTCTCGGAATTTCGCGTTCGCGGAACAGAGGGCGGCACCGGCATCCTCATCTACGTCTCCCTCTTCGAGCGCCGAGTGGCCGTCATCGGCGATGAGCCGATCAGCGAGAAGCTGGACCAGGAGCAGTGGGACGAAGTGAAGGACCTGGTGATCGCGGGCCTGAAGAAGGGCAAACCGACGGAGGGTATCTGCAACGCCATCAAGCGCTGCGGCGAACTGCTTTCCGAACACTTCCCCATCGCCCCGGACGACGTGAACGAGCTGAGCAACGAGCTGCACATCATCGACTGAGCATCAGGCCTCGGTTGCCTCTCGGAATGCCTGGGCCATCTCAGGGCTCATATCCACGAGAACGACCTTCCGCAGCGCAGTCCCTTCAAATCCGCGAATCGCCTCGACCATGCACTGCGCGGCATCTTCGGGCTTCACCCGGCCGACGCCGGTGCCCATGCCGGGGAAGGCGATGCTCTTGAGGCCGGCTTCGTCGGCGCACTTCAGTGCCGCGTCAGTGGCGGCACGGACCTTCTGGACGTTTGTACGCTCGGCAGGCTTGACCATGGTGGGGGCGTGGATGACATGCCGGGCCTTGAGGGTCCCGCCTGTGGTAAGGACGGCCTCGCCGACGGCGATAGGTGCTTTGTCCATGGCCTCTTTCTCGATCTCGCGGCCCCCGGCTTTCTTGATGACCTTGGCCACCCCTCCGCCCATGCGCCCTGCGGAGTTGGCCGGGTTGACGATGGCGTCAACGCCCAGATCGAGAATACTTCCTTCGACGACTTCGATCTTCATCGAATCAATGCATCCAATGAGCGTACGGGTTGGTTGAACAGCGAGATTGGCTCGACTTGGTAGATGAGCCACTTGTCCCCTTCCTTTTTGAACGACAGACGCCATTGGGAAGGGACCTGCGCCCCGGCATAGGGCAGATCGCCTGAAGGATTCGAGAGCGTGGCCAAGATGGTGCTTTCGTAGACGGCGAGCGAACCATTGATGTTCAGTTTCTCTTCGATGACCTTGATCTTCATCGGCCCGGTGAGCTTGAGCATCTTCTGGCCGAAGGCCAGCATGTCGTCGCGGGTCTTGTCCTGGAAGTGATAGTCCGGCGCGAGGAAGGCGATGACCTTGCCGGCGTCCGCCTTCTCGACGACATGATGGAGGTCTTTGATCGTCGCTTCGAGGCGCTCGCGGTCCGTGACGATCAAGAAATCGCCAAGAAGATAAATGGCCACCGCGGCGGCGACAATGGCGGCGATCTTCACCTTCGGCGTCATATTCGTCTCCAACCCGCAGCGCAATACTCAGAGCTGGCGCGCTCTGAGTTCATTCTGGAGTTTTTCAACCTTGTTCTTATACTTGCTGTCCGGGAAGACAATCAGAAACTGTTCGCAGGCGCTCATGCCCTCGGTCCGTTTGTTCAGTTTGGACAGGCAGATGCACCACCGGTAGAAGATCAGGTCCACTCGCGGCAGTTGCGGGTCCACGATCGGCATGTTGCCGTAGTCGAAGTGTCGTACCTTCATGGGTTTCATGCCGAACAGCAACTCGGTGTAGATTTCAAAGGTGTTGCGATAGGATCCCACCTTGTACCAGACTTCAGCCCGCCGGAGTTTCTCCTCCTTGTTCAGGGTGTTGTAATACTTGAACTTGACCATGGTCGGTCCGCCGAACTCGATCATGTCCGCCCTCTTGAGCAGGATGACAACGGGAAGGGCGAGCACTGCGAGAACGATAAGAATCTTCAGAAGGAGTTTGACACGTTTTGTCATCACGGACTGGATCATGGTCATCCTTTCACGGAAACGGCTATTTTTTCGATTCCCCCTTGATCTTCTCGATCAATTTCTTCGCCTCTCCGATGCCGGGCTCATCGGGATACAACCTCACGATCTTCTCAAGCTGGGGGATCGCTTCTTTCATCCCTGCGGCATGAGGATACTTCTCGATAATCTCGACCAACAATCGAATGGCCCGATCAACCATCTTGTTCCGCTCGTAGTTTCTCGCCGCGGTGACCTTGCGATCGATCTCCTTGTTCCGCTGCTCCGCCCTTTCCTTTTTCTTCGCGATGCCCTCCTCTCGCCTTCGCGCCTCTTTTGCTTCGTCGCTGTTTGGGGCCTTCTTGATCACGTTGTCGTAGAAAACGCGCGCAATCATCCACTGCTCGGCGGCCTCAAACTTCTCCGCATTTGCGAACAGCTTCTTGACGTCCTCCTCGGCCTTGGCCTGCTCCTCGCTCTTCTTCGATTCCAGTTTCGCCACAAGCTCGTCCACGCGCGCCTTGAACAGTGGAACGATCACGAACATCATGCCCCCTTCGCCCTCCAGCCGCTCCTCGGCCAGGGCGATCTTCAGCTCTTTCAGCTTTGCCCGGGCCATCTCCTCGTTCGCCTTCTTCGGCTCGGCCATAAATTTGTCGATGGCCTTTCCCGCCTCCGCAAAAAGAACGTTCGCCTTTTTCTGGAGCTCCTTTGCCTGCTTCTCCGCCTCTTTCCTGTCCTTCTCGGGGAAATAGGGGTTCTCTATAATGGCAGTGAGATGCCGAAGGGCGTCGCCGATCTCGCTGGCCTGGGCCGATTGTGAGGCGGCCCGCTTCAGCTTCTCCACCTCGCCATCGGCCAGGCGCGACGACATCTTGAAGTAAAATTCGACCGGCGCCTCCATGTTTGCTTCGAGGACCTCAATCGGCATCCAGAAAAGAAACTGCGCCGTCTCTCCGATGTCGCGGCGCGACAGATTCACCGAGGGCGCCCCCGACTGGACGACCAGTCGCCGGTTGCCGTGCCCGAAGACCGCCTCACTCACATTGGACGCCGTAAACTCGCCGGTCTTGATAAATGCGCCGAGGTCCTGCCCCACGAGCACGCCATGCGGAATGTCGCTCTTGCGAATCATGAACGCGAGACCGATGGATTTCATATCCAGTTTCTGTTTCGCCCGTACCGTATGGCGGATCACCAGCCCGCCCGCTGCCTTGTCGGCCTGAATGATCACATGGAAGTCGATCGGCGTCAGGGTCATCGGGTCCATCAGCGTGCTGCTGTATTCCTGCGGCTGCCGCTTGTGCGGCGTGCAGTACTGCTGCCAGATCTCCGCGCCCTGTTTCGTCTCGAGATGGAGCTGAACACCCCAGACGACCATCCCCCCGTGCCGGCTGATCGTCACCATGCCCCGCCCCCCGAACTCCACTCCCATGCCGCGCGCAGCCCCGCCCTCCGGCCCCAGGTATCCCGGTCGGGGTTGCGTCACAAGCTCCACGGAGTGAAAGGAAACCGGTGCGGGCGCACCGATGGTCACGCACGCCACCCGGAGCTCTCTCGCCGCCGCGGGCGGATAGAGGAAGTCCTTCACATCGTAAACATCCAACTTCCCCGCTGCCAGAGACGAAAACGACTCAAAAATGTAGCCGGGATCGGATTTATTCGTCCAGATGATCTTCAACCCGCTCAGGCCATGCTCGCCTGCCGAACTGAGCTTGCACCTCAAACCATACACCTTGGCCTGGTCCACCGTGATCGTCTTGTCGCAAATGGCATTGGACACGGCGGGGCCCTTCGTTGCGGGAGCGACAAGCGCGCCGTTCTCGACCTTCCATCCCTTCGGATTCTCTCCCTCGAATTTCCAGTGCTGCTTTTTCTTTGCTCCCCCCTCGCCTCCGAACGTCCCGCACCCTTCGAGAAGGTCCCCGCCGCCTTTGTGGCTGGGCCCAATTGGGATGGCGCTGCCGAGATCCAGGTTTCTCACCGCGTAAACAATGCCCACGATGAAACCGATCACCACGAGTCCGCCGAGGATGCTCCCGATGCGGCTGCGCTTTCTCGGCCGCAGCAGCAGGTCTCGTCGCATCTCTTCCGAGTGGGCAAGGTCCTCCTGTACCGGCGCAGCAGGGGCCTGGGGCACGGCCGCTCGGGCTGCGGCGCCTGCCTTCCGCTGCGGGGCGGCCGGGACGCTCGGCGGCTGCGCCGCC
>JAADGH010000197.1 GCA_013152475.1 Planctomycetota bacterium
GCGCCAGATCGTCCGCCGCGTCGAGACAGTCGGCGAGCAGGTTTCCGGTTGTCAGGACGGCAATTTCCTTTCCCTCTCGGATGCGGACTCCCCTCCCGATCTCAAACGACTCGGGCAGCGGAATCTCCCGCGTCGCGGGGCCTGGCTGGCGGATGTAGACCGGGCCGTCATGCTCGGCTGCCGCCCGGAGCGCGGCGGCTTGCTCCGACTCATTGCATGGCAGGACGACCGTCATGCCGGGGATGACGCGCATGAGGGCGATGTCCTCGATGGTGTGGTGCGTCGGCCCCCAGGGGCCGCCGGACAGCCCACCGCACGCGCCGACAATCTTCACGTTGCGCCTGGCATAGGCGATGTCCGTGCGAATCTGCTCGAAGGATCGCATCGTCCCGAAGGGCGCCATGATGTGGACGATGGGAATTTTGCCCCGAGCCGCCAGACCGGACGCGATGCTCATGATGTTCTGCTCCGCGATGCCGACCTGCATGGTTCGATCCGGGAACTTCTCTGCGAAGAGCCGCGTCCGGCTGGGCAGGTCTGCATCGAGGGCGAAGATCGTGTCATGTTCCTCACCGAGCCGGGCAAGGACCTCCGCATAGCTCATGGACTGTCCGTACCCGGAAGTCATTCCGCCCCCTCCTCGATCTCCCGAACCGCCCGCTCGTATTCCTCTTTCGTCAGGCCGCGGTAGTGCGATCCGATCTCGTCCTCGATGAACGAGACCCCCTTGCCCTTGACCGTGTTCGAGATGATAGCGCTCGGCTTTCCCTTCTCGAAGGGGATCCGCGAGAGGGCGTCAACGACCTGCGCCATGTCATTCCCGTCGATCTCCCTCGCTGCCCAACCGAAGGCCCGCCACTTCGCGGCAAGAGGATCGATCTGCATGAACTCCTCCGTCCGGCCGCCGGACTGGAGGCGGTTCCGATCGACGATGGCGATCAGATTGTCCACCCGATGATGCGCCGCCGCCATGGCCGACTCCCAGACCGAGCCCTCCTGCTGCTCGCCGTCGCCCATCAGAATATAGACGCGGCTCGGCATCCCATCGGCCCGCGCCGCGACGGCCATGCCGATCCCGACACCGAGGCCGTGCCCAAGCGAACCCGTCGGCACTTCCACGCCGGGGACCTTGAGCATAGGGTGGCCGGCGAAGAGGCTGTCGAGGTCCTGATACGTCATCAGGTCTTCGACCGGGAAGAAGCCCCGCTCGGCGAGCGCGGCGTAGAGCGTGGGACAGCAGTGCCCCTTGCTCAGGATGAAGTGGTCCCGGTCCGGCTTATCGGGATCGTCCGGATCAATGTTCATAAAGTGGAAGTACAGCGCCGCCACCATCTCCGCAATCGACAGCGACCCACCCACATGGCATCCCCCCTTCTCCGCGCAGATTCGGAGGACGTGCTTGCGGAGGCAGGCAGCCCTTGTCCGCAAGTGTTCCAGAAGATGGGTTTCCGAAGGTGTATTACACAACATGGGGTATGGAGTTTGTTTCGTAATTCTTGATGCGCCGCCTCACCCCTTCCCCCCTTCAAAAGGGAGAGGGGTCTCGCTCTGCCACCCACGGCATGACCGTCATCAACGTAGAAGCGGCATCTTGCCGCTTCTTGAAGAGCCTGGAAGGCTCTTCTACTTTGGTGCCACGCTCAAGCTTGTTTGGGCGTGTCTTCGCGATCCCATCACCATGTATCCCCCGTTATTTGTCACACAACATGGGGTATGGAGTTCGTTCGGTACTTTTTAATGTTCTCGCCTCGCCCCTTAAACACCACAGCCCCGGCAATCAGGGCCGGGGCCGCTTCTTCATTCTTTTAGTATACCCCACAAAACGGGACTTGTCAAATCGAGATTGCAGAACGAGGGAAAGTCGGGTAAAATGTCACAGGTCACAGGACGTGCTGCCGCACCAGTTCCAACTACGAATGAGACTCCCTCCCAAGAATCTCCCTTTGCACAAAACACCGGACATTGTCGGCATGAAGCGATTGACTTAAGGGGGTTTCATCTGTACAATTTGGTTGTCAGATTGACTGAGGATGCAAAATGTTCGCCAACCTTCGCTGCGCCGTTGTTATGGTCTTGCCGTTCTCTGTCTTTTTCGGCTGCTCTCAGGGGCCGTCCGCCCTCAAGTCGGATCGCCCCAGCTACAACATGGCCATCCAACGCACCGAGAACGAGCAGATGCTGCTGAATCTGGTGCGGGTGAAATACCGCGAGCAGGTCTCGTTTCTGACCGTAAGTTCCGTCTCGGCCCACTTCCGCTACACGATCAGTCCGGATATTTTTGTTAGACTGAACGAGGGAGCAGGAAACATCTTCGGCTTAGGTAGCGACAACAGCCCGTATGAGGTCTCGGAGGAGCCCACCATCACGTACACTCCCCTGCAAGGCGACGAGTTCGCCAGCCGTATCGCCACGGAGATCGACATGGAAACCATCGCGCTTCTCTTCCGGAGCGAATGGAAGATCGAGACGCTCATGCGACTCACCATCCAGCGGATCGGTCCGCTGCATGATCTCCCAACAGGAAAGCAGAACACCGGCTGGACGAGGGCGTCGTACGATAGGTTCATTGAACTGGCAACGCTGTGGCAGAAGCTCCAGGACGAGGGCAACCTGCGATTCCTGACGCTGTATCGAAAGGGTATCGTGGTGGCGAGCGGTATTCCGGCGGATAAGCTGAGCGCCGCTTCCGAAATCCTCGCCCGCAAGGAGAATCATACGCTCCACCGGGTGGACGATGGCACATTCGAGATCAGAAAGCCGGCGCGTCCTGTCCTTGTCATGGAGGCCGCCTATTCAAGCGAGGAAGTGGCGGACAAGGTTGACGCCCTTCTGGGTATCAAGCCGAAACGGACCCGCACTCCCGATGGCCGCGTTGTTGAAAGGATCGCAATCACACGATTCGGCGATCCCTATACCGACGACCTCGGCGAGCTCGGGCTGGGTGTTGTACCGGTCCAGGTACGCTCGTTCCTGAACGTGTTGTATTATGTGGCCGCGGGCATCGAGGTCCCGGAATCTCAGGTCGAGAAGGGCGTAGTCAAGACCTATCTGGATTCCGAGGGACATGCGGTAGACCGCAGGGCCCTGACGAAAGATATGTTGAACGTGAAAAGCAGCATCCTTCGGCCCCGCTCGGCCTATGTGGCCGTTTCATACCGGGGCCGATGGTTTTACATTGACGATACCGACATTCGGTCCAAGGACACCTTCGCCCTCATCGGGCTGATCTTCGCCCTCCACTCGGGGCAGATAGGATCCAACCAACCGCTCCTGACGATCCCGGTGGGGAGCAAGTGAGAGGTACGACAGGAACGACAAATGAACAAAAGCCCACAGGCGATGCCTGACGAAGACGCCCCGCCGAAGCGCTGGATGGGAGACGTGGACAGAGGGCCGATTGTCACTGCTTGCCTGAGTGTTCTTGCGCTTGTGGCCCTTGGCGTGGTACTGAAGTCCGCCCAGGCAGTCATTCGCCCCCTCATCATCGCGTGGCTTCTTTCCTATATCCTTGGCCCGGCGATCGAATCCATGTCTCGGTGGAGGATCCCTGCGCCGATTGCGGTGTGCGTGGTCTTGTTCCTGCTGCTTGGCGCCTGCTGGTTGAGCGGGATCTTCATGTACGCGCGGATATCCGCATTCGCGAGTGAATTCCCGAAGTATCGAGAGCGCCTGACCGTGATCGTAGGGGACCTGACGAATCGCTTTCACCTGCCTCCCAGTGCCTTCGCGGACGTAGACTGGGCAACAAAGGCCCAGGATTTCGTGGTCAGTGTCTCCGGATCTTTTGTAACGTTCCTGTCCAATCTCGTGACGGTGGTTATCTTCCTCGTCTTTTTTCTTCTCGGCCGTCCGTACACAAAGTACAAGATCAAGAAGGCCCTTTCTCCCCAGCAGGCCGACCGGGTTATCCACGTGCTGGAGTCCGCCTCGGGCCAAATCGGGAACTACCTCAGTATCCAGTTCCTGATCAGTCTTGTCACGGGAGTACTGGTATGGCTGGTGCTGGCGTGCATAGGCGTTGACTTCGCCTTGACCTGGGGAACGCTGGCGTTCCTCTTGAATTTCATCCCGACCGTCGGCTCCATCGTGGCATCCATCCCCCCGGTCCTGTTGGCCGTGATTCAGTTCTATCCGAGTTATTGGCCGGCCGTGATATGCTGCCTGTGCTTGCTGACGATCCAGATGGCCATGGGCAATGTCATCTCACCCAAGGTGATGGGCGACCGCTTGGACCTCAGCCCCGTCGTCATTCTCCTGTCCCTGCTGTTCTGGGGGTGGCTCTGGGGAATGGTGGGCGCGCTGCTCTCTACACCCATCGCCTGCACCATCAAGATCGTCTGCGAGAACGTGGGGCCTCTACGGCCGATCAGCGTCATGATGACGTCGGGCAAGGCGTATCAGAGAGAGTACGATTAGGGCTACTTCTCTCCTGCCTTGAACAGCGCCCACGGCTGCCTCGGCCGGTCCATGAGGTAGCCCTCCAGATAGTTCCACTGCACGTGGTCGGCGAGGAACTTCTTCGCATCGAAGGGCATGCCGGAGGAGTTGCCCCAGCGCGCCCAGAAGGTCATCTCCTTCGCCAGGTCGCTGTCCGTCACCTTGCCATCCACCGCCCCGCGGGGCTGGAAGGGCAGCGGCCGGCCGGGCTGGGACATGAACTCCCGCGCGTCGAGCTCGTAGTGTCCGTCCACCGTGCGGGAGCAGGGATTGTTCTTCTTCAGATAGACGTCGTAGTGGTCGGCCAAAATCTCTTTGCCGATTTCCACATCGATCTTGCCGTGGTGCTTTCTCATCAACTGCTCCAGGCGCGCCTGCCGCGCGCCCTGGTGGCGGCGAATGTCCGCATAGCCCGTGTTCGAACATTCGAGATTGCGAATTCTCGGATCGAGCGGAGCGTTGAAGCCGATGAAGTACCCGTCCTTCTTCCGTTCCACGTTGTCGAACTTGAGGCCGAGCTCGAATCGCATGATCTCGCCGGTCTTTAGGTCCGCCAGAAGCCAACTGTTGGCATAGCCGCCGTTGTTCTTTTTCTTCATGATCTCGACGAACTGATCCAGGTTGTCGGCGTACTGCATGGCCTTGCGCACGCGGGTGAACTCCGACTCTCCCTTGGGATCGTACATGCCGAACCCGCCGATGGTGGTCTCGGTGCCCATGAGTGGCGCATCCGTCACGAAAAAATCAGCGAAGCTGTAGATGTATCCCGGCGCGGCCTGCATGAACATACGGTGGCCCTTGTCCGGCTGGATGTCGAGAATAACGTTGGCGAACTGGCCGAACTCGAAATTGTTCCACGAGTTGTGCGCCATCACCACCTTGCCGCCCTTCGTCGCGGAGCCGGTGGCGAGGAACGCGCTGCAGCGGCCCTTCCTGTCGGGGTCGCCCTTGGCGTACTTGCCCTCCTTCTCGTTCGGCCACCAGTAGTCGGTCAGCTCCTCGTAGCCGTTCCAGGCCAGGACCTCCTGCCAGGTGATCTGGACCCCGGCGGCCCGCGCGCCCTCGGCGATGCCCTTCATCTCATCCAGCAGCTCGCCGCCGGCGTGGGGCGCGTACATCCTCTCCGCCGCCTCGACGAAGAACTCCCATTTCTTCCCCGTGTTCCAATAGGTCAGGTACTTCAAACTGCGAAGTACATCCTTCAGCTCGGGGGCGGCGAGGTAGCCATGCTGGTAGCCTCGTTCCTGGGCCTTCCCTTCGATGTGGATATAGACCCAGCCGTCTCTCTCAAAACGATAGCCCTTCCCCTGACGAACCACGTTCTCCTGCCCCTTCGCCGCCACCCCCACAGACGCCAGGAGCGCAATCACAATCCAGAATCTACAGCGCATGACGTACCTCCCTATTCCTTTTTCTCACTTGGCCGCATCCGGCTTTTTGTAAGAGATGGGGCCCTTGTCATATCCCACTGCCCTAAGCCACCACTCCGGGTAGCCCACCTCCTGGGCAGTCTTGGGCATATTCACGTACCCGTCGTCCTATTTGGCAGTAAGCATGTCGGCCAGGTCCCACCACGACCCGGTTGGCGTTGTCGATGCCGTAGTTCCCGTCGAAGTAGGCATACGTGTGGGCGACCGGATCGATGTCGCCCAGCGGCTTGGTCGGGGGCAGGCCGGGCGTGTCATCGCCAGGACCCCGGCTCTTGCCCGCATAGCGCGGGCAGACGAAGCTGTCCTTGTAGACCGGCCTCTTGGCGCCCGGTTTGTGGTCGGCGGCGGGCGCGAAGAGGACTCTCTGATCGCCCAGCTCGTCGTCGCCGGAGTGGGAGACGATCAGCGAGCCAACGGTCGTTGCCCCTTGGGTCACCAGGAGGATGGTGCACGCCGTACCGACTCCAGGGCAAGAGATTGCAAGCGGAACGATGAACAACGACGCGAAACACCTCGGCTTCACCCCATCATCCTTTCTTCGGTTTCCATTCATCGACATACCCCTGCATGATATGGCTTATGCTCTTGCCGATCTCGATGTAGTCGTCGTCGTTCAGGTTCGCCAGCGACACCCGCAGCGACCACTCCGGTCCCTCGAAGCCCGCGCCGGGCAGGCACACGGCGCCCCGCTGCTTGGCCAGACGGAACAGGAAATCCACCGGCTCGAAGTCCTTGGCCAGGTGTTTCGCAAAGGCGTCGCCGTGCTTGGCGCGGGCCAGCTCCTCCAGGTTGATGAGGGCGTAATAGTGGGTCTTGTCCGGCCCCGTGGGTATGTCCATCCCGAGCGGGTCATACAGGTTCTTGATGCGCTTCGTCAGGATGCCCCGGATCGATTTCTTGTACTTCTTCTCGGCATCCATCATCTCGAACAGGCAGAAGAGGCACATGATGCACTGCTGCGGGCCGGAGAGTCCTCCCGTGTGCCCGAGCGCCACGTCGCGGCTGTCCAGCTCGAGACGGTCGATGAACTTGATCTTGCCCGGAGTGATGGAGCTGATCTCGTATCGCTTGGCCAACTCGGCCTTGTTCTTCTCCGGGAGCTGTGCGATGAGCTTGTCGATGACGTTATCCTCGTGCAGCATGATGACGCCCAGCCGCCAGCCCGTGACGCCGAAATACTTGGAGAACGAATAGACACAGATCGTGTTTTCGGGGATCTCCTGGACAAGCGAGTCGAACCGATCGACGAACGTGGCGTACACCGTGTCGGTCAGAATGATCAGGTCCTTGCGTGTCGTGCGGATCAGGCTCGCGATCTTCTCAATGGTGCTTTTCTGAAGGGCTACCGAAGTCGGGTTTGTCGGGTTGACCATGAACAATGCCTTCACCCTCGAATCCTTCAGCTTATCGAGCTCCGAGTCAGGTATCTGCCATCCGAGTGCCTCGCTTCCCTTGACATCGATGCGGACCAGTTGGTAGTCGCTGAGCCCGGGAATCTCCAGGTAGGGAGAGAAGATCGGGGTAACGATGCCGATGTGGTCGCCCGGATGCAGGATCTTGTTTTCCCTCAGCGATTTGAAGACGTAAATCATCGCGGCAGTCGCGCCCTCCGTCGCGAAGAGATCGAACTTCCCCGGCGGCGGCTGATTATTGCAGAGAACGCGGGAGAGATACGCGTTGACAATGGTTTCGGTGTGGACCGAGATGCGCGGCGGCGAGGGGTAGAAGTCGCCCAGCGCGTTGTCGGCGATCTCAAAAACGAACTCATCCGGATCGAGCCTGAATCTTTCCTCGGCGTGTTGGATGGCTTCCTTCAGGAACGTTGCGCCGTCGTCGCTGCCCGCCTTTTCCAGGTAGCTGTCCAGTTTTTTTGCAAGGCCCTTCGGCTCAGGTCTCAGCCCCAGGTCCGCAGTCCGGAGATACGCACCCGCAGCCGTCGCGGCGAATAGGCTAAGGTGAGCGTAGGCCATTCGGGCTGTCGTGTTTACAAAATTCGGATTCCCCCGCCCTGCGTTCAGCACACGGCACATCTCGCCCCCGGCCCGACGCTTCTTGCACGAGGTCTCGGCCATCTCAATCAGGTTGTTCTTGATCTCGAACGGGCTCAATTCCTCATACCGCTTCTCCTGACCTCGGCTGAGCGGCCCCTCCTGGGCAAGCAGACGCCGTCCGGTCCATGCCCCAGCCAAAATTCCCAACGAAACTGCGCCAAAATCTCTTCGATTCATCCTGTTTTTCCTTCCTGCACAAGGCCCGGTTCTTGATGCAACAGATTCTCTTCAGGCCCACCCGATACCGGATCGGGGGTTACTTGGCCTGCGGCAGCCCCACGGCCTGCTCCCACCCCGAGAGGGTCATGCCGAGCAATCGATCTGCCGTGGCGCCGGCGGGAATCGCCTTTTTCGCAAGCACGACGTACGGCGCGCAGACAAGCGCGCACCCCACGTATCCCTCCGGCACCCACTCCGTCTTGTAGCCCACAAAAATTTCCTTGTATTTCACGTTGGAGTCGTCGCCGCAGCGAACGATGCTCTCCGCAATGTTGCGCATCAGGCGATCCAGATACGCGCGGCGCGCTTCGTCATTCTCGGCCGGAATGGAATGGCCGCAGTCCTCGATGAAGAGATTGGAGTCCTTCTGGCGGTCCTCGGCAATGGCCAGAGCGATGGCAGACCAGACGGACGTCGGCCCCTTGATGGTGCACGACTTGTTGGCGCAGATGACATGCGCGCCGGGCAGCAGGGGAAACCGCCGGTTCTCATTTGTGCCGAAGAGACGTCTGCCGGCGTCCAGCAGGGGCTCGACGGGGTACACCGGTATTTCGACGCCGTCGCTCCTCCTCTTTTTGAACAGCGGCTTGAGGGAGCCATCCGCGATGGAATCGGCCTTGGCGAGATGGTACCCCCACACCGCCCCGTTGATCCCATTGAAGGATGAGGCCGTGATCATGTTGATCTGGCCGATGTACGTCCCCAAGGTCTCCGCCCGGTCGTATGAAACAATGCCCTCCAGGAGCTCGTCTGTGTCCTTCCGAACCTTCCCCGTCTCCAGTTTCAGGACGGATATGTATCCCACACCGCTTGCCCCCGGGTTGCCATACCCGTCACAATAAAGATCAAAAGGACCAACCGCACCGCGAACGACTTTCGGCAGTGTCAGACGGTTCGTGGGATTGTCCGGCGCACGTCCCTTCTCCTGAGCATTTGAATGGCCGCCAGCGAGACAGAGGCACAGGATGACAGTGAGCGCGAATCGGGCAATGAGCGTTTTCATCTGTTGCCCTCTCTTCTCAAGAATCCTATCTTGCTCTGAACTTCCGATCACGAGCCGAGCGATCTCAGGCTCCTGCCCGATCGCAGGTGTTCCTCGATTTCCTCCAGTGTGCGTCCCTTCGTCTCGGGAATAAAGACGTAGCAGAACACAAAACCTGCAATAGCAATCCCCGCATACAGCCAGAACGCCCCCGCCTTGCCGAGCGTATCGGTGATGGTGAGAAATGTCATGGCAACGAGAAAGTTGAATACCCAGTTCGCGACGGTGGCCAGGCTCATCGCCCTGCCGCGAATCCGCAGGGGGTAGATCTCCGCAATGATGAGCCAGAAAATCGGCCCCAGGCTAACGGCAAAGGACGCAATGTAGCAGATCAGACTTCCGACGGCAATCCATTTCAGGGCATCTGAAAACTTCGAAAAATGAAACGCCGCCCCAAGCACACCGAGACTGACCACCATCCCTGCAAGCCCGGCGAGCAGCAGCGGCCTGCGCCCCACCCTGTCAAGCAGCCAGACCGCAACAACGGTCATCAGCACATTCACCGTCCCCACAATGGTCGTCGCGCCGATGGCCTGCTTCGCCGACCCGAACCCGGCGAACTCGAAGATCGTGGGGGCGTAGTAGATCACGGTGTTGATCCCCGTGGCCTGCTGAAAAAACGCAAGGGCCACACCCACGAACAGCACGGGGCGGACCCACGGCCGAAAGAGCTCCGACCAGCCGCCGGCCTCCTGGTCCATGGTCCCTTGGACCGCCCTAAGCTCCTCCTCAACGTCCCCCCCGCCACGAACGCGGGAGAGCACCGCCCGCGCCTTGTCCAGGTCCTTCCGGCTGACCAGCCAACGGGGACTCGGCGGCAGGAAGATCATCCCGACCATGAGAACCATGGCCGGCACTGCGCCAAGCCCGAACATCCACCGCCAGCTCGCGCCCCCGGAGAAGGCATCGTCCACCACATAGGCCACCATAATACCGATCGTGATCATCAACTGATTCAGAGAGACCAGCCCCCCTCGCATATGGGGCGGCGCGATCTCCGAGATATAAAGAGGGGCCACGAACGACGCCACACCGATCGCGAGACCAATGAGTACCCGGCAGGAAACCAGCACAACGATGCTCGGGGCAAGGGAACTGCCGACGGCCCCAAACAGGAACAGGACAGCCGTTACAATGATGCTGCGGCGCCTGCCGAAGTAATCAGCCACCCCGCCGCTGACGCTCGCCCCGATCACCGCCCCCAGCAGGACGGCGCTCACCACCATCTCTTCCCGGCCCGGTGTGAGCAGGAATTGCTGTTTGATGAAGAGGATCGCACCGGAGATCACGCCGGTGTCATAGCCGAAGAGCAGTCCCGCCAGCGCGGCGATGCCGGCCACCAGGCAGACGAACAGGGTGCTGCGGTGTTGATCTTCGGTGCGCGTTTTCATCGTTATCCGAGAATGCTCTCCCGATTAGAGCCGAAATGGCGCGCGGGTCGCACTCGCGCGTGTCAGGTTCCAGGCCTGCACAAGCGATATATGTTACCATGTTTCCCATATTGTGCAACAGTTCTAATCGGAGAAAACGGTTGACAAAAGCGTCGCGTTTTGTATAATGGAAATTCTCTGGGGCAGCGGAACGATACTGAGGTATGGTGCAATGGTAGCACGCCTGACTCTGGATCAGGTAATCTTGGTTCGAATCCAAGTACCTCAGCCAACAACTCAGAGGCGCCCCCTTCGTTTAGTGGCCTAGGACGCCAGATTCTCAGTCTGGTAGCAGGGGTTCGAATCCCCTAGGGGGTACCAAATCCCAGAAAGGCCGTCTTTTTCCGCAAAGGCGGCCTTTTTGTGTGGGCGGTGATCCTCCGTGTCATCGCAGTCCCCCCGGCTCGTCGATTGACTTCCTTCCTCCGCGAGTGCTATAATACACGCGTGAGGATAGTGCGAAGCAAGGAAGAGAGTGCCATGGACGCGGACCTGGCGCCGCTGATTGATGCGGGGCTAAGACGCCATCCCGGAATGAAACGGCAACCGCCCCTCGTCGATATCCTCCACGAGGACGAAGCCATCGTCGCCTTGAACAAACCGCCCGGCATCACCTCCGTCCCGGGAAAAATCGAACGGGCCGGGACGTATTACCATGCCTTGAAGGAATATTTCGAACAGCGCGAAGGGGAGCACTTCACTCCCAGGATCATCCACCGCCTCGACAAGCAGACGAGCGGGCTAATGATCATCGGCAAACACACCGAGGCCGAACGGCAGGTGGCCATGCAGTTCGAAGAACACACCGTCCGAAAGGAATACCTTGTCGTCGCCGGCGGCATCGTGCCCGACGACGAGGGTGAGATCGACCTCCCCATCGGCCCCAGCCACAAACACGGCGCAGGTATGGAGGTGGATCCCGTCCACGGCAAGGAGGCGCAGACAGCGTACCGGGTGCTGGCCCGCTTCCGCGGGTTCTCGCTGTTGCTGGCGGTGCCCAGGACAGGCCGGACCCACCAGATACGGGTCCACCTCGCGGCGGTTGGACATCCTGTCGCCGCCGACGGGGTCTACGGCAGCGGTGAGGGAGTTCGCCTGTCGGAGTTCAAGCAGGGGTACAGACCCAGCAAGCGCCGCGAGGAGAGGCCCCTGATAAACCGTCAGGCGCTCCACTGCTTCCGGATTGCCCTCGTCTCCCCCGTAACGAACCAGCCCCTCACGCTGGAAGCGCCTCTGCCTCGTGACATGGCGCTGCTTCTGAAGCAGCTCGACAAGTTCGGACGATAGGGCGTTGCCGAAGGCGCGGAAATGTGGTATCATAATGTCAGTGTTGACAGAGTCCAACCAAGGATCGAGAACCGGTGTCGAAGTACCCCATCCGAATCATTCTCTTCTGGCTTACCGTTGTCTGCACATTCGTGACCGGCTACCAGATGGGGGGCAAGCCCATCGACGGGGCCCTCTACTGCGTCTCCATCATGAGCATTCTCCTGGCCCACGAGATGGGCCACTACCTGATGTGCAGACGCTACGGAGTGCAGGCCACTCTGCCGATTTTTATCCCCATGCCCCTGAATATCTTTGGCACGATGGGCGCCGTGATCCGGATCAAATCGCCCATCCCTCACCGCCGAGCCCTGTTCGACATCGGCGTGGCCGGGCCGCTGGCGGGCATCGCCCTGGCCATCCCCGTCGCCGTCATCGGGATGCGCTGGAGCACCGTGATCGATACCGCGACCGTGTCCTCGGCGGCATCCATTCAACTTGGCGAGCCCCTGTTCTTCCGTCTGCTGGCCTATCTCCATTTTGGATCCCTCCCACCGGGACACGATGTGTTCATCCACCCCGTGGCCTTTGCCGCGTGGACAGGCTTTTTCGTCACCGCGTTGAACCTTCTTCCCGTGGGGCAACTGGACGGAGGGCATGTGATCTATGCCCTGTTTGGGAGACAGAGCCGATATGTCTTTGCGGGGATACTCGGCCTGCTTGTGACCCTCAGTGTGACAACCGTTGTCCTTCCGAGTTACGGTATCATCATTCTGCTTTTCATCTTGATCTTCGGCTTCGAGCATCCCCCCACGATCTACGATTTCGTCCCTCTGGACGCCAAACGAAAACTTCTGGCCCTGGCCGTGGTAATCATCTTCATCGCCTGCTTTACGCCCTATCCCCTGCATGTGACGATGGGATAAATCATGGGCAAGACGATCTTCCGCGCCACAGTAAGGGGACGACGGCGCTACCGCGGAAGGGCGCCGCGGAGGTAGAGGCCGTAGAAGGTCGCCACATCGGTGGACAGCAGGTAGCCCGCCTCAGGCCTCGGGTCCCACGCATCGGCGCCGGTCGAACCGGAGAGCGACGGCACACCGGTATCGCTCGGGATCAAGTCGTGCCCGCACGAGTCGAGCCAGGGGGGGTACACAGAGGCGTATGCCTTGTAGTGATGATACACATAGATCAACACCTGCACCTTCGCCGCCATGTAAACCGCCTCCTCGTAGGTGCGTAGGTCGCCCACGGCCTTGGCCATGCGTGCCGTGGCCAGGAGGCCCTCATAGACGGTAAGCGTCTCGCCGAGGGCCAGGTGGACCGCTGTGCCCTTCCTCGGTATACCCGTCTCGATGGTACCGAGCGGCGACATCATCGCCCAGTCCGACGCCGTGCGCAGGAGGTCGAAGTGGGGCAGTACCGCGTCCCAGTGGGACTTCAGATCCTCGATCTTGCCGAAATAGAAGGCATAGGCCCACAGGCCCTTCAGGAACTCGGCGGCGTTTCGGACGCGCTTCGGCTGGGTCTCGAAACGGTCCGGCGCCCACGCATCGACGTACCCCTTCTTGCCGGTTAGTGGGTCGGTGATGAGACGCAGGGAGGCGATGTCGAAGGGCTTGATTTCCTTGAAGATCATGGACACACGGGAAGCGAACGTCGCCCTTGCGGCCTCGTCCAGAGCGCCCCAGTCCCGGTAGGTCCCTTCGAGAAGTCTCAGCGCGCTCAGGCCGCGGCCCTGGCCCTTGCTCCGGAGCTCCTCGGGGGCGGGAATCGTCGGAAGGGGACTGGGAGAGGCGAGCGATGATCCCGGAAACAGGTGCTGCATCGCCTTCGCAATCTCGGGGTCCGGCGGATGGGCATCCTCCGGCTTGCGCACGGAGTTCAGGATGTCGAGCGGGCCGGGGATTTCCCACTCGATGATGTCGGTGTCGATGGCGGCGTAAAGAGGACCGAAGGTCGTGTTATACCGCAGGCTCTGGGTCTCGTAGCTGGTCCTGACGTCGTATCTTGACCGCATGGCCAGGGCGGCCACGGGGGGCATGGGGCTGTAGCGGACGGGGGCGATTTCCCATTGGTCCTCAAGGTTGAGGAACTTGTATTGCTGCTTGATCTTGACCCGATTGGTTTTGTAGTCGATGGTGAACGACTCGTCGCACCCGATCGGCATGGCGTGAAAGTAGGGGACGAGGTGACTGGCGTGACGCGCTGCGGCGGCGGGCAGGCGTTCCTTCCACTCCTCCGTGTCAATCAGTTTCTCCGGGCCGTAGAGAGGGGCGAGCATGATAAAACCGCACTGGTCCTTGAAGCTCACATCGATATAGCGCCCGTTCCATCGGATGATGTCCGGCCGGTTCTGGAACGTGACCATCCAGGGCATGTCATATGTCGTCCAGCCCTTTCCGCCGGCGAACCAGACCAGCAGCCATGGAACGCCCATCTTGGGTGCGATAAGGCGGCTCTTGCTCAGGATACCAGACTCGGCCTGCCGGCCGCGCGGGTGGGCTATGTAGCGCGGCCCGCCGATGCCGAAGGCGGCCATCTCATCGAAGAGCGCAACGCCGTCCGCCTCCACCTTGACGGCGATGGCGGGGGACAGGAGACTCTCGTAGACGACCATCCGCGCGCCTTTGTATTGCAGCTCGATCTGCATGCACGTCCAGGAGCTCGACAGGATGCGTGTCTGGGGGATCTCGCCCTGCTTCACGCCCTTCGGGCGGACGGTGCCGAAGACCATCGGGTTGGGGGAGTAGGGAAAGCCGGCCCGTTCAAGGCCGCGCATGGGGCGGTCGCCGTTCTGGAGGGTGGGGCAGGTCAGGTAGAACTGCCGGTTCCATTCCATGGCCAGGGAGCAGGCCATGAGGCCCTCGGTGGCGGAGAAGTGACCGAGGAGGTCGGACGTTCCGAAACGGCCCAGGGCATAGGGACTCACGCCCGGACGTTCCTTGCCCAAGGCATAGTCAAACGACGGCGCAGCGGCCGTGACCGGCGGAGACAGGTTGCCCTCCCAGGCGCCCTTGGCGATGACGGCGGACACCTTGTAGTGGTAGGTCATGCCGGGGACGACCGCGTCGTCCAGGTAGCTCGGCGCCTTGATCAGGCCGCTCAGGTTGAGGAGCCGGAAGCCGTCGCCGGTGTTGCCGGTCCGGTAGATGTTGTAGCCGGCGATGTCCTTCGGGTCGAAGGGAGGCGGCCGCCAGGAGAGCTTGAGGCCGTTCTCCGCGGCCTCGGCCCGAAGTCGCTCGGGGACCATGGCGGGATCGACGAAACCCACCTCGATGTTCCCGATGGCGAACTGTTTCGGATGTTCCTTGTCCAGGGAGGGGTTCTGCTCGTGCACGTAGATGCGGACGAACCGCGCCCGCGTTGCCCGAAGCGTGATCTCTCCGCCGCACCGGTCGCTGTTCCCGCTGACCCTCTCGACGGTCTGCCACATGGCCTTGCCGTTGTGTTCGAGATCGACGTTGGTCAGTTGAATGTCGTAGTCCCGCGGCCCGCCGGGGAGGGGCTGTTTGCTCCATCTCACCCGGTTGAGTTTGGTTGGCTCTCCCAGGTCCAGGGCGATCCACTGGGGCATGGCCTTGTCGGTCCGCCAGGCGGTGAGGGCGCCGGCGTCATCGATGGCGTATCGCGGGGGCGACTTGCGATTCGCGGACGAGGCGTAGGCCTCGGTCTTCGGCTTGGCGTCCTGGGCCATAACCGGCAGCGACATGAGAATCAGGCAGAACGAGAAAGCAACGCGTACCGAGCGGTGTCTTCCGGCATGAAACATGTGATGCGTCCGAAACTATATCCCACTGAAGCAGGTTCACCGAATGTGATTGGGAATATATTCTACCGGAGTGACCGAGCAAAATCCAGGACAGATTTCGGAGGGCGGGCGGGGATTCTGCCCTGGCCACGCAAAAACAAAGGACCAAGGGCTTGCAAGCCATCGCGGACCACGGTACAATTGTCCACATCGTTACGTGCCTTGTGGCACTGGGCGCAACCGAGGAAGGACGCCATTCGACGTGTGCAGCGTTGCACAGAGGAGTGAGTGTTGATGTCGATGCAGGGATATTATGTGGCAGTGGAGGGGCCGATTGGCGTGGGGAAGACGACCGTGGCAAAGAAACTTGGTGAGCTATGGAACGCAGCGTTCGTGGCGGAGCGGGTGGACGACAATCCCCTCCTCGCCCCCTTCTACGAGGCCCCCGAAGAGAATGCATTCCACCTCCAGCTCTATTTCCTGATCCAGCGCTCCGAGCAGCAGCGCCGAATCCTGGCGCACAGGAAAGAGGGCATGGTGGTCAGCGACTACATTCTTGCGAAGGATGACCTCTTTGCGCGTTTGGTCCTTGCCCCAAGGCGGTACAAGCTCTACCAGGACGTGTCCAGGGAGCTGTCCCCCGCGAATGTTCGGCCGGACGTGGTGGTCTATTTGCGCGCCGGCGTGAATGCGCTGATGGGGCGAATCCGCGAACGCGGCCGCGACTATGAGAAGAAAATGGACGAGGGCTATCTGGCGAGGGTGGTCGAGGCGTATGGAACGTTCTTTGCGTCCTATGACCGGACTCCGGTGATCGCCGTGGACACGGAGACCGTTGATCTCAGCCACGATGAAAAGGCCCTTCTCGCCTTGGCCAATAAGGTGGGCGAAGCGGCCTGGGCGAGCCGTCCGAGCGCAGGACCGGGGGGATCGGAGGATCCCGACGAGTAGAATGGGCATTTCGTTCCCCTACATGCCCATGCACGGTGATGCTTTCAGTGTAATTTGGGGTATTGCATGTGATTTGGCCCCATATCTCATCTCTTCACCCATTCTGGCCATTTGAATTCGCCCAGTAGGAAGCAACCAACCCCATGGCGCGATAAATCTCGTATGAGACGATCCCATCAGTGGTTATGACTTGAATTTTCTGCCACACACCCGGGGCTGGATGTCGCGACATAGAGAGCCAATTCTTCGAAAAAGAGAAGAAAACTGTTGACGGACAGCCGCGGCAGGTGGTATAATCCGCCCACCAAACAAAATATAGCGTGCCTCACGGCCCGCACAGCACTTGCGCCCGCTTTCCTTCGAAAGCGAGATGGTTCGTTCGTAGAGGGCTTTCGTCGTATCGTCAACAGGCGGAATCAGTCCTGATTCCTGAGAGAGAGCAATGGTGAAGACCGAGCGCATTACTGTGTGGGTGGTGACCCTACCCAACGGCAAGAAGGTCGAGATCGAGCCGGAAGTGGCGCGCCGCTATTTCCGGTCGGACACCGAAACCACCCCTTTTTCCCACCTGCAGGTAGAGCCGGTGGTGAAGACCGTTGCGGTCAAGACACCCCGGACACCGAAGGCCGCTACTTCGCCACGTAAGACTCAAAAGAAGAAAAACAAGCCGAAACGTTCCACGAGAAAGGTTACACGCACCAGGGCTTCCAGTGCGAAAAAGACCACCGCGAAGAAAAAGAAACCCACCAAGGCGCCGAAGAAAGTGACGAAGGCAAAAGTAAAGAAGACGAAAAAGGCGATCAAAAAAACGGCCAGGACAAAGCCGAAGGCCGCGAAGAAGGCCAAAAAGTAATTCAATCCACCCCCTTCCCCTCCCAAACGCCCCCAGAGAGGGATCGCACTACACTGCCAGCCCCCTTTGCACGAACTCGCGCGCGGCGGTCAGGGCCTCCACCACGTGCGCATAGTCCCGCCGGCTGAAGGAATCCGGCGCGACCTCCAACGTGACGAACTCCGCCGCTCCATCGGCGCGGGCCGTGTGGAGAAGCTCCCGGAGGGGCAGCTCACCCCTGCCGGGGAGCAGGTGCTGGTAGCCCGCGATGTAGTCGCTCACATGGATGTTGATCATGGTCGGTTCGAAGATACGGTGGCCGGCGAGGATGTTCTTGCCCCACGTGGCGAAATGCGTCACGTCATAGGTCATCTTCAGACCGTTCGCCCGGGCAAAGTCATTCAGGGCCTCGTGGTCGCGAACCACGGCCGCCTCATCGGCGTTGGAGATGTCGATGCCCTGCGGCATGTTCTCGGTGGCCAGCGCGATATCGCTCGCCAACTCGACCAGCCGCCGAGCCTGCTCCGGGTGGCTGATCAGCCCGAAGGGGTGGGCGTTGACCATTGCGGCATGGACCGCCCTCGCGAGTTCAATCGTTCGCTCGATCTCGCAAAAGTAATCCTCGTCAAGCCCGGACTGGGCGAAAAACGGGGCATGAACGCAGCGGATGGGCACGCCATGCTGCTCGGCCGACCTTGAGATCTGGTCATCGGACACATGCGCGAGCTCCGGTCCGAGGAGAAGCTCGACCCCGTTGAAACCGCTCTCTCGCGTCGCGCGAAAGACGTCCGCCAGCGGGAGGTGAAAGATGGACCCGGTAGAGAGCAGGATGGTTGTCGTCTCGATCATGGCGCCGATCATACCGAACGCATGAACTGTCCACAAAGGAAATCTCCTCGCTCATTCAAGGGACTTGAAAATAGGTCGGAAGCGTGGTAAATTGATTGTATGTATTGCCTTGTGGGCGGTCTGCCCCAGGGCGCTCGATACCAACCCGGATGAAGCAAGAGGGATGGAAGGAGGGGTTGCCATGAAATGTGGCCGTTGGATCGTACTGGGACTACTTCTCTCGTTACTCCTCGCCGGTGGCGCGGGCTGTGGGGTCGACAAATACGGCTGGCACTTCGGCCTCGGCTCCGATGCGCAGGACGGCGTCAGCACGGAGGCCGACGTCGGCCGCGTGAAGGACGGCGTTCTCCCGCCTGAGCCCGAGCAGCCCAAGAAAACGAAAAAGGGCGAACCCGAGGCGCCGAAGACCCCAAAAGAAAAGAAACCCTCTTGACGTTTCGTATTCATTCACCCATCGACCGTGCAAGGAGCAGGCCATGACGCAGCTTGCCGAACGCCCCGAGTGGCGGGCGCTCACTGAACACAAGACTGTGATGGCGTCGGTCCATCTCCGCGACCTCTTTCAGGAGGACCCGAAGCGCGCGGAGACCTTTACCATCGAAGACTGCGGTATCCTGCTTGATTACTCGAAAAACCTGATCACCGCCGAGACCATGCAGAAGCTCCGAGCCCTCGCCGAGGCCGTCGGCCTCCGGAACGCCATCGAGCGCATGTTCACCGGCCAGAAGATCAACGTCACCGAAGACCGCGCCGTGCTCCACATTGCCCTGCGGAACCGATCGGGCGAGCCGATTACCGTGGACGGCAAGGACGTCATGCCCGATGTGCTGGCCGTCCTCGACAAGATGGCCGCCTTCGCCACAAAGGTCCGCACCGGCGAATGGACCGGCCACACGGGCAAGCAAATCCGCAATATCATCAACATCGGCATCGGCGGCTCGGACCTCGGGCCGGTCATGGCCTATGAGGCGCTCAAGCCCCACGCCGACCGCGACCTGACCGTCCGCTTCGTCTCCAACATCGACGGCACCCATCTCGCTGAGGCCACGCGTGACATCGACCCCGCCGAAACGCTCTTCATTGTCGCCAGCAAGACCTTTACCACGATGGAGACCATGACCAACGCCCGCTCCGCCCGGGAGTGGCTCCTCGCAGCACTCGGGGATGAGGCCGCCGTGGCGAAGCACTTCGTCGCGCTCTCCACCAACAAAGAAGGCGTCGAGAAGTTCGGCATCGACGGCGTCAACATGTTCGAGTTCTGGGACTGGGTGGGGGGGCGATACAGCCTGCCGTCGGCCATCGGCCTGTCTCTCATGATCGCCATCGGGCCGGAAAATTTCTTCCGCATGTTAGACGGCTACCATGCCATGGACCGGCACTTCCGCACCGCGCCCTTCGACCGCAACATGCCCGTGGTGCTGGCGCTGTTGGGCATCTGGTACAACAATTTCTTCGGCGCAGCGAGCCACGCCATTTTGCCCTACGACCAGTACCTCCACCGCTTCGCCGCCTATTTCCAGCAGGGGGACATGGAGTCGAACGGCAAGTCGGTCCAGCTCGACGGTTCGCCCGTCGAGTGGCAGACGGGCCCCGTCATCTGGGGCGAGCCGGGCACGAACGGGCAGCATGCGTTCTATCAGCTCCTGCACCAGGGCACGAAGAGGGTCCCCTGCGACTTTATCGCATTCGCGAAAAGTTACAATCCCACCGGCGACCACCATGCCAAGCTCATGGCCAACGTCTTCGCCCAGACCGAGGCCCTGGCCTTCGGCAAGACGGAGGAGAAAGTGAGGGCGGAGGGCGTCCCGGACAAGCTGGTCCCCCACAAGGTCTTCACCGGCAACCGGCCGACGAATACGATCCTGGCCGACATCCTGGACCCGGAAACGCTGGGGAAGCTGATCGCCCTGTATGAGCACAAGATTTTCGTCCAGGGAATCATCTGGAACATCAACAGCTTCGATCAGATGGGCGTGGAGCTGGGCAAAGTCCTGGCCAAGCGCATCCTGCCGGAGCTGGAGGCCGAAGTCGAGCCGGACCTGGCGCATGACAGCTCGACCAGCCAACTGATCCGATGGTTCCGGCGACATCGATAGACGTTGCTTTTTCCCGGTCGTTCCATTGCATCCCACACTGGGGCGAAAGCGGAGGGGAGGGACACCTTGGCCGAAATCGACCTGAAATCGAAATTCACCGGCGGCATGGTCGGGAGCGCGGTCGGCGATGCCATCGGTGAGCTTGCGTTCCTGCATCGGGATGCGGACGCGCTCCTCAGTCAAGTGCAGCGGACGTATCCCCTGATCTACACCGACGACACGGCGATGGCCATTGGCATTGCCGAGTCCCTGACGGCAAAGGGGCGGCTCGACCCGCTGCACCTGGGCGATACGCTCCGGGACAACTACGAGCGCGAGCCCTGGCGCGGCTATGCCATGGGCCCCCCGACGATCTTCAACATCCGCCGCCGCACCGGCGTTTCCTATCACCAAGCCGCGCGGAGTCTCTTCCAGGGCAAGGGGTCCTTTGGCAATGGCGCGGCGATGCGGATCGCGCCGATCGGGCTGTTCTACCATGACACGGAGAAGATTCGCGAACCGGCTGCGGAATCCGCTGAGATCACGCACACCCATCCGGTGGGCGTCGACGGGGCCGCGGTGCTGGCCTCCGCCGTCGCTCAGGTCGTGCGGCTGGATGCGGAAGAGGATTTCCCACAGAAGGACTTCCTCTGGCGCCTGCGCGATGTGGCGGAAACACCGGAATTCGAGAGCAAGCTGGCCCTCATGGAGGAGCTGTTGGCCGACCGGACCGATGTGCTGACGGCGGCCCGGGAGCTGGGGACGGAAGTCACCGCCGCCGGGTCCGTGCCCTTTGCCATCTACTCCTTTCTGATGAATCCGATATCGTTCACAGACTGCCTGCTTCACGCAGTGGTAGTGCCGGGCGACAGCGACACCCTCGGCGCGATGGCCTGCGCCATTTCCGGTGCATACCTCGGCATCGAAGGAATCCCCCAGGACTGGGTGGAGCGCCTGGAGAATCGGGAGCACATCGAGGGGCTGGCGCGGAAGCTGGCGGAGATGAAGGGGTAGAATGCAACACGTTTGTAACCTCCGCCTTGAGAGGTTGACAAAAGCTGAGGGCCGGGTTATAGTGTATATGACGATGAACCCACAACGAGGACAGGTTTCCGCTTCCTACCTGACCTTTCAGGATCAGCCGGATTCTTATTGAATAGGAGTTGCTGAAGAATGTCTTCGATTGTCATCGAGGGGCTGGGGATGGTCTACAGGACGGGCTTCTGGGGCCGGAAGAGGGAGGCCCTGAAGGGCTTGGACCTGACCATCGAGCCGAACGAAATCTTTGGATACGTCGGGCCGAACGGCGCCGGCAAGACGACCACCATCAAGATCCTCGTCGGCCTGCAGCGGCAGACCGTTGGCAGGGCATCCATCCTCGGCAAGGACATCTCCGACGTGGAGGCCCGCCGCAATATCGGCTACATGCCGGAGAACCCGTACTTCTACGAGTACCTCACCACCGAGGAATCGCTGCACTTCTATGGCAAGCTGTGCGGCATGTCCCGCGAGCAGCGCCGGAAACGCGTGCCGGAGATGATCGAATACATGAACATCCCGGAGATCGCCAAGGTGCGCGTCGGCACCTTTTCCAAGGGCATGCGCCAGCGCATCGGCCTGGCCCAGGCGATTATCCACGACCCGGAGGTGGTCATCCTGGACGAGCCCCTGCACGGTCTCGATCCCGTCGGCCGCCGGCAGCTCCGCGAGAAGATCGTCAGCCTGAAGGAGCAGGGCAAGACCGTGTTCTTCAGTTCCCATATTCTGAGCGACGTCGAGCAGATTTGCGACCGCATCGGCATGCTCTTCAACGGCGAGCTGGCGGCGGCGGGCGATATCGAATCGCTCCTTGAATCGCACGTGGGCAGCATCGAGATCTCCGTGCGCAACCTGCCGCCGCAGGCCGTCGAGAACGTGAAGCAGCTCGCAGGGACGTTCACCGAGCGGGAGTCGGTCTACCGTTGTTCGGTCAGCGATCAGGAGAAAGGCCGGAAGGTCCTCAAGCTCATCGAGGAGGCCGGCGGGGAGGTCCTGTCGTATGTCCCCCAACGGGTGTCCCTCGAGGACTACTTTATGGCGCGTTCGGAAAAAGGAGACCGGAAGTGAACATCCTTGCCATTGCAGGAAACACCTTCAGGGAATCCGCGCGGGATCGGATTTTCTATGTGCTGCTGGTCTTTGCCATCGTCATGCTGCTCTGTTCGAAGGCCATCGGCTGGATCGGCCTCGACGAGGCCAAGATCACCCTCGACTTCAGCCTGACCATCATCTGGTTCTTCGGCGTCATCATCGCCATCTATGTGGGGACCGGGCTGGTGCATAAGGAGATCGACAAGCGGACGATCTACACGGTCCTCTCCAAACCCGTGGAGAAATATGAGTTTATCGTGGGCAAATACATCGGCCTGCTCATGATGCTCTTCATCAACATCCTCATCATGGGCGTGATTTTCCTTGCGTACCATTGGCTTACCCTCGGTCGTCCGGGCCTTCGGCTGCCCCTGGCGGTGTTTATGATCTACCTGGAGCTGGCCTTCATCACCGCCATGGCCATGATGTTCGGCTCGATGGCCTCCCCGATCCTGAGCGCCGTGTTCACCTTCTGCATGTTCCTGGCGGGGCACTTCAGCGACGCCTACATGCTCCTGGTCAAGCGCGCGGAGAAATTCCATCGGCCCGTCTCCGCCGTCCTCTTTCGCTTTCTCTATTGGGTCATGCCGAATCTGACATTCTTTGACATCAAGAGCGAGGCCGTGCACCCAACGCTGCCGCTGTATGCGAAGGACATCCTCCTGCCGATCGCATACTGTATCATCTATTCCACGATCCTGCTCATCGTCTCGCTGTACTTCTTCAAGCGAAGGAATTTCTAAGGGGGGTAGGCGATGAAACGCATCCTCGGCAAGGCGCTCAAAATCCTGATCGTGCCCCTTCTTTTTCTGATGAACTACCCCATTCAGAAAGCGATCGTCGGCGAATGGCAGGACAAGTTCGGCAGTGAGATGGTCTATCTCCCCTACTGGAAACACTGGATGGAGGACGAAGCCGCGGCCTACCACATGACCCGGGCGGCCCGACACTTCGAAAAAACGAAAGGCCGGTGGCCGAAAGACCTGCGCGAGCTCGAACAGGCGAAGTTCATACCCAAGACCCCTCCGTCCCCGTCCGGCGGCCGCTATGTGCTTGACGCCAAGCGCAGACGCGTTCGTATCGAATACTTTAAGGAGACCGACGTCAAGGTCCGGCGAGAGGAGATCGCCTTCGATCTCTTGTCGGCGGCCGACAAATTCCAGCAGACCTACGGTCGGCCGCCCGCCGACATCGAGGAGCTGGTCGAAAAGAGGATCATCGACCAGGTCCCCGAGGACCCGGGCGGCTGCGACTTCTGCTACGATCCATACCGCAAGCAGGTGGGGATCGAATATGGGAAGTTCATTCGCCAGATACGGTTTGGCTGGAACAACGTCGTGGCCGATCTGCTCTGGATTCGCGGGTTCCACTACGTCCAGGGGCAGTGGCAGCTCATTGAGGCCGGACACAGAAAACCCAAGCAGGGATGGCACGCGCAATTGCCCGACCTCTACGAAGTGATTACGGACCTCGACCCGCACTTCATCCCGGCCTACCGCGGCGGTGCGACCCTGGTCAGTGTGCTTTCGAAAAATCCTCGGCGCGCCATCAGGCTGCTCGAAAAGGGCGTTCGCCTCAACCCCCGAAAATACTGGGAACTGCCCTATCAACTGGCCTGTATCGTCTTCCTGGAGACGGGGGATGATGTGCGTGCGCTAAAGCTGCTGGAGGAGGCCTCCGATCATGAGCGGTATCCGAATACGGGTCCCGCTGTGCTGCGGTTGCGCTCCTTCCTCGAAACGAAGCACGACCGCTTCGATGTGGCAATCCGCATCTGGGAACCCTGGCTGCAAAAGAACTCCCCCGTGTACAAGCAAATGGCGGAGAATCGCATCGCTCGGATCTTCTTGCAGATCATCAAGAAGCGCCTGCTTGATGAAGCGGAAGGCTTTAAGAAGGCAAAGGGCCGAGCCATGAACGACGAAGAATTCGCCGAACACGTCAAGGCGGCCAAGGAATGGCTGGCACAGAAATACAGTGAAAAGTGTCTCAGAGGTGCAGTCGACGTTGTCATGAAAACGGGGTTTCGGCTCTGGCAGTTCGCCCGGTTCCGGCCTCCCGCTGGCGAGCCGCCGAAAACGACCATCGCCCTCGGCATGAAACGCCAAAGCGCACTCGCGAAGCTGCAAGATGCCGTAGAACGGTTCAGAAAAAAAAGGGGGCAGTGGCCGGACAGCCTGAACGATCTGGTCAAGGAGAAGCTGATCGACAAGGTCCCCTCCCCCCAGGGCGGCGGAGAATACTACCTGGAGTTCTACCCGAGACCCTCCGCGCCGAGGCCGCTCGCGGAAGAGGCCGAGCGCAAGTCCGAACCCAAAGACCACTGACGGCCGCGCCAATCCGTCTCGCCCCATTCCGCTCTTGAATCGAACGGATACCTTTCCTACAATCAGAACGGCGAAGCCGCCCCGGCCAAGCCATCGCGTCGGGCAGGACGATATGGGTCCACTACTTTGTTCAGGAGCAACAACTGATGACTCGAAGAAAAATCGCTCTCCTCGCCTTGAACATCTTGCTTGTCCATGCGGTCTGCTTGATCGCAACGGCGGCGGACAGTGACTGGCCCATGTGGCGCCACGATGCAAACCGAAGCGCGGCCTCGCCGGTGGACCTGCCCGGCAAGCCCCATCTCCAATGGAAACGCGAGCTGCCCCCTCCGCGCCCCGCCTTCGCCGGGGATCACCGGCTCTGCTTCGACTTAACCTACGAACCCGTTGTCATGGGCAAACGGATCTTCGTGCCGTCCATGGTAACGGACAGCGTCGCGGCGTTCAACACGGACACGGGCAGGGAGGAATGGGTATTCTACGCGGATGGCCCCGTCCGCTTCGCGCCCATCGCCGACGATGGCAAGGTCTATTTCATCTCCGACGACGGACATCTATATTGCGTGGGGGCAAGCGATGGGAAGCTCGTCTGGAAGTTCAGCGGCATCCCCACCGGCCGGGAGGGCTACCGGTTCCTGTGCCACGAGAGGTTGGTCACCCGCTGGCCGGCGCGGGGCGGGCCGGTGCTGGACAACGGGACCCTCTACTTCGCCGCCGGCGTCTGGCCGCTGGAGGGGGTCTTCGTCTATGCCGTGGACGCGAAAACGGGAAAGCAAATCTGGGTCAACCGGGACGTCGGGTTCCTCAAGGCCGGCCTCCTCGACCATGGCACGCGGCGCGACGGCGGGCTGTCCCCCCAGGGCTACCTCGCCGTGGTGGCCGGTAAGCTGATCGTCCCGAGCGGCCGGTCGCTGCCGGGCTTTTTCGACAGAAAGACCGGCGAAATAGAGCCCTACACCACCGGCTGGGGCGGGCGCGACGCCCTGTCGAAGGGGAGCTGGTATGCCTGTGGTCTGGGGGGATACCTCTTCCAGAGCGGCGACCTCTACGCCCTGACCCCCAAGGCGGCGTCCCTTGCCGGACCGTATGAGCACAAGGAGTACTGGGACATCGCCGACTTCGCCCGAGCAGCGGCTGTCTCCGTGGAGACCGTCGAGAAGTGGATCAAGAAGAAATTCCTCGAGACCGTCGAACGCGACGGCAAGCAAGTGATCCATGTGCCGCAGAACCCAAACATTACCTTCCTCTCCTGGTTCATGGGAAAGGGTCTTCCCGGCGAGCAGCACGTGCTGAAGTCCTACCCCCGCATGCAAGTCGACGTCGGCAATGACAAGTCGCTCGATACGTTCCGCGAGCCCGTCCTCACGGAGGACACCATTTACTTCTCGCAGCCGGTGGACGATCCCGGACAAGGCCGCAGCCGCTGGCCTCCCTCCCCGGCCTACAGCGAGATCGTCGCCTGCGACACGACAAAAGCCACGTGGGGTATCTCGTGTGAGACCGGATGGGGCGATCCGCCGCGCTTCGTCGTGTGGCGGAATATGCGCTTCCGCCGGCGCTGGAACCTGCCCAGCAAGCTGAAGGTCCACATCAAGGCGGGATCGCGCCTGTATGCCGGTGGCAACGGCATAGTCGCGGCAGTAGACATCCCAGGGGAAAACGGCAAGGCGCAGGTCTCGTGGAAGGCGGAAATCGACGGCATGCCGTCCCGGATGTTGGCCGCCGACGGCAAGCTGTTCGTCGTCACCAGGGAGGGGGCCATCTACTGCTTCGGTGGGAAGGAAGGAACACCGGCCACGCTCAAAGCCGAGCAGCCCCTCGCTCCTGCTGAGGACAAATGGACCGAACGGGCGAAAGAGGTGATCAAGCGGACCGGTGTCAGCGAGGGCTACTGCCTCGCCCTTGGCCTCGGCACGGGGCGGCTGGCCGAGGAGCTGGCGCGTCAGTCCAAGCTGCGCGTGATCGTCCTCGAACCGGACGTGAAAAAGATCGACGCCGCACGCCGCCGTCTGGCCGCAAAAGGTCTGTACGGCGCGCGCGTTCATGTCATTCCGGGCGATCTCTCCCATCTGAAGCTCACGCCATATTTCGCCAGCCTGATCGTCTCCGAGGACCCCAAGCAGGCCGGCCTCGAACGGGGGACGGCATTCGTGCAATCCCTCTTCGCCCCCTTGCGACCGTACGGAGGGACGGCCTGTCTGGCTCTGACCGAACAGGAGCACTCTGCGTTTTGCCAGAGGGTGAAGGAGGCAAATTGCCCGGAGGCCAAGGTGGAACGCAACGGGAACCTGACGCTGCTGAAACACATGGGCGCCCTGCGGGGTGCGACCGATTGGACCCATCCCGATGGAGGCGCAGGGGATGGATACGCCTCCGGCGACGTGCGAGTGAGGCCCCCCTTCGGGCTGCTGTGGTTCGGCGGCCCCCTGGACGAGATCCAGTGGGCATCGCCCGCGCCCGTTGTCTGCGGGGGCAGGATGTTCCTGCGGGCGAAAAATGACCTGCATGCCTTCGATATCTACACGGGCCGCCCCTTGTGGAAAGTGACCGTGCCGGGCTTCGGGCGGATTGCGGCCCTGGAGGATTTTGTCTATGTGACTTCCGAGGGCGCGTGTCTCCGGCTCGATCCGGCAACCGGCTCAACCGTGGGAGAGATCGCCGTCCCCGGCGGGTCCAAGCGCGCACGCTGGGACAGAATCCGTGTCTGGGGGGACTACCTCGCCGGCACATCGGGGCGGAACCTGTACTGTGTCGACCGGCGCAGCGGGAAGATGCTATGGAAGTCCCAGGGCGCGCGGGATCGCCTGGGCATTGTCGCCGGCAACGGCAAGGTTTTCTGCGTGGACTACTGGTCCCCCGCGCGCAAGCGCAAGGGCGAGGGAAAACCCGCGGAGTGCACCCTCTCCGCCCTCGGCGCGCAAGACGGCAAGACCCTCTGGCAGACCACGCTGAAACTGCCTGAGCCCGATCCCAAGAAAACCGACGCGAAGCCCGCCCACCTGATCCCGCGGGTTGCCTACTGCGACACAAGCGACATCGTGCTGCTGGCAGCGCCATCAGCCGGACTGAAGACAAAAATGTGTGCGCACAAGGGCGAGACTGGCGAGTTGCTGTGGAGCAAGGACATCCCCTCTCGGAGACCGATCTCATGGCGGCCCTACCAGTCGCCCATCCTTCTGCCAAAGCTGTTCGTGACCGACATCGGCGAGGCCTATGATCCCCTGACGGGATCGGCCCTGCCGAACCGCCTGTGGAAGGGCGGCCTGCGCGGCTGTGGCCGCGCGTTGGGGGCGCCCCACGTGGTTACGGTTCGCGATGGGTATGCGTCCTATGTCGATCTGGCGACAAATCAGCATGTTTACCTGCGCGGCGTCCGGTCCGGGTGCACGAACAGCCTGATCCCCGCCGATGGCATCCTGAACGCGCCATGCTTTGCGCACCACTGCACGTGCAACTACTCGATCTATGTCTCGTTCGCCATGGTGCACATGCCCGACGCCGCGGCGTGGGCCCCCCGTTCGCCAAAGAAGAAGGAGGAGAAAAAATGACAGGTCCCCATGGGAGGAGCCCTGCTATGCCAACATCATACCGAAGTTATATGATCCGCACAATCCTGGTGGCCCTGCTTTTCCTTGCTTGGCGCGTCCAGGCCGAGGATTGGCCGACCTATCAACACGACATCGCCCGCAGCGGAGTGACGAAGGAGGAGATCAAGCCGCCGCTGTCGGAGGCGTGGTCGTTCACGCCGCTGCATTCTCCCGCCCCGGCCTGGGGCGACCCCCAGCCAAAACCGGTGGAGGGGAACCTGGAGCTGCCGCGTGTAAAATTTGACGACGCCTTCTACGCCGTTTCCGCGGGAGACTCCGTCTATTTCGGATCGTCGTCCGACAACACGGTTTACTGCCTCGACGCCGCAACGGGCACACTGAAGTGGACAAAAATCACCAGCGCGCCGATCCGCCTGGCGCCGACGGTGTGGGAGGGCAAGCTCTATGTTTGTTCCGACGATGGACACGCCTACTGTCTCGATGCCAAAAACGGCCGCGAGATATGGAAGCTCCGCGCCGGGCCGACGAACGAAAAGGTTCTCGGGCACGGCCGGATGATCTCCATGTGGCCGTTGCGGACGGGGATCCTGGTGGACAAGGGGGTGGCCTACTTCGCGGCGGGGGTGTTCCCCCACGAGGGGCTGTTTCTGTATGCCGTGGATGCCGCGACCGGCAAGCGCATCTGGGTGAACGACAGCTTCGGCTGGCGGACCACCCGCAGCATCTCCCCCCAGGGCTACCTGCTTGCCTCTTCCTCGAGCCTGTTCATCCCGTCCGGCCGGGCGGCGCCGATGGGGTTTCGGCGAGAGGACGGGCAATACCTGTTCCAGAGCCGGGGCAACTGGCGGGGCGACGGGCTCTTCGGCGGGACCTATGCCCTGCTGGCCGAGGGGAAGCTCTACAGCGGCACGGAGCAGGTCATTGCCTACGACCAGGAGACCGGCGGCGCGGGGTTCGCGTGGTTTCATGGGCGGCGTCTGATCGTCACATCGGATACGTCGTACATGCTGACAGGGGCCGAGATGTCCGCCATCGACCGAACCCTCTTCCCCGCCGCCAGCCAGAAGCGCCAGAAGGTGCGGCGCAAGCGGTGGAAGCTGGATTACCAGGCCGGTCAACTCAAGAGGGAGCTCCGCAAGGTCCGGAGGAAGGCCGAGAAGGACCCGAAGGCGGCAAAGCAGTTGGAGACCCTCGAAAAGAAGATGGCCGATCTCAAGGTGCAGCTTGACGCCCAGGATGAGGCCGAAAAGGAAGCGGCCAAGCAGGTCATGGCCGCCAAAAAGTGGAGAATCGAGTGCGACTGCACCGACTCCATGATCCTCGCCGGAGGAATACTCTACGCCGGCGGGCAGGACAAGGTCATCGCCGTCGAGGCGGCCACGGGCCGGAAGCTGTGGACCGGCAAGGTAAAGGGCGCGGCCAAGGGACTCGCCGTGGCGAATGGCCGCCTGTTTGCAAGCACCGACAGCGGGGCGATCTATTGCCTCGTTCCCGGCGATGTCGCCGAGCCGAGGCGCGTTGTCCAGGAGAAGTCGGACGATCCCTATCCAAGCGACGACCGGACAAAGGCCTGTGCGGCGCTGGCGGACACGATTGTCAAGGGCGCGAAAATTCGGAAAGGCTATGGTCTGGTCATTGGGGCCGGGGATGGGCGGCTGGCATATGAACTGGCCAAACGGACCGACCTGATCCTCTGCGGTTCGGAGAAGGACGATGCGGGAGTGGCACAGGCCAGAAAGGCGCTCGCCGCGGCGGGCCTGTGCGGGGCGCGGGTCTGTATCGACCAGGGCGATCTGGCCGACCTGTGCTATCCCGACTACTTCGCGAACCTGATCGTCTGTGAAGACCCGAAGGCGGTTTCCTCCGTTGAGGAGGTGGCCCGTATCCTGAAGCCCTGCGGCGGCGTGGCCTATCTTCCGAAGGACCTCCATCCGCAGGTCAAGGCGCTCAAGCATCCGGAGATTAAGGTCGCTGTCAAGGGCGACTGGCTCGTCCTCACCCGCGGCGCGCTGCCGGGGGCCGGAAAATGGACGCAGCAATTCGCCGACCCCGCGAACACCGGGTGCAGCGACGATGAACGGCTTAAAGGCCCGCTGGGGATCCTCTGGTTCGGCGAGCCGGGTCCGGGACGGATGCCCAGCCGTCACGCCAGCGCGGCTGCGCCTCTCGCGATGGACGGGCGTCTTTTCATCCAGGGCGAGAACTTTGTTTCGGCCTACGACGCCTACAACGGCGTGGAGCTCTGGACGCGCAACATCGAAGGCGCTATCCGGCTCGGCACGAAGCAGGAGTGCGGCAATCTGGCCGTGTCGGAGGACGGCCTGTTTGTGGCGGCAAAGGACCAGTGCCTGCGCCTGGACGTTGCCACGGGGAAAACCATCAAGACCTACGGCCTGCCACGGGCGCAGGACGACAAGCCGAGGCGCTGGGGGTACGTCGCGGTGGTCGGGAACACGCTGTTCGGAAGCGCCACACGGGGCCGCGTGACCTCCGACACCCTCTTCGCCCTGAGCGTGAAGACGGGCAGGCCCCGATGGGTGCACCATGGCAGCAGCATGATGCATATCAGCATGTGCGTCGGCGATGGCAAGGTGTTCCTGATGGAAGGGGCAGTCACGGACGAGCAGCGGAAGTCGATCGGGGCGGAGAAAAACGCCCTCGTCCGTGTCGTCATGGCCCTCGACGCAAAGACCGGCAAGCTGCGCTGGCAGAAGCCGGTGGACCTGACCGACTGCGTCAAGGTCGGTATCGGCAGCGGCGACGCGGTGACGGTGATCTACAAGGACAAGGTCCTGCTCCTCTGCATGGTGCCATGGAACGGCCACTTTTGGAAGGAGTTCTTTGCGGGCGACTTCACCCGGCGCAGCATCATCGCGCTGTCGAGCGACACGGGCAAGAACCTCTGGTCCGACCACATCGGCTACCGTAGCCGGCCGCTGGTGATCGGCGACACGATCTACGCCGAGCCATGGGCGCACAACCTCCACACCGGCAAGCCGAAGATGCGCGTGCACCCCCTTACCGGCAAGAAAGAGAAGTGGCAGATCGCCCGGCCCGGCCACCACTGCGGCTGCATGGCAGCGGGGCCGAACGTGCTCATGTTCCGGTCGGACTCCATCGCCTACTACGACCTGATCAAGGACCAGGGCACGGCCAACTCGGGCGGGCAGCGGACCAGTTGTTGGGTCAACTTCATCGCGGCGAACGGTCTGCTTCAGGTCCCGGAGGGGAGCTCGGGGTGCATGTGTCCCTTCCCGATCCACTGCACGATCGTGTTCCACCCGCGAAAGATCGAGCGCTCTTGGGGGCGGTATAGCTGCCCCGGCCCCGAGACGCCGGTGAAGCATATGGCCGTCAATCTCGGTGCGCCCGGGGATCGAAGGGACGGCAAGGGCACGCTCTGGCTCTCCTATCCCCGGCCGTATGCCGCCGGGCCGAACCACCGGCTCGTGCTCCAGCTCAATGTCAGCGCAAATATCCTGGACGGAGGGGGGTACTACGACCACAACGCCGGTCTTTTCCCCGTCGAAGGCACGGAAACCCCTTGGGTCTTTTCCTCCGGGTGCGTTGGCCTGCAGCAGTGCACCGCCCTGCTCGTGGGCAAGGGGGAGCCGCCGGGCAAGTACACCGTCAAACTGGGTTTCGCCGAGCTGACGCACGGCAGCCCCGGACGGCGGGTGTTCGATATCAAGCTCCAGGGGCGGACGGTTGCGAAGGACTTCGATGTGTTCAAGGCAGCCGGCGGGAAGTGCAAGGCCGTCGTCAAGGCGTTCGAGGACATCGAAGTCGCCGACAATCTCAAGATCGAACTCGTGCCCAAACAGGACAGGCCGGAGCCTGAGCGCGCTCCGATCCTCAGCAGCATCGAGGTGACAAGGACCCGCACGGTGCCGCTGAGCATGGCCGCGCCGCCGTTTCTCCTGAGCGATTACCAGACCGAGCAGACGCAGACGGCCCGGGTCATCAACCTGACCGACGAGGAGTTCGTGGGCAAGCTCCAGGTGACGGCGCCCAAGGGCATGCGTGTCGGCGCCAGTGAGACGAGCCTGCGCATTTCCGCCCGAAGCGAGAAGACCATTAAGCTCAAGGCAAAGGTGCTGAAAAAGATGAAGACCGGTGAGTACGCTATCGGTCTCCGCCTGGTCAGCCGGGGGAAGGGGGTGATGGCCGAAAAATCCATCCCAATCACCTATACGGGCGCACAGGGGGAAATCGTCGTGCAGGCGATTGCGGACGCAGCGGTTCGAAAGGGCGCGCCGAAGAACAACTACGGAAAGGCGGGCGCGCTCTTCGTGGACGGCGGCAACAAGGAAATGGAGGACGATGCCTACGCCATTGTATTCCTCAAGTTCCGCCTGGAGGTCCCCGGCAAACCCCTCTCGGGCAAGCTGCGATTGCAGGTGAGCACCACCGGCTACGCGCAGAGCCGGGACAGCGGTTGTGTGTATGCGGTCAAGGGTGAGTGGGACGAAAAGACCATCACCTACGAGAACAAGCCGGCCCTGGGCGAGAAGGTCGGCGTCATTGGCAAGATCGAAAATGGCGAGCGCATCGAGCGCGACCTGAATATCGATCTCGACGGACGGAAGGAAGTAAGCCTGGCCATTGTCCCGACGAGCTGTGACGGCGCGTCCTATCTCTCGCGCGAGGGCGGAAGCCCGCCGGAGCTGATCGTCAGAATCGGTCCACGATAGGGCGCCGAACCGCTCCCTATTTCGGAATCACCAGCCGGTCCGCCGCCTGCGCCCAGTAGGGAGGGAGCATCTCGCCGAGATCGATCGAGTAGTCCTCCAGCGTTCCCATGTCCGCCCGCTCGGTTCGGACCGACCACGCCTTCCCCGACTGCCCGGGCGGGACCTTGACCCTGGCCACGTAGGTCTTCTCCTTGCCCGTCTGCCCGACCGCGACTTCTTTGCCATCGGGGTTGAAAAGCCGCATGCGCGCCGTCTCGCCCGGGGCGGGGCTTTCGAGGGTAACGGTGAACTCCTTCACCCCCTCCGGCACGTAGAAGAACAGCGGGCACGTCTCGCTAATGAGGCGGATCTTCCGCCCGGCCAGGACGGCATGGTCGTTAAGCAGCGTCACCAGCGCCGCGTTCCGACCTGTTCGCACCGAGACGACATACGCCCCATCCTCGTCGGCAGGCACATCGACCCGCGCCTCCTTCTTCGGCTCGATGGGTCCCTTCGCGAGCAGTTTGTCCGTGCACCCAAACACCCGCCACTCGATAACACTGTCGTATCGGCCGACCTGTTTCCCGGCGACTTGCATGGTCAGCCGCTCCCCCTCTTTGAGGAGGATTAGGAAGGTATGCGCCCCGCGGATGGAGATTTGTGGTTTGCCCTCCAGTGGCTGGACCGTTTCGCAGAGGGACTTCACCTCTTCGCCCGTATAGAGATCGGGCGGCACCCGCCAGCTTCTGGCCTCGACACTTGCACAAAAGTTGAAGTTGGCGATGCAATCCTTCTCGGTCTCTCGCCGGAAAGTAAGAAGTTTCTTCCGCGCCTTTGCCACCGCGACCGGCGATACATCGGCATCCTTCACATTGACCATACGGCCGATCTCGGCGCAGAGCTTCGCGTGCTCCAATCCCTTCTTCAGGAACTCCACCCGCGCGGCGAATTCCGGCTGCCCCGTCGCGGCCTTGGCCGCATCGGCCAGGAGCTTCTCCGCCGGCCCGAAGGATTCCGTCGGGAATATCGCATCCACCATCTTGGCGTAGCGGACCCAGTTCGCCCTGCGTTCCTCGGCGATCTGCGCGTGCCTTTCCCGGTTGTCGGTCATATATTTTTCCCAATAGTCAAAATACGCCTTCACGTATTTCCCCGCCGGGCCGAAGGCGGAGTAGTACTCGTCCAGCAGATCATCCACCGAACGCTGGGGATACAGGTGGAACCGACAGAGGGCGTAGAGATTCGGCCCCTGCGTGGACCACTGGCCGGTGAGCGAATCGAAGTCCGTCGCCACCATCCCCTGCCGGGCGGCGTCCTGGAACTCGTCGGCGAACTGGTGCACGAAGATATGCGGCATGCAGTAGCCCTGGAGAAAATAGTTCGGCCGGAGAAAAAGCTTCGCCCCCGTCGCCGCCCACCCGGCCCACTGCTGTTTGATCCACTTGTGCTCCGCCGGGTCGCGGGGGAAGAAGCGGTCGGGCACGAGGCCGAGGATGATGTGCTCGTTCAGCTTGATGCCCGGGCTGGGGGCGGGGTAGTAGTTGACATAGGGATAGCCGACCACCGTCGCCTCCGAGTCATCCTTCGCCGCAAGCTGCTGAACGGCCAGCCAGAACCTGGCATACCGGTCCGACACCACCCGCGGGCCGAACCTCTTGGGAATGTTCTCCGGCTGCGGTCCATCCCACGACATGCACCGCTCGCAGGTGCATAGTCCGCGGATGTCGTTCTCGCAGCAGTTGATGTTGATCCACTTGTCCGGATTCTTCGCCTTCTGCTCCTTCCACAGTTCGACGATTTTCTTGTGGAACCCCGGGTTCGATACGCACATGGAGAACCGGCTTCCCGGCCGCGCCGGCCCGCGCTTGCCATCCTCCAGAAGCTGGAACCAGTCGGGGTGCTCCTTCCCATACTTCACCCACCACGCGTTGAAGGCGTGCCCGTAGCGCATGCGCTTGCTTCGGCCCATCCGATGCCGCCGCAGGAACACCTGCTGCGCGTGGGCGTAGCGCTTTCTGCCATCGGGCGTAAAGGCGAACTTCTCGTTCCCGTAGCGCAGACTCAGGCCGGGTCGCAGGTTGCGCTGGAACAGCCACGGCTCGATCATCTCTTCGACTTCGCCGATTTTCACGGTCTTGGTCTTCGGCACATAGACCCCCAACTCCCCCGGCCACAGCCACCGCACCTTGAGCAGGCGCTCCAGCACCTCGTACACCCCCCAGAGCGTGCCGGCGTGAGTGTTCATCGAGAGCGGATCGCCGTTGCCGTCCTCACCGGCGATGAACAGCGCCCGGTCGGTCGCCTTGAGGGCCGTCCCTTCCGGCGGCAGCTTGCCAATGTCAATATCCGCCTTTCTCGCCGCCTGGCAATTGCCGATATAGACTCGTCCCGGCGGCTCGTCGGGTATCGCGTTCTCGGTCTCGGTAACGATGGGCAGCTTCGCCCCCGTGGCCTTTTTGATGTGGTAGGCGAACTCCTCCGCCGCATACTTCGCCACAGGTGTGGCGTCCTCGGCGATCACGACCACGGCCATGGGCTTGCCGTCGGCGACAATGGTCATGTCGGCCCGCGCATTCGATACCATGAGTTCGATCACACACAGCCAAACAAGCATTATCGACTGTTTCACCACTGCTCCCTCCAAATATCCGCTTTGTGGATTCGCTTCACTTCAAGACAATGATTCGAAGGTTCCGTCCATCGACGTTGAGGACGAGGCGGGCTTCGCTCACCGACGCCGCCTCCGCATCCAACGGATCGCTGACATGTGCAGGCATTTTCGACAATCCCAGGGCATTGAGTGGAAGGTTGACTCGCGCCTCGCGCGGCTCCTCCCTCAGGTTCGACACGATCAGCATCGCCTGCCCGTCGCGCACGTAGGCCGAGACGACCATGCCATCTTCCTCCGCCATCTTCTTCCATTCCGGCACGGACCAATAGGGGATGAACGTCGCGCTGGGGAGATCAAAGGCGTCGATCACATCGAGGACTTTGGTCATGGTCTTGACGTCTCCGGCCATCCAAAATCGCATGCCGTGCGGAAGGAAGAGCGCCAGCATCTCGCGCATAAGCTTCGGCGTCCAGCGGTTCGGGCCGCGGTTGCAGGGGAGGTAGAAAGGGACAAGGCCCCATTGATGGGCCATGAGCTCGGCGCGGACGCGGGCAAGTGGCGTGATAGGAATGTAGTGCCCGTCGAAGCTTTCCTTCAGCGCCCAGCCGTACTGCTCGCCGTCCACGATGGCGTCGCAGAAGGACAGGAGGGGAATGCACAGCGTCGAGGACATGTGGCACACCATCACGTTCTCCGGATCATTCTGTTTCGTGACAGTGTAAAAGCGCTTCATCAGTTCTCGCGCGGCGAAGATGTGGCGGCGGCCATGATGTTCGGCCGGATGGTCGGGGTTGTTGCACTTCCCCGGCGAACTGTTGTCGAGGTAGAACCCGTCGCTGTCGAAGTCCTCCAGGAACGTCTTGTACTTCCACGCGATGAAGTCGCACCAGCTCGGTGTCATGGCGCAGCACCGGACGTTGATTACGTTCATCGCCAGCACATCCGCCGCCTTGCCCTCACCGGCATAGGCATTCCAGTCCTCGCCCCAGTAAGCCCACTCCGGCCCAGCGTCGCTCTGCATGTTGAAGTTGGTGTAGGGCACGAACTTCTTGCCTTCGTCGTGCGCCTTCTTCACGTCGGCGTGGTACCCTGCCGGATTAGGCGGCACGGGGAAGGAATGCCACTTCGACGTCTTCAGTGTGGACCACCGCACGCCGATGGTCACCGGCCCGCCGGGGCTGCCGAAGCGCCACCGCTGCCAGCCTTTCGGCCGCGGCTTGACGGGCGTGGCCATGAGGCCCCAGGTGAACTCGCGCGGCTTGGCAAGTTTCGTATTTGCGTTGATGAGGTAAACACGCAGGCGAACGACGTCGCCATCGCGAACGACCTCGATCCCCGGCTTCTCCTTATCGAGGCCCCACGCCTCCTGGTCCTCGGCGAACCAGCACAGGCCGCGTTCCTCATCGCCGAGCCAGAGATACCAGGTGTTCGGCGCGCGCCACCCGTCCTTCGGCAGCGCCCCCGCGCAGGTGGGATCGTCGAACCATCGCCCGGGGTGGTGCATGAGCGTGGCATGTTCGGCCCTGATGGGGATCTCGATGTAGGCAGACTCCACGTCAACGTCCTGTGAAGGAGTCAGCCTCATGTCGAACCGGGTCATGCCGTCGTACTCGACCGTGACCTTCGTCTCCACCGTGATCGCGCCGAGGGCCGCGGACCCGGCCAGGCGGACCTCGTGCTTCGCCGCCACCGGGTCGCTGAAGGTGTTCTTGCCGGGGGGGAGGTCCCCGCCACCCGATCGAATGACAAGTCGAATCGGCTTGGCCAGGACATAGGCATGAGCGCTTCGGATCTGACAGGGGAGCAGTAGACGGTCGAAGTCGTACTCTCGGCCCCAGCACCGGATGCGAAGGTAGCCTCCCTTGGTAAAGTATGTCGTCATCGGCGTCCAGGGGGGGAGCACCTTGTTGCTCACGCCGATCCCGGCTCCGAGCCAGGGCGGCTTCGGTGGCTTGGCGAACTCGATCGTCTCCTCGGCGACCTGCTGTCCGTTCGCATCGAGGGCGGTCAGGGCGATGCGATAGGTGGCAGGTGGAAAAGCGTCCACATCAACCGCAACCTGCCCAACGCCGCGTTGGAGCTTCAGAGGAGCGATGGTGTGCACGGGCTGGTTGTCTTTTCCGAGAACCTCGCCCCGAACTGTCGCCGCTCGGCCCCGCGTTCCCCGGGCATCGATCCGAAGCGTCCACGTGTCTTTTGACGGATACGACGTGATTCGAGTCTGCATGGGCGGTCGCGCGCGCCGGATCGTCTTCGAGATGCGGACCTCGTCGATCAGGCCGATGAATCCCCGGGCGCCACCGGCGTTGTTGCCGAGGAACAGGCTGCCGTCCGATGTGGCGATGCGTTGCTTCTGCTCGGGGATGGTCTCGCGCGCGACCTCCTTGCCGTCGAAGGTGAGGACTGCCTCGAAGCCGTCGAACTCTGCGCGGATGTGCGTCCAGCGATTCAGGGGCATCTTCACCACCGACACGACGTGGTTCGAGCCGCCGGCAGACGACCGGTAAAAGAAATCCGCCGCGCCGTCGCTGTTGATCCAGAGACCGTAGGTCCACTCGCTCTTCTCGACGATGCGGGCGTAGGGGCTGCGCTTGAGCTGCTTCACCCAGCAGTCGATGGTCAGCTCGTCCTGCAGATCAAGCGATGGATGGTCCGGTATCTCCACGCAGCTCTTGCCATCGAATCTCAGCGCGGTCCCGATCTTGCCAGGTACGGACGTGGCCCCGTGGAGGGTTCCGTCCAGCCGGTTCGGCCCGGCGCCGGTCGCCTTGCCGTCGTCGAGATGCCACAGCCCTGCGGTGTCCGCATCGCTCTCGAAGGCCTTGGCCGCCGGCGGGCGGTAACCAATGTTGGTGATCTTGACCTCGTCGATCAGGCCGCAGAAGGCCCGGGCGAATGATGCGTTGCCGATGCGCAGCGTCCCCATGGATTCGTTGGGACCGTTGGGGATCGGGTCGGTGTACGGACGGCTACCGATATTTTCGCCATTGAGAAATATGCTCATCGTCTTCCCGTCGCACACGGCTCGGAGGCGGGCCCACTCGTTGAGCGGCACGGGTTTTTCTCCCTTGATGCCGTAGGCCTCCCCGCAACGGAAGCGAAAGGTGGGGAGTCCGCTCTCGTCGATATACATGTCGAAGCACGGCCGCTTGTCGAGGATGCGGGCGTAGGGGGTGCGCTTTTTCTGGAGGACCCACATCTCGACCTCGATTCCTTCGCGCAGGCAGAGCGACGCCGTGTTGGGGATTGTAACGACATCGTCCACACCATCGAACTCCAGCGCGCCGCCCTGTTTCCCGTTGGCGACCCACTTCGGATCGCCGGCATCGGGAGCGATCTGTCGCCCGAGGAAGCCGTTGTTCTCGGCGGGCGACGAGTCCTTCGCCCATCCGCCCCGGCCCTCGTCGAAGTGATACAACCCGACAACCGAGCCGCCATCCTGCGCGGCGAGACTGCGGAATGCGGCAAGGGCAGTCACCGATAGAACAAGAATACCGGCAACACGGGTTCGGGTCATATCGATTTCCTCCAGCGCGTGTGAATCCTGACTCTGATGATTCTACAGAGGAAGGGTTCGCCTGCAAGGAAAATCACTCACGTGTGAGCGGCCTGACGCTGCAGCGGCGGGGGAGCGAGGAGGATTCCTCTTCCGTCTTGCGGAAACCTACTGCCCCTCCTCCGCCACCACGGCCGTGCCGTAGACGACGATCTCGGCCACGCCGGACATGACCTCCGTCGAGGCGAAGCGGATGCCGACGATGGCGTTGGCGCCGAGCTTCTCGGCCTCCTCCTGCAGGCGGTCGAGGGACTGCTCCCGGACCTCAGCCACCAGCTTCGTATACTCCCGCACCTCGCCGCCGAGGCAGTTCTTGATAACGGCCAGGATGTCGCGCCCCAGGCCGCGTGTGCGGGTCGTCCCGGCGCGGACGAGACCGAGGGTTTTGGTGATCTTCATCCCCGGGATGTCATCAATCGTGGTAAGAATCATCGCTCCACCTCCTTATACTTGTCGCTCTTGAGGGCAAATATCCGCTCGCGAACGGTCGAGACGATCAAGGCGACTACCCCCGCGAGCAGGAGTATCACCCCGATCTTCACGGCCCACGGCACCGCCACATCCCCCAGCATCTCGACCAACAGCGCATACACCCCATACACGATCAGGATGATCGCCCCGATCGACACCAGCGCCCACGCCGCGCCGCGCTCCAGCCGGTTGTAGACGCCCGACCAGTACGTGGTCCACAGCTTGTCCTCGGGAAATTTGAATACCATCTCGTCCGTCACCTCCTTCAGACTGGTCAGCTCCTCCAGTTCCGAGCGGCACCGCTCGCACCGGCCGATGTGCTCCTTGAAACGCGCTCGGCCGGCCTCATCGATTTCGTCGTCGATGTAGGCCATCAGGAGCTCTTTGTAGTCCTCACATGACATCGCTTTTCCCTGACCGCTACAAGTACCTTCTCATCTTCTTTGTGCCACGTTCAAACTTGTTTGAGCGTGTCTTGTCTCCTCCCGGCCGTCTGGATTCCCGCTTTCGCGGGAATGACGGTGTGGGGGGACCTTCTACAGATATTTCTTCATCTTTTCCTTCAACCGCTGCCGCGCGCTGTATAGGCGCGACATCACCGTACCGATGGGACACCCCACCGACGCGGCGATCTGTTTGTACGACATCTCCTGGAAATGCTTCAGGACGATGACCTCCCGCTCCTTATCGGGCAGCCCGCGAATCGCCCGCCAGAGCACCTCCTTCATCTCGCCGCTCTCGGGGATGAGCGACGGTTCCTCGCCTGCCGGGGTGGACTCGAAGGTAATCTCCGGGTCGGGCTCGCGCGGGAGGAGCGTGTCGCGGCGTTTTTTCTTGCGCAAATGGCTCATGCATAGGTTCTTCACGATCCGATAGAGCCACGGATAGAAGTCCTGGTCTGGATCGAATCGCCGGATGAAGCGATAGGCGTTGGCGAAGGCCTCCTGGGAGAGGTCGAGGGCGTCCTCGCGGTTGCCGACGAGGGAGAGCGCGGCGAAGTAGGCCCGTTTCATGTAGGCCTTCACGACGGGCTCGAAGGCGGCCCGGTCCCCGCGCTTACACCTCAGAATGAGTTCTCGTTCCTCTTCGGACATTCCGCCTCCGCACACCGTTCGGCAGGCAATTTTGTTATCCTACCGTACGCCCATGTGCGATTCAATGGATTCTACGCCGTGAGGCAGGCGGCTATTCACGATTTCGGGGGATTTTCGTTCACGGCATTCTTCACCGTCCCGTGTGGGCCCATGCTTGCGGGAGAATGGCGGAGTGGCCGGACTTCATCCTCATCCATCATTGGGCATTTTCTTCTGTGGATTTCCTGTGGATAAGTCGTGAGTGTCGCAAAAGTGAACAACCGCCAAATGGCTGTTTCGCCACCGAATACAGCCCCAAACCGCCGAATGCACGCATCTACGAAAAAATTGGGGGCGATGTGGATAACCAATTGATATTCAATGCTAAACGGCTTGAGGGCAAAGGGCTTACGGGGCAAAGCATGACATGGGATGACCCGTCTCACGAGGCGGCGTAGACGAGCATCGCCACCCCCGCGACGGCGGCGGTTTCCGTGCGGAGGATTGACGAGGCAAGGGAGACCGCCTTGCACCCCGCTCGCGTGGCCTCAGCGATCTCGGTGCGGGTAAAGCCTCCTTCCGGGCCCACGAGGTAGAGGACGGAGTCGATCGCCCCCGCGCCCTCCAGCACGCTGCGAAGCGGGGCCACGTCCCCCCACCGCGTCGCGATGAGGGCCAGGTGGTGCTTGGAGACGAGGCGGAGGACCTCGGCCATTTCATGCGGTGGGCGGACGGCCATGACGCGGTTGCGGCCGGATTGCTTCGACGCCTCGGCGCAGATGCGTTCCCACTTGGCCAACTTCGAATCGGTGCGCGTGCGGATGTTCACGACGCTCCGGGCGCACTCGATGGGGATAAAGGCACGGACGCCGAGCTCGGCGCACTTCTGGATCATGAACTCGGCCCGCTTGCCCTTCGGGATGGCGCAGGCCAGGGTGATGTTCATGCCGGCCTCGCGGTCGACCGAGTGGGGCTGCTCGACGCGAACGATGACCTGGTCGCGACCCGCCTCAACGATGGCGGCCTCGGCCTCGAGGCCGGAACCGTCGAACACAACAACCCGGTCGCCTATGCCGAGGCGTTTGACATGGGCTATATGGTGGGCTTCATCGCCGGTGATGTGCATCTCGCCGGAGTGGACGAAGTCGGCGACATAGGCGCGGTGGAGTCCTCGGCTACTCTTTGCTTCCGTTTTCGTCGTCCTTCTTGTCTTCATCCACCACGGTATAGTCGGCGTCGATGACGCCTGCCTGGTCGGTCTCAACCCCTCCCGGAGGTTCGGCCTGCCCTTTCCTTGGCGCCCCTTCCTCTCCGGACTGGGCGGCGCCTCCCTCCTCACCGGTGGTCTGGTACATGTGCTCGGCCAGCCTGTGGGAGGCGTTCTCCACCTCCTGGATGGCGCTGCGGATGGCGGCGACGTCGTCGGAGTTCTTGACGGACTTCAATTTCGACACGGCGTCTTCGATCTCTTTCTTGTCGGTCTCACTGATCTTATCGCCGTGCTCTTTAAGGGTCCGCTCCACGCTGTAAGCGAGTTGATCGGCGGTGTTGCGGGTATCGGCGATCTCGCGTTTCTGTTTGTCCTCCTCGGCGTGCTCGGCGGCCTCTTTCTCCATCCGCTGGACCTCTTCCTTGGACAGGCCGGAGGAGGACTCGATGCGGATGGACTGCTCCTTGCCTGTGCCCAGGTCCTTGGCGGAGACGTTGAGGATGCCGTTGGCGTCGATGTCGAAGGTCACCTCGACCTGGGGCATGCCGCGCGGCGCTGCGGGGATGCCGACGAGCTGGAACTTGCCCAGCGTCCGATTGTCGATGGCCATCTCACGCTCGCCCTGGAGGACATGGACCTCGACGGCCCTCTGGTTGTCGGTGGCGGTGGAGAAGACCTCTTTCTTCTGGACGGGGATGGTGGTGTTGCGTTCGATCAGTTTCGTGCACACACCGCCGAGGGTCTCGATGCCGAGGGAGAGGGGGGTTACGTCGAGAAGGAGCACGTCATCCACCTCACCCGACAAGACGCCGCCCTGGATGGCCGCGCCGACGGCGACGACCTCGTCGGGGTTGACGCCTTTATGGGGCTCCTTCGCGAAGATATTCTGCACCAAGGCCTGGACGGCGGGCATGCGCGTGGAGCCGCCGACGAGAATGACCTCGTCGATCTCGGACGGCTTGAGTTTGGCGTCGCGGATGGCCATCTCGCATGGGCCGATGCATCGCTGGACCAGGTGCTCGGTGAGCTGCTCGAATTTCGCCCGGGTCAGCCCCAGGTTCAGGTGCTTCGGGCCGGTCTGGTCGGCGGTGATGAAGGGGAGGTTGATGTCGGTGTGGGTGGAGCTGGACAGCTCGCACTTGGCCTTCTCGGCGGCCTCTTTGAGGCGCTGCAGGGCCATCTGGTCTTCACGGAGGTCAATGCCCTGCTCCTTCTTGAATTCATCGGCGATGAAATTGATGAGCACGTCGTCGAAGTCATCTCCGCCCAGGTGTGTGTCGCCGTTGGTGGACTTGACTTCAAAAACCCCGTCGCCCACCTCGAGAATCGAGATGTCGAATGTCCCGCCGCCGAGGTCGAAGACAGCGATCTTCTCGTCTTTCTGCCGGTCGAGTCCGTAGGCCAGGGCCGCGGCGGTGGGCTCGTTGATGATGCGGGCGACCTCGATGCCCGCGATCTGCCCGGCGTCTTTGGTGGCCTGGCGCTGGCTGTCGTTGAAGTAGGCTGGAACGGTGATGACGGCCTTTTGGATGGGTTTGCCGAGGTAATCCTCGGCCGTTTGCTTGAGCTTCTGCAGGATCATGGCGGAGATTTCGGGGGGGGTGAATTCCTTGTTCTCCTTGTCGATCCTGACCTTCACGGGATCGTCGTTGGCGCCTACGATGTGGTAGGGGACCATCTTCTCCTCGGTGTTGACCTCCCGGTGCCTCCGCCCCATGAACCGCTTGATGGAGAAGACGGTATTGCGGGGATTGGTGACGGCTTGGCGCCTGGCCATCTGGCCGACCAGGCGGTCGTCGTCGGTGAAGGCCACGACGGACGGCGTCAGGCGGCTGCCCTCGGCGTTGACGATGACGGTCGGCTGGTCGCCCTCCATGATGGCGACGCAGGAGTTGGTCGTGCCGAGGTCGATGCCGATGATGGACTCTGTGGTCTTAGCCATGCTTTTTGGGGCTCCATGATTCGGATGCGTTTCGACAGAACAAACCGAATCATTGACTATAACACACACCGCCGCAATTGTCAAGAAGCCCGAAAAGAGGAGTTTCCCCATCACCCCCGCTGTGTCATCGCGAGGCGCCTCGGGACGGCATAGCCCTTCGGCGCCGCCTCTTTGCTGCGAAAGGAGTCAGGCAGAGCCTGACGGATGACCCGTTCCGAGGCAAAGCCTCGGAACGAGAAAAGAGAAACGGAGCCTCGAAACAAGAAAAAAGAGGAGTTTCCCCATCACCTGTGCGGTGTCATTGCAAGGAGCATCTTTCGCGATAGCGGAAGATACGACGACGCGATCTCGCACGCTCGATTACCGTCGATCTGCCAGATTGCCTCGTCATCACGCGAAGCGCGTGACTCCTCGCAAGGACAGGGCGTGGGTTCCGCAAGCCGGGTTTTGCAGGCCAAATGACCGACAGTGGTTACGCTTGATCCCATCCGTATTCTGGGGAAAGTCCTGGCCCGAAGGGTCGCTGCCCGTGTAGCGCGCGCGAAAGCAACTTTTCAGAGGAGGAGCAGTAGGAAGGCTGAGGCGGCGATGATGGCGCCGCCTACGATGAAGGGCAGGCTGATGGCCGCGGCGGCGGAGAGGCCCGGCAATGCGGTCAGATAGCCGGCGAGCAGCGGGCCCAGGAATAGGGTGACGGCCGAGAAGGCGATGACCTTTCCCACGTCGAGACCGCGCCGATGGTCGCTGGCGTAGTGCATGATGAGGGCCGCCTGGGCGGGCTGCCAGAGGCCGGCGCCGAAGAAGTCGTGAAAGAGCCAGACGCTCGTGGCGGAGTAAAAGTTGGGGAGGAGCCCCCCGGCGGTGATGAGGACGCCCTCGACGAAGATAAAGAGGATGTAGTAGACCTTCTGGACCTTGAGTCCGCCCCGAATAATCCACCCCGCAAAGATCAAGGGCACGGCCATGAACAATCGGTGGAGCATGAGGACGATCGCGGTCTGCTCCTTGGTGAGGCCGAACTTCTGGGTGAAGAAGAGGGGCATGACAAAACAATGGCTGCACATGAGGCCGACGTTGAAGATCATGGTGGAGATAATGATGATCCACAGTTTCCTGTTCAGCCGGAGCGACACAAGCTCGCGAAGCCGGGGAGGGCGGGGTGCGTTCGTCTCGTCATTGCCGGACGGCTTCCCTTCCTTGTACAAGAGCGCAAACCCGACAAAGCTCAAGCCCAGAAGGAAGGCAGCGAGGAGCATGGCGTTTCGGTATCCCGCCGCGCCGCCGGCTGTCAGGAGGAACCCGGCAAGCGGGTATCCCGCCGCCTCGAAGAGGCGCTCGAAGCCCTGGGTCTTGCCCCAGAAGTCGACGAACCTGCTTTTCGCGAATTCGTAAAGGAGGATCGGGTGCAGGACCTTTCGGGTCTCGACGGCGGATTCGCGCGCCCCCTTGAGAGCCGCCTGCACGATCGAGTTTGCGAAGAATGGCGTCAGCAGACTGGCGACGCCGGCAAGAAGGATGGATAGACCGTAGAAGATCTTTCGACCAAACCGGTCGGAGATGCCGCCGACGCCGATGCGGAGAAAGAAGGGCATCAACAGCCCGGCGGCGAAGATGTATCCCTGACCCACGTTGCTGACGCCTTGGTCCTTGAGATAGAACGGCAGGACCAGCTCATACATCCCGAAGGTGAGGCCGAAGAGGACGGATGTGGAGAGGACGGCGGTGAAGTTCCTGCGCATGCTACTTGATCTGAACCACGTTTCTTCCTGTGGGGCTAACGACGGTCTGGATGTCCTTCTTCCTGCCGTTTGTGAAAACGACCTTGACGTGGTATGTGCCCGGCTTGACGCCGAAGTGGGCCTCGGGCGGGGACTGGCTGCCCCATCCCTCGCCGCCGCTGATCTCGCGGATGGCGAGTAGTTTCTTGCCGTTCTTGCCGCAGAGCGAGACCGACGCGCCCACGGGGCAGGGGGTGGGAGAGAATTTCACTTTCAGGTAATTGTGATTTGCCTCCGAGATCAGGCCGTTCTCGAAGAAATAGTCGGGGGCGGTGTAATTGTGCAGATAGATATCGAGGTCGCCGTCGTCGTCGTAGTCCACGAAACACATGCCGCGGGCGCGGCCGTGTTCGCCGTGGTCGTCCGCGGCGAGGCCGTACTGCTCGGTGCGGTCCTCGAACTTTCCCTTGCCCAGGTTGATGTAGAGCGCATTCGGCGCGCCCTCGTTGCCCACGTAGAGGTCCAGGTCGCCGTCGTTGTCGATGTCCCCCCACGCGCCGACGGAGGCGCTCGTGTTCTTGCTCAGGTCGCCTGCCTGCTTGATGACGTCTTTGAATGTGCCGTTGCCTTGGTTCCGGAAGAGCCGGCTCTGGCCGCGCTGGGGGACGAAGATGTCGATATTCCCGTCGTTGTCATAGTCCCCGAACGCCGTTCCGATCTTGCGCGTTGAGCTGCAGAAGTAGGTGATGCCGCTGTTGCCTGCCCGGGCGAAGAGCGCGCCCTTGTTCTGGAAGAGCATGCCGGTCAGCAGGTTGTAGAGAAAGTCCGTGCGTCCGTCGCGGTCATAGTCGCCTATGCTGATGTAGTCTCCGAACCCCGATCCCGCGCCGCCGGGGCCGAAGCCGGCCTGCCGGCTCACGTTGATGAATCTCTTTTGTTTGGCGAACTGGTTTTCAAAGATCAGGATCCCGTATTTCCCGTTCGTGGCAAGGACATCCACCGCTCCGTCGTTGTTGTAATCGATCCAGCCCGCCCCTTCCACGTCGTAGAACTTCTGGGCCGGCAGAATGGCGGACATATCAAGGAACCGCCATTCAGGCGGCCCTTGATTTGCGTAGAGACTGACATGACTTCGCCGGCCGATCAGGAGATCGAGGTCGCCGTCGCCGTCGAAGTCCGCCCAGGCCACCGACCGCGCGCTGCCGCCGAAGCGGGAGGGGTCCAGGGCCGTCACATCCTCAAAGACCCGCCCCCGGCGACGAAAGAGCTTGGCGCCGAACATCCGGTCGCAGCCGATGAAGACATCCAGGTTGCCGTCGTTGTCGAAGTCCGCCCAGGCGATGCCCGTGCCCATGGTGGGCAGGCGTTTCATATGCTTGGCGATGGCCCGGTCGCACAGGTTGTCGAAGGGCGCGAGGCCGGGGGTCTTGAACGAAGGCCCTCGCGCGGAGGCGATGCGGCCGTCGGAGGTTTGGCTGATGACATAGAAGTCGTAATGCGTTCCGGGCCGCAGGCCGTCGAGTGCCGCGGCATGGTCGGTGGTGAGTTCCTGCAAATGGGGAGACGCGTGCTCCTCTGTGACATTCTTTCGCCAGACCACCTGGGAATCGGCATCGAGGTCCGTTTGCCAGGTGATGGTGGCGGTGTTCTCCGTGACATCGCTCACTCGGATGTGGGAGATGGTCAGGGTGTCACCGGCCTTGCCCTTCGCCGGGCCGGAGCGACTGGACGTTCCGGACGGCCACGAGAGGATCGCCACGAGAGGGATCAGGACGATCAGGGCCAGAAGGATTTTGGCGGAAGAGCGCATCGGCCTCACTCGCAAAACTGTCGAAGGAACTTGATCGTCTCCTGGGCCTGTTCGGGCGTGCGGACATATTCGATGATGATCTCGTTGCAGGTGTCGATGGGTTCGATCAGCTCGAAGATGCGCGGGTAGTCCAGATCGCCCTTGCCGGCGGGCGGATACTCGGGCCGCCCATCCTCGCCCTTCAGGATCACGTCCTTGGCATGGGCCAGGATCATGTACGGTTTGAGGGTCTCGACCGCGCCTTCGAGGGTGTCCTTGTCGCCGCAGATGTTGGCGGGATCGAAGAGGCTCTTCACATGATCCGAGCCGACCTGCTGGATGAGCTTGGCGGTGGTTGCTGAGCTGTCGAGGATATTGGCCCGCGTCGGCTCGAAGGCGAAGAGGGCGCCGTTCTTTTCCGCTTCGGCTGCGATCTCGCCGACCGCGGAGACGATCTGGCCCCACATTGTTTCATAGGGCAGGTCCGGATGCTGCGCCGGGTTGCCGGACTCGGAGAAAACGGTCGGCCGGGCCCTGTTCGAGATGTCGCGCGCTGCCGCCGCGAACTGGATGGATCTTTTGATGTTGTCGATGCTCTTGGCGACGACCTCCTCCTTGCCGATGAGCGGGTTGTATCCGCACCAGCCCACGATCTCGATGCCGAGGTCGTCCAGGGCGGCCAGCGCCTCCCGGCCTTCCTCGGTGGGGGAGAGGTCCTCGTCGGCAAAGGCCTGGGGGCGGGCCTGCAGATAGAGGAGCCCCGCGTCGGCCATTTTCTTCAGCTCGTCCATCAGTCCGGCTTCCTTGCCGTCGGCAAGGACGTTGGGGAACATAATGCCAAGTTTCACAGAGTGCGCCTTTCCTTCTCGCAACACAGGATTCTCATATCGTCCGCTATGTTATCGGCTGAGGGGAGTTCGGTCAACAGACAAATCGAAAGTGAAAGCAAAGAGTGAAGGGCTGCCGGACTTTCGATTCCTCAGCCCTCCTGGTTCAAACCAGGAGATTCCCCAGAATCGGAGCGCTGTCTGTCCCAGATTGTGTTTGCTCTGTTGTAACTATTTAGCCAAGTGTGGTGGGTCGATATCTGACCTCCGTCATTCCCGCGTAAGCGAGAATGACACGGCTAAATCCTCATCACTACATTTGGCTAAATGGTTGCGCTCTGTTTGGTTCGCGGAACCCCTGTATTGTCCTTGCAAGGAGTCACGCGCGTCGAGTGACGACGAAGCAATCTGGCGGATCGGCGGTGATCGAGCGTGCGAGATCGCGTCGTCGCCTCTTTCTCGTTCCGAGGCTCTGCCTCGGAACGGGTCATCCGTCAGGCTCTGCCTGACTCCTTTCGCAGCACAGAGACGGAACCGAAGGGCTATGCCGTCCCGAGGCTTCTCGCGATGACACAACGGAGGCGATGAGGAAACTCTCCCGGTTCAAACTCCTTGACATCGAACGCTCTGGCGGATAGACTATGAGGTTTGGTTGCAGGGCAGGGATGCCGTCGGTGACGAAGGCGTTGGATCTGTGGGCCATACGTCATGTGAGTGCATGCCGCCATGAGGGCGAAGTAGATGCGCACGTTGCACAAGTATATCGCCGAGGAGCTGATGAGGGGTTTTCTCATCTCCTTCCTGGTGTTGCTGGTTATCATCTTTGTCGGCTTTGCCATACGGCTTGTCCACCAGGGGATGGATATTGTCCAGGTGAAGTTCGTCTTCCCCCATTTGGCCATGCAGTCGTTTCCCTATACCATTCCCCTGTCGCTGCTCATTGCGGTGATCATGACCTATGGGCGTCTCTCGGCCGACAACGAGATCACTGCGCTCCGAAGCAGCGGCATCCACCTCCAGATGATCGTGACCCCGACCATGATCATCGCCGTCCTCTTCAGCATCGTCTCGTTTTTTGTCATTGCGAAGATGGTACCCTACTCCGAACGGCAGATCCGGTCCATCATGATGGATGCCACGACCTGGACAAGTATGATCGAGGACCTGGGCAAGACCCAGAAACGCATCCGCCTGCAGGGATGGCTGATCTATGTAGACAAGCAGGACGAGGACGGGACGCTTCACGGGATCTCGATCTACCGCGTCTCACAGGAGTTTGTGGCCGAGACCTACGACGCCAAGCGGGGCCGGATTGATGTGGTGAACGAGAACGCCCGGATTCATCTGGAGAACGGGTTCTTCACCAAACAGAACTACGAGCGCCCGGACGATGTGAAGACGATCCATTTCAACACGTTTGACGTGGGCATTCCCATCAACCAAAACCCCGAGACGGAGGACTATCACAATCCTCGGTTCCTGTCCCTTTTTAAGCAGTGGAGATCACTCGCCAAACTGCGGGAGAGAATCAAGGGCCATAACGAGATATTCTCCGATCCCGCCGCAGCGAGGAAATACTGGGTGAAGAAGCGCGATACACTGGACGTCAAGTGCAACGAGGTCCGCCATCAGGTCAACGATCTCAAGAGCAAGATCACGCACTTGGACGAGCGCGAAAAAAAAGACAGGCGTATGCTCGAGGAGTTTGAAATCTCGCGGAAAGAAAATGCGGCGGCGGTCTACGCCCAGCAGAAACACTGGCAGCGCATGAAGCAGGAGACGGACGCGAAAGCGGCCGAGTTGGAGAGAAAACATGACGAGCAACTGGGGCTCCTCAAAAAACTGAAAACGGCCGGCGCCAACACAGACGGGGCAGGCGGTGACTCGGTCGTTGACGAAGAGGATGCGAAGCGGCTTCGCATTCTGAACGCGGAAATTGCGGGCTTGAAGGACATGATCCTTCGCCTGCAGAAGAACACGGCCTCGGCGAAGGAGGCCTATGAGAGCGCCCGACAGGTCCTGAAAGACGTGGATGGTCGCATCGCCGACCTCAAGTTCTCCCTCGACAGCGCCGCCACGCTGCGGGAGGAGTTCAGCAGACAGATCGAGGAGCTGCAAGGGGAGGTTGCCGAGTATGCGAAGGAACGCAAAGAAGCCAACAAGAACTGCTGCCAGGCCATCGAACAGCAGGAGGCCTATGAACTGCGAATCATGATCAACGAGTCCATCGCGCTCTCCTTCTCCTGTCTTGCCTTCGTCCTCGCTGCCGTGCCTCTGGGCATCTACTCCAGGCACGGGCACGTCCTCGTCGCCATGGCGATCGGGTTCGCCCTGGCATTGTCGTATTTTGGAATCCTCATGGTCGGGCGTTTGCTCGCGCAAGATCGGTACCTGCCGTGCTGGATTTCCCTCTGGAGTGCGGATATTATCATCGGTGCGCTTGGCATAATACTTTTGGCGAATGTGTTTCGGAAATGAAACTCAAAGACCGCACCCTTATCTCCATCCTGGACCGCTACATCGCCCTGAACTTCCTGGCGTACTTCGCCGTCTGCGCGCTGGCCCTGGTGGGGCTGCTCTTGCTGGTCCAGACCTTTCAGATGCTGCATAAATTCATCGACCACGGCTTCCCCAAGATGCTGTGGCTGCTGGGCCAGTATTATTTCTACAACATCCCCGTCATCCTCGCCAATATCTTCCCGGTCATGACCCTCGTCGGGGCGTCGTACTGCCTGGTCGAGATGACCAAAGGCAACGAAATGATCGCCCTCAAGGCATCGGGGGTCAGCATCTATCGCATCATCATGCCGGTCTTCGGCGCCACCGCCCTCATCGCCGTGCTCGGCGCCGCCAACCAGGAATGGTTCCTGCCCTTTATCGGCCCGAAGATCGAGAACTTCAAACGGGAGAACAATCTCACGCGGGACACGCTCTACGACAAATACGGCCGGACGGAGGGAGGGCAGCTGAAGTACCGCGTCCACGAGTTCAACGTCGAAAACGCCGCCTTCCAGTACGGCGAGTTCACTCGCTTTGACCCGTCCGGCAACAAGATTATCGAATTCATCAAGGTCGACGAGGGCCAGTGGCTTGAAAAAGGAAAATGGGCCTGCCGCGGTGTTCACACGATCAAGTTCCTGGAAAACGGTCAGCAAGAGAAGGCCTACCGCGACGAGTATACCTTGGTTACGGACCTCACCCCGGACGACCTCCTCCAGGAGGACTTCATCCCCGGCTTCAGAAGTATTCATGACCTGCGCTACCGCATCAAGAAGGAACCGGAGCGGGTCGACTTGAGGATGGCCCTTCAGGGCCGGTTCACCCACCCCCTCAGCGCCATCATCCTGCTCCTCATCGGCCTGCCTCCCGTCATCGGTTCCGAGCGCTTCTCTCGAAATCGCGTGCTCGGCATCGGCATCAGCCTCGCGGTCGGGGTGGGCTTCTATATCGTGAGCTTCGTCTGCAGCCACCTGGGCAAGCACGGCTACATCCCCACCCCCGCCATCGCCGCGTGGATGCCTGTCGTCATGTTCGGCGCGCTGGGCTTCTACTTCTTCGACGCCATGCGCACGTGAGCAGGTGTGATCTCACCGGAGCCGAAGCCGGAACACGCCGCCCCCCTCCGTGCCGGCGTAGAGGGTTCGACCGTCGCAGGAGATGTCCAGGGAAAGGATGGACCGCGTGATCATGGGGCTGCTCACACGCCGCCAGCTCTCGCCCCTGTCGGTGGAAAGGTAAAGCCCCATCCGCCAGTCCCCGGCGTAGAGGACCCGCGTATCAAAGGGATCGATGACCAAACTGCGGATCGACGCCTCCGCATCCATGCCCCTGTTGGTTCGCCGCCAGGTCTTGCCCCCGTCGGCGCTCTTGAACGTCCCGCCGCCCTCGGCGCCGAGGTAGATCAGGGACGGGTTCTGCGGGTCATACCGGATCGCACGGATGTCGGGATGGTCCGGGCCGCAGTCCATCTTCTTCCACGACGCGCCCCCGTCGGTCGTCTCGTAAAGCCCCTCGTAGAGCACCGCCGCGAGCGCACGGTTTGGATCGGCGGGGTGAACGGCGATGTCCAGCACGTTCATGCACGTCAGCGCCAGCCCCTCGTTGGCGGTCTGCCACGTCCGGCCGCCATCGGTGGATCGGTAGATGCCCCCGCCGTCGGGCAAGGGGTGCAGGGGATACTCGTCGTAGCACCGCTCGCAGACGGCGACGGCATAGACGATATCCGGCCGGGAGGGCGCATGGACGAAACAGCGCACGCCGCCGCGCAACCGCCCGCCCTCGGGGGTCTTCAGCTCCGCCACCTGCCTCCACTCCGCGCCGTCGCTGTCACTGAAAAAGATCGACCCGGAGTACATGTCGCTGCCGAGGAGCCAGCCTTTGCGAGTCGGGTGAGACGTCACGGATACGAAATAATCGCGCCCATTGAGCAGGCCCCGGTTCAATCCCTTCCATGTCGTCCCGCGGTCGCTGCTCTTGAAGATGCCGCTCAGCGACCCGGCATACACCACGTTCGGGTCCTGCCGCGAGGCATTGACGATGGGTACGATGTTGCCGGAGTAGCCGTTGTTGAAGGGCCGCCAGGTCTTGCCGCCGTCCACCGTCTTGAAGATGCCGGCAAACTGGTTGTTCGAGTAGATGACATCCGGATCCTTCGGATCGATGGCCATATGAAAGGGCACGCCGAAGGCCGAGCCGTCGGTCACGGCGGGGCGCATCTCCCAGGTCCTGCCGGCGTCCCTGGTGATATAGATCCGGTTCGCCGCGCCGGCCACCAGCATGTCAGGATTGCCGGGGCACATGGCCAGGGCGATGACGATCAATGGCTCGTCGGGGGCCAGGACGGCCTGCCAGGTCTTGCCGCCGTCGGTGGTTTTGTAGATTCCGCCGAAGGCGCTGTGCATCTTCGATGCGTCCCCCCCGGTAGCGGCGTAGAGGACGTTCGAGTCGCGCGGGTCCATGAGGATCTCGTTCACGGCCCAGTTGTCGAGGCCGTCGTTGATCTCGGCCCACGTCTTCCCGCCGTCGCAGCTCTTCAAGACGCCGTTTTCATCCGAAGGGATTTTGACGGAGATGCCGGTGGAGGCGTAGAGCGTGTCCGGTCCTCTCGGATCGATGATAATCCGTGTGACGGGCGCGCCGGCCCGGTGGATCTCCCGCCAGGTCTCGCCGCCGTCGATGGTCTTCAGGATCGCGCCGAGGGAGGGTTTGTCGTCGCGTTCGCCGCGTACGTCGGCGCCGCAGTAGACGGTGTTCGGGTCCGTAGGATGGAAGGCGAAGGTCATGATGGTGGCGCCGTAGTCGTATTTCGGCACGCCGTTGTTCCTGATGCGCCAGGTCCTTCCCGCATCGGTCGACTTGTAGATGGACCAATTCCATTCCGATCCGGCCCACATGACGTTCGGGTTTCGCGGGTCGATCTCCAGAACAAAAATCGGGATGGCATCCTCGCTTGGACCGCAGCGGGTGACGATGCCGTTGTTGATCGAGGTCCAAGACTTGCCGCCGTTCGTGCTCCGGTTAATGCCGCTCCACAAGTCGGTCATGAAGACGGTGTTGTGGTCCCTCGGATGAATCTTGACATCGTAGCTCAGCGCCCCGTGCGGTCCGCCGAGGTTTTTCCAGGCAAGTTGGTCGAGGGGTTTGATCGGATCGGCCGCATGGAGAACATTCACCGACAGAAGCAGCAGTGCAAAGCCCCCCCCGCGAACGAGTCCCCCAATCTGCATTTTGCATCTTGCATCTTGCATTCTGACTTCTGCTTTTTGCGCTTCGACCCTTCGACTCCTCGACTCGTTCACTCCCCGGCTTCCTGCTCCTCCAGCCACTTCTTCAGCAGCGACTTCGGCAGGGCGGGCTGGCGGTGGCCGGGTTCCATGGGCCAAACCGGAAGCTCCTGGAGATCGTAGTGGTACGTCTGGCACAGGCGCTCCTTGACCAAGGCGATGAAGTCGTCCCCTTCCAACACAGTCGCCGGCGGCTTGCCGGGGCCGGGCGGGTGGCCGATCTTGTAGGGTGGATCGATCTTGAACGGCGGAATCTCCGGCCTCCGGTCCAATCCCTTTTTTACACCTTCGCGAATCATCTCCCGTGCGCGCTGCGGCGTCCATGACTTGGCGTTGTAGGGCGAGAGGGCCTCCTTGACGGCAACGGTGACCATCTTCGGCACGAGGTCTTTCACCTGCGCCGTGGCCGTGTCGTCGCCCGAGCAGAAGACGCACGGCACGTCGTAATACCCCGCGATGGCCATGGCCATGCCCGCCTCGCCGAACTGAATGCCGTTCACGTCCCATGCCGAGTGGGCGAGCACGCCGTTCGTTCCCGCCATGGCGTGCTGAGCGACGCAGATCAGGGCGTAGATGCTCTTGTCGAAGCACGGCATCCAGAAGGGCTGGCGCGTGAGGGGACCGTGGATGATCTGCGCGGCGGGGTTGAGCTCCTCGAAGAGGATGCTGTAGCCGCTGCCGTGGGAGTCGTTGACGAGAATCTCCGTTGCACCGGCATCGAGGGCCCCCTCGATGGCGGCATTCACCTCACCGGTGAGGAGCTTGTGCATCCGCTTGCGGTGGCGGTAGTTCCAGAGGCTCGTGTCGTTCCGGTCCTCGAAATGCACCATGCCCGCAACGCCTTCGATGTCGGTGTGAATGTAGATCTTCATGGTGCGCGACCACCCTTCTGGAGTCCTGTGTTGATGACCTTCCTTACCGGATGGATTCTAACACCTATCCCGCCCGGAGGTCAAGCCGGGGCGCTTTACATTTCGGGGGCGGCGTGCTATCCTCCGCTCATGGTATCCAAAGAGCAAGACCCTCTATCACCGGAGTTCGCGACCACGCGGTGGAGCATCGTGCTGGCCGCAGGTAGGGAGGGCACACCCCGGGCCCGGGAGGCGCTCGCCACGCTGTGCCAAGCCTATTGGTATCCCTTATATGCCTACGTTCGGCGACAGGGCCACAATGCCGATGAGGCCCAGGACCTGACGCAGGGGTTTTTCGCGCAGTTCATCGAGAAGAATTACTTCAGGGCCCTCGACCCGAAGAAGGGAAAGTTCCGGGCATACCTCTTGGCCTCGATGAAACACTTCCTCGCGAACGAGTGGGACCGGGCCCATGCCCAGAAACGCGGTGGGCGCCAGGTTCCCATCTCTCTCGATTTTGAGGGCGCCGAGGGACGCTACAGCCGGGAGCCGGCGCACGATCTGACCCCGGAAAGAATCTTTGAGCGCCGTTGGGCGCTGACACTGCTGGACCAGGTGTTGGCCCGCCTCCGCCAGGACTTCCTGAAGTCGGGAAAGGAAGAGCGGTTTGAGCGGTTGAAGGTGTTCCTGACGGCAGGCAAGAAGACCGTCCCCTACAGGGAGGTGGCCGCGGAACTCGGCCTGAGCGAGGGCGCGGTGAAGGTGGCGATTCATCGCCTGCGGAAGCGCTACCGTAACCACCTGCGCGCGGAAATCGCGCAGACGGTGAGCAATCCCTCCGAGATCGACGAGGAGATTCGCCACCTGTTCTCGGCGCTGGGGTGAAAAAATCCGAAAAAAGCTGTAACTCTCGCGGTGGTTTGCTTCTGTTGGGGTAGAAGCGGATGGTTCGAAAGGAGTATCGAGATGACGGCAGAGCGCAAGTGCCCCAAATGCGGCGCACAGCTTTTCCCGGACGCCCCTGAGGGGCTCTGTCCCAAGTGCCTTCTGGAGCAGTCCACCGACCCCACGAACATCATATCGAGGGGCGCCGAGGCCCAGGAGGAGCAGAGTTCACCTGGATTCACCCCCCCTTTGCCGGAGGAGTTGTCGGAACTCTTCCCCCAGCTCGAAATCCTGGATATGCTGGGCAAGGGCGGGATGGGAGCGGTTTACAAGGCCCGACAAACATCCCTGGATCGCCTGGTGGCCCTGAAGGTGTTGCCGCTGGACGTGGCCAAGGACCCCACCTTCGCCGAGCGATTCTCCCGAGAGGCCAAGGCCCTGGCCAAACTGGGCCACCCGAACATTGTCATGGTCCACGACTTCGGCCAGGCGGGGAAGTTCTACTACTTCCTCATGGAATTCGTGGACGGTGTGAACCTGCGGCAGGCGATCAAGACGCAACATATCCAGCCGAAGGTAGCGCTGAAGATTGTGACGCAGATCTGCGACGCCCTCCAGTTCGCCCATGAAGAGGGCGTGGTCCATCGCGACATCAAGCCGGAGAACATCCTTCTTGACAAGAAGGGGAACGTGAAAATCGCTGACTTTGGCCTGGCCAAATTGGTCGGCCCGTCCCGCGCGGACTTCACCCTCACCAGCACGGGCCAGATCATGGGCACCCCGCATTACATGGCTCCGGAGCAGATGGAGAAGCCGCTGGAGGTGGATCAGCGCGCGGACATCTACTCGCTGGGCGTGGTCTTCTACGAGATGCTTACCGGCGAGCTGCCGCTGGGCCGCTTCGCCCCGCCGTCGCAGAAGGTGCAGGTGGATGTGCGCATCGACGAGGTCGTCCTTCGGTCGCTGGAGCGCGAGCCGGCGCGGCGCTACCAGAACGTGAGCGAGGTGAAGACCCAGGTGGATACCATCGCCCACTCCGCCGAAGAGACGCCCCACCGCGCTCTGCGCAGGCCCGGCAGGGCGCACAAGATCCTCGTGACGGGTGTCCTCGCCCTCATCGCCATAGCGGCCGCAGTGTTTGGTGCTGCCGTTATTCTTTCGATGGTGACGGGCCGGGTCATTCTTCGGGACGGGGGAGAAACCATCCAGTTCGGGCCGGATGGGCCGGTGGTAAGCGTGGAGCTGGCCCAGACGCTGGACCTTCGGCCCATGGAGGAAAGGGAGGTGAACAAGGCGATCCAGGAGGCATACAAAAAATATCTGCCGCTGGAGGCGAAACATGCCGACGTGTCCAGAGGCAAGAAGGGCTATGTGCATGTGAAGGTGTCTCCCTTTTCTGCCGAGCTCAAGGCGATTCAGAATCGGCTTTGGTCGAAGGTGGATGCTGTGCTCGATGAGCGCCAGCGCGCCGTGGCACGCAGGCATCTGCCGCTGCGGGAGCTCTTTCCCTATGGTGACATGACGGCGAACATCGAGATGTGGCACAAGGGGCTTCAGTACCACTGGAAGGAGGAGGCGAAGGGGCGGCTCAGCTCGAGCAGCTCATCCGGCTCCAGCACCGACCTCCAGGGTCAGTACAAACGCTTCTGGGAAGCGGCACAGAAGATGGAAGGGACGGACGAGGCCACGGCGGTGGAGAAAGTCAAGAAGGCGTTTCGAAACGTGGCGGTCAAATTGGCGAGGGATATCTGCAAGCAGAGAGGGGGCAAAGTGAATCCTGAGGTTGTGGCCGATCAGATCATGCTGGAGCACAGAGTCGACCTTGCGGTCACGGAGAAGCAGGCCGAGGATATCCTTGCCGGGATGCTCGACGATGCCGGGAACAGAGCGAAGGTCATGTCAGCGACTGAGAAGTTCGGGAAACCCGGCGCGGGTCTCCCGCTTGTGTGTGCTCACATAATCCAGAATGTGACGAGCGACAAGGTCACGAGCGGGATCGAACTGGAGTTCTATGCGAGGGTGATCGCGGGGGAACTGGAACGGCTGAAGGCCGAAGAGCCGAAGAGCAATCCGTAAAAGGGCGCGGACTACGCCCGCGCCGCCGCCTCGTTGACGGCGTTGCAGAACTCTTCGCGGCGGAAGGGCTTGAAGATCACGGGGTTGTCAATTCCCTCCAGCAGGCGTCTCGTTCTTGTCCGCATGGTGGAGCCGGTGATAAAGATAATGCGGTCGGCAAGGCCGGGCTTGTTTTTCGTGATCCATTCATACATGTCCCTGGCCGAGACATCCCCCGGCATGACCAGGTCGCTGACGACGACATCGAAGTCGGCCGACTTCAACACCACCAGCGCCTCGGTGGGGCTGTTGCAGGTCTGCACGATATACCCCAGCTTCGCCAGCAGGGCGTGAACGGCGTTGGCCACCTTCTTCTCATCGTCCACCACGAGCACCCGTTTGCCGGGCGAGGGGGGAGTAGCCGCCTCCTCTTCGCGTTTCTTCGCCTTCTCCGCCCTGTCCGGCAGGATCGGCAGGCGAATTACAAAGCGCGCACCCTCTTCGGCGTTTTCGGCCACGATGGAACCGTTGTGATCGCCGACGATCCCGTAGGCGACGCTCAGTCCGAGGCCCGTGCCCTTGCCGACCTCCTTCGTGGTGTAGAACGGCTCGAACACGCGCTCGGGGTCCTTGATCCCCCCGGCGTTGTCCTCGATCTCGATGGACACCCGGCCGTTGATGCGCTTCGTTCGGAGGATGATCCTGCCCTTGCGCCTGTTCTCGGTGATGGCGTCGTAGGCGTTGTTGATGATATTGAGGAAGACCTGCTGCAGGTTGTGCGCATTGCCGTAGACCTGGGGCAAATCGGGATCGTACTGCTCCTCCACCTGGATGTTGCTCACCTCCATGTCGTACCGGCGCAGGTCGATGCTGTTCATCATCACCTCGTGGATGTTCACCATCTCCTTCCGGCCCGGGTCGCGCCGGGCGAAGCGGAGCAGGTTCTCAACGATGTGCGAGCAGCGCTCCACCTCCTGCAGGATATTCTGGATCTCGACTCGGGCCGCCTCCGAGATGGACTTGTCCTCTTCCAGCAGATAGGCGAACGCGCAGATCGCGCTCAGCGGGTTGTTGATCTCATGGGCGACTCCGGAGATCATTGTCCCCAGCGCGGCCAGCTTGGACGACTGCAGGATCTCCTGCTGCATCTGCTTTCGCTCGGTGATGTCGTGAACGGTGCTGAAAATGGCCAACTCCCCCCCGATCATGATGGCGCTGGAAAAGATTTCCACATCCACCGCGCTCCCGTCGGCGCGGAGATCGTGGAGCTCGTAGACGCGCGGCCGGTCCTTCTTGGCCATTTGCCGCCGGCGGGTCAGGACATGACGGTCGTCCGGGTGGATCAATTGCATGACCTCCATCCCGATGGCCTGGTCCTTGCTCTCAAACCCGTGCAGGCGGACCCAGGCGGAATTGACGTCCACGATCTTCCCGCGGATGGTCAGCGACATCGCCTCCAGGGAGTCCTCGAACAGGGTCCGGTACTTTTGTTCCGACTCTCGCAGCGCATCCTTCGCGCGCTTTCGCTCCGTCACATCGCGAACGGTGGACAGGATGGCCTTTTTGCCGTCCAGGACGATCGTATTGGAGTAGAGCTCCACGTCAATCACGCGCCCGTCTCTTCCGATGTCCCTGAGCTCATGGGTCCTACGCTGATCGCCGTCGAACGCCCCCCTGCGCCGGAGAAAGATGTCGCGGTCGTCCGGGTGCACGACGTTCATAATGTCGGTGCCGACGACCTCCTTCTTCTCCTTGAACCCATGCAGCTCCAGCCAGGCCGGATTCACATCCACGATCTTGCCATCGAGGGTAAGCGACATGGCCTCGAGGGAATCTTCGAAGAGTGTGCGATATTTTCCCTCCGATTCCCGGAGCGCCCTTCGAGCGCAATTGCGCTCCGTTACATCCCGGACGGTCGTAAGGATGGCCTCCCGGGCATCAAGGAGGATCGTGTTGGAGTAGAGCTCCACGTCCACGATGCCCCCGTCCTTCCGCACGTCCCGCAGCTCGTAGATTCGCCGCCGGTCGCCGGACCACATATCACGGCGCTTGCGGAACACGTCCCGATCGTCGGGATGAACGATATCAATCACATCCGTCCCGATAACCTCTTCCTTGCGGTCGTATCCATGCAGCTCCAGCCACGCGGGATTCACATCCACAATCTTACCGTCGATCGTCAGCGACATGGCCTCCAGGGACTCCTGAAAGAGCGTTCGATACTTCCCCGCCGACTCCTCCATGGACTTCTGCAGCGACACGTTCTCCAGCGCTCCCGCTGCGGGAGTTTCGTCGAAGCGGAAAACGGTCATCCCCACGATGATCAGGTCGCCCGTCTTCAGCACCGCCTCATTGACGGGCCTGCGGTTCACGAGAGTCCCGTTCCGGCTCCCCTGGTCCACGAGTCTGTACCCCTGCTGCGTCTTCTCGATGTAACAATGGTTCGGACACACCCGTTCGTCCTCGAGCGGAACGGCGCTCTCGCCGCTTCGTCCGATCGTCAGCGGTCTGTTGTCCGGAACGGGGTAGAAGGCCCCCGCCTTGATCCCATCCACTGCTGTTTCAATGATTCGGATCGTTGCCATGACCATTGACGAGCCTTCTGTCAGCCTCTGTGTGCGTGTGCTGTTCCAGGCACATAGGACATAAGGTGGGCGCTTGCTGCTCTTGCCGAAGCGTTCCTGTCATTGTTGCCAATCCGACCGCAAGCGTTGCATATGATCTGTACCACTGTGACAGTCCCCACAAGACTAAAATAGCCCGGAACGCGGGGACGAATCAAGCGAAAAATCCGCAGCCTTCGACGGCAAAGCCATTGCAAAAGAGAGGACAATGGGTTATTATCTTTATTGTTGGCGCAACCAAGGAAGACGACCGGGCAACGCTCCGGAAGGAACAAGGAATGGGTACTGAGCGGATTCTCATCGTCGACGACGACAGAAGCGTCCGCGACGGCGTTTCGCGGGTGCTCAAGAGCAAAGGCTTCGAGATCGAGATCGCCGACGAGCCCGCCATCGCCTTGGATCTCTTGACGAATTTCCACCCGGACCTCGTCCTGACCGATGTCTACATGCCGGGCATGGACGGTGTAGCGCTGGCCCGCGCCGTAAAGACCCAATACCCCGATATCGGCCTCATCGCCATGACCGGCCACGCCAGCATGGCCTCCGCCGTGGAGTTCCTCAAGCTCGGCGCCGACGACTACCTGAAAAAGCCCGTGCCCATGGGCCGGCTCATCGCATCGATCCAGATGGCCCTCGAAAAGCGAGAGGCCAAGTCGGGCAAAAAGGTCGAAGAGGAGCCGGAAGTGCCGCAGGTTACACGGGGTGCTGAAGAGCCGGCCCCCGACGGCACAGGCGCCCCAGCCACAGAGCAACTGTCGCTGGAGGAGATCGAAGCGCGTTCGGCCCAGCAGGAGGCCGCGAAACCCGTCGAAGAGGCTCCGGCTCCGCAAGCCGTCACCGAGGAGCAAGAGGCCGAAGAGGAAGTTGCGCCCCAAGACCTTGCCGACCTCCATACCCAGGAAATCATGCTCGATGAAGCGGAGGAGGAGAGCGCCGAGCCGGCGCCGAAACAGACCCAGGAAGCCGCCGCATCCCCGAGCGATTCTCAGACGCTCCAAATCCCGCTTGATGATCTGAGGAAACCGCCGGAGATGCACGCCGAGGCCCCCGAAGCCGAGCCCCAAGAGGCCCTCCTCGAAGAACCAGCGGAAGCCCCCGAGCGCGAGGACCCCGCCAAGGAACCGGCGGATTGGCAACAGCAGCTCATCCATGAGCTGGCCGCACAGTCGGCCGAGGACCGGCCTCCGCCCGAGACGCTGCCCGAAAAGCCGCCGGCCGAGGCCGTCGACCTGCACCCCGAGGAACTGATGCTGGAGGCTATGGACGAGGTCCAGGACGCTGAGCGTGCGCCCGAAGAGCCAGACGCTCAAACTGCGCACTTCAGCATGGATATTCTGCAACAGCAAGAGGAAGAGGCGGTGTCCGAGGCGGCAGAGGAGGAGGCGGATCGGGCGGCCGAAGAAGCCATTGTGGGACCGCCCGACGAACGTGCGCCGGAGGAAGAGGCGGAGGAGGAACCGCCCTTGGCCGCGCCATTCCCAAATTACGAAATCATCGAGGACATCGTCCGCGGTGAAATGGGGGATGTATTCAAGGCCAGACAACTGGACTCGGGGCGGGTTGTCGCCCTGAAGGTCGTCCCCCAGAGCGCCTTTGCCTCCCAAGAGGAAGAGGACCGATTTCTGCAGGAGGCAAGAGCGGCCGCCGCCCTGTCCCACCCGGGCGTCGTCCCCATCTATGACATCGCTGAAGTCCAGGGAAATTACTGCTTTGCGATGGAATACGTCGAGGGTGAGACCCTCGAGGAATACATCAAAACCCGAAAGAGCGGCGCCGAGGAGAGGCTCAGACTGTTCCTCAATATCTCCGACATTGTCGCCTACGCCCACAGCCAGTCCGTATTTCATCGCGACCTGAAGCCCTCCAACATCATCATCGATAGTGGGGGAAACGTTCGCATCACCGATTTTGGCCTCGCAAGGCTGACCGAGACGGTCCCCGGCCACGAGGACACCGAGGTCATGATGTCCAGCGTCGTGGTGGGCACGTTGGCCTATATGAGCCCCGAGCAGACGCTGGGCAGCCCGGAGAAGATGGACGAGCGGTCGGACGTGTATTCGCTCGGCGTCATCCTCTACGAGATGCTGACCGACACGAGACCATACTTTGTGGATGTCCTGCCCGATCCGATGGAGGCGCTGGACAGCATCCGAAAAGAAGAGCCCAAACCGCCCTCCGAAGTGGTCCGAACGCTGGAAGGGGACCTGGAGGACATCATCCTGAAGGCCCTGGCGAAGACGAAGGAGGACCGCTACCAGTCGGTGGCGGAGCTTGTGGCGGATATCGAAAGCTGCGTCGAAGGCGAGGCGCTTGGCGCGCAGCCTGCGGAGGCATCGACGCCCCCGAGGCCGAGGATGCGAGCGCTCCAGACCGCGGTCGTCCTCGCGCTGCTCGGGCTGCTTGTCTTTGTGTGGATCCGCTCAAGGCGAAAGGGAAAGGAAGAGACGGGAAAGGGCAACGGCTCGCAGCCGGCCGCACTGGGGGTGGACACGGGAAAGCAACAGGGCAAGGAAGACGAAGTACTGCCCCCCCGCCCCGAGGATGCAGGGGGAAAAGAGAAACCGGACGCGCGCATCGAAGACGCAAAGCTGAAGGCCATAGAGGCCCAAATGGCCAGGCTCTCCGAGGAACTGGAAGCGGAGAGGGAGCAGCGCCAGCAGGCCGAGGAACAGGCGAAGAGCGAAGCGACGAAGGCGAAGCAATTGCTTACTCAACTGCACAAGAAAACGCAAGACGCGGAGGAGGCCAGAAGAAAGGCCGAGGCGGAGGCCGCCAAGGCCAAAGAACTCCTGACCGATGTTGAGAGGCAAAAGGAACAGGCCGCAAAGGCAGAACAACTCGCAAAGACCGAGAAGGAGCGGACCAAGAAACTCCTGGCCGAATTGAAGGTGGGGAAGCAGCGGGCAGCGCCGGTCGAGCCGGCGCTCAGGCCCGAACTCAAGCCAGAGATCAGCCTCAAAGGACGGCCCGAGACCCAACCCCGGCCTCAGATGGCGACCAAACCCGAGAGCAAGCCCGACCTGGCGCCTCCCCCCCCGCCGGTAATCGCGACCCCGTCAAGACTGCGGCAGCAGGAAAGCCCGAAAACGCCGCCCGAGACGGCCGAGGTCAAGAAGGCAAAGCCCGAAGAGCACCCGCAGAAAGCGGAACCCAAAGGGAAGGCGATCCTGGTGGCAAAGACCGGTCCGGAGGACGCAGTCGCGGTGTCTCGTTCTCACCCCCCGGCCGAGCCAGAGGCCAACGAACTGACGGCGGCGGTCAAGGCCAACAACCTGGCAAGGGTGGCGGACCTCCTCGCAAAGGGGAACGACATCAACGCGAAAGACAGCACGGGCGCCACTGCACTCCACTGGGCGGCGGAGCAGGGCCACAAGCAAATCGCGGAGCTGCTGATTACGCGCGGCGCCGATGTGAACGCAAGGGACCGCGACGGGTTGACCCCCCTGCACAAGGCCGTTTGGAACTCTCACTCGGAGATCGCCCGGCTGCTGGTCGGCAAGGGAGCGGAGGTCTCGCTGCACATTATCGCCGCCATCGAGAAGCCCGACCGCGTGGAGATGCTGATGGGCGACAGCACAGCGGTGGATGCCAGGGATGGCGCCGGCATGACGCCCCTCCACTGGGCGGCGCGTACCGGCAACCACGAAGTCGTCGATTTTCTGATTTCCAGGGGGGCGGATGTCAACGCGAAGAGCAGGGACAGACTCACGCCGCTGGACGTGGCGGAGATGGCCGCGAAGCCGGGGATCGCCGATTTCCTCCGGCAGCACAAGGGGAAGTCCGGCGTGGTGAATCACGGGCCGGGCCCCCCGGCCCCAAGCAAAAACGTAAACAAAAAGGACAGGACGGGGGCGACCCCGCTGCACGAGGCGGCGGCGTCGGGCGGCCGAGAGCTGGCGGCCGTCCTCATCTCCCGAGGCGCAGATGTGAATGCGCAGAACAACGAGGGCATGACGCCGCTTCACCTGGCCGTGCTCGGCGGACACAAAGAGGTGGCCCGGTTGCTCATCGAGAACGGTGCGGACGTCAACACGAAGGAAAAAAACGGATTGACGGCCTTGGATATGGCTGAGCAGTTCGACCGGCCCGAGCTTGCGGCGCTCATTCGGGCGCACGGGGCGAAGGCCGGGCTCGCCGGCATCGAGCTTGTGATGGCGGCCAAAAGGGGAGACATGGCAAAGGTCATGGACCTGCTCGACCAGGGCGCCGACGTCAATGCCCGAGACAGCAGCGGGGCCACGCCGCTGCACCAGGCGGCCAGCCGCGGACACCTGGAGATTGCGTGGGTCCTGATCCGGAACGGGGCCGACGTCAATGCGAAGGACAACCTGGGCATGAGGCCGCTCCATGAAGCGGTATGGGAAGGCCACAAGGAGGTGGGCAAGCTCCTCACCAGCAAGGGGGCGACGGTAACGCTGCACATCGCGGCGGGCGTCGGGCGGCCGAACCAGGTCACGGCGTTCCTCACCCAGGGAGCGAGTGTGGACTCGCAAGACCTGGCCGGCATGACGCCGCTCCACTGGGCGGCCCACTGCGGCAACCTGGAGGTGATCGAGTTCCTCGTTCGGCAGGGAGCATTCGTTAACGCGAAGGACAATCGCGGGGTGACGCCCCTGTACCTGGCCGCCGGAAACGCGGAGAAGGACGTGATCGCGGCCCTGCTCGATCATGGCGCGGACGTCAACGCCGGTGGAAATGCGGGAACGCCGCTGCACATCGCCGTCTTCAAGGGGCGGACGGATGTGGTCGAGCTGCTCCTCGCGAAGGGCGCCGATGCGAATGCGAGAGAGGAAACCGGCGGCGCGCCGCTGCACCTGGCGGCGGCGAACGGGCAAAAGGACATCGCCGCGCTGTTGATCAATAGCGGCGCCGACGTGAACGCCAAAGAGGAGACGGGAAGCACGCCGCTGCACGTGGCCGCCGGGGCGGGGAGCAGGGATGTGGCCGAGTTGCTGACGCGCTACGGCGCCGATGTGAACGCGCGCAATGCCTTTGGGACGACCCCCCTGCATGAAGCGGCCCTGGCGGATCGCCGGGAGATGGTCGCGTTTCTGATCGACAAGAAGGCCGACGTGAACGCGAAGGATGATGAGGGACGGACGCCGCTGCGGGCGGCGATATCGAATGGGAACCTGGCCATTGCCGCTCTCTTGGTCGGCAGAGGCGCCGCCCTGGAGGCCCGCGGGGGCAAGGAGGAAGGACCGCCAGCGGTGGCGGATGAGGGGGCCGCGCTCAGGGCCGCTGCGCTATGCAGCGACAAGAAGAAGGTCGAGGCGCTGATCGACCAGGGGGCCGACGTTCAGGCGAAGGACGCCGATGGCGTTACCCCCCTCTACTGGGCGGCGTTTCGGGGCGACAAAGAATTGGCCGAACTGCTGATTGCCAAGGGGGCCGATGTGAATGCCAGGACAAGCTCAGGAACAACCCCTCTGCACCTTGCGGCCCGCTGTGTTGGCAGGGAGACTGCGGGGCTGCTGATCGCTCACGGCGCGGATGTGAAGGCAGCGGATGAGCGCGGCATGACGCCGCTGCACGAGGCGGCAAGCTGGGGCCGCGAGGAGATCGCAGAGCTGCTCGTCGGGAAGGGGGCGGACGTCAACGCCAAGGCCAAGGACGGAACGACCCCCCTGCAGGCGGCGATGGCAAGTGGTCACCTTGGACTTGCCCAGTTTCTCCAGAGCAAGGGGGCAACGAGCGAAGAGGCCGCACCCGAAAAGGAAAACGAGACACGATTCACTCCGAGCGCCAGCCATTCCATGTTCCGATAGCCGCCTGTTGCGCGGTCGCCTGCCTCTTCGCGCCCCATGACGGCGCATGTGTCGCCCCCCGGACCGGATGTCTCAGAGGATGTCGCGCGCCCGGTCCGTCAGGTCCTCATCGACCAAGGCCCGAGCCATGAACAGCCCCCCGCTCCGTTGGAGGTCCAGGAAGCGGCTTTCGGCCAGGGGATTCCCGTTGGCGTCGGTGAGAACGGCGACAGCCGGCCGGAGCATCTCCCTCGGCTTCACCGCAATCACTTTGGCCCGCTCGCGGGTATTCAGCTCGACGATCGTGCCGACCGGGAACGCGCCGATGGCCTCGCGGAATCGACTGAACGCCTCGGCGTTGAGCGAGGTGTCGACGCTGCCTTCCAACATTCTCATGGCCTCGAAGGGCTGAGGGCGAGACTGTCCCTCGGCATGAATCAGGGCGTCAAACACATCGGCCACGTGGAGAAGCTTCGCGAGGGGATGGATATGCGGGCCGGTCAATCCGGCGGGGAACCCGGTCCCGTCCTCTCGCTCATGGGCCTGCTGCACGAGAGTACAGAGCCGTTCGTCCCCGAGCTTCCTGAGTAGCTGGGCGCTGTATTCAGGATATTGCCTTAGTTCCTCCTGGCAGCCATCCGAAGCCCGCTGGCCGCCGGCAAAGACGTCTTGCGGCAGGCGCATCATGCCGATGTCGTGGAACAGGGCCGCCTTTCCGAGGGAGGCCCGCTCGTCGGGAGAGATCGGGGCCAGCTCGGCGGCACGGAGAGTAAGGAGAAGAACGTTCACACTGTGGTTGCTGATTCGTGACTGGCTCTGGTAGGGGCGGGACGTCAGGGAGACGAGGACCCTGGCCTGCTCCTCCAGGGCGGCGACCAGGTCCTGCGCCCCCTGCCAAATCCCTTCCGGGTCGAAGTCCTGCTCGTTGTCGCGAGCCGCTATCAGGCCCTGGTCCAATGAGGCGACAGCATCGGCATAGGTCGCCGCCAGGGATTGCACGGTGGGATCGGAGATGTGGAAGACCTTCCCCGCGGGCGCTTCTCCCGACGAGGAAGCGATGCGTTCGGTTTCGGAGAAGGATGGCCGGGGCGTCTCGCCCTGCGGCGCTTCCTGTCTCGCCTGCCTGCCGATCTCGCTCAGGCTGGTCATCTCCGTGATCCGTTCGGAGAAATCGTCCCTATGCTGATCGCCAGCGGCGGGCCCGGGGGGCATCTGCCGTGTTCTGTCTGGCTGTGCGCCGCTCTCTTTCAGCCGATCGACGTCTTCCTGAAGCTCGCTCAGTTGCGCCTGTGCTTCCCCCATGCCGAGGGCGTCGAGGCGGGCCTCCATCTCCGCGATCTCGGCCCGGATATCGTCCAGCGCGCCGTCCATCCCCATGCCCTCAACCGGCTCTGCGGGAGTAAGGCCCCATTTCATCTCGGCCAGTCGCTCCCAGAGCTGGTCGATTTCGGCGGTGGCCTGACTGACCGCCTTGAGTTGCTTCTGGAGTTCCGCTACGTCTTTGGATATCTGTTCGCGCTCCTCCGACTCGGCCGAAAGGCCGTCCTTGATGGCCTGAATCTGCTCCGATACCCCGGCGCGCAATTCCTCCACAACCCCCTTCGCTTCTTCCGTCTCAGCGGCTGCGGAGGCCGTTTCTTTCAGCCTGCGGATGTCCTCGCGAAGCTCGGCGATCTGTGTCTTGATTTCCTCTTCGGCCAGTTGATCCACGCGGGCCGACAGCTCGGCAACCTGCTCTCTGACCTCCTCAGCGGCGGAGCGGGAGACGTCTTCCTGGGCCTCGTGCTCCGCACGAAGGTCCTTTTCAAGGTCCTTCAGGCGGTCCGTCACGTCCGTGTGAATGCGCGACGCGACCTCCTGAATCTCGACGCCTGCGGCCTCGGCCAGCGGTTCTTGCTCCAGTCGGCTCTTGATCTTGTCAACCTCGCCCTGCAGCTGGGCAAGCTGCTCCTCAACCGCTTCCACACCCCCGCCGGGCGGCCGAGCGGACAGGGCGTCCAGCTCTTGCCGCAGGTCCGCCACCATGCGCCCCAGCTCGCCGGCGTCCGACGCTTCCGTTTCCCCATCGGGCTTGATACCCCACTTCAGCTCCGCCAGGCGCTCCCACAACTGATTGACCTCCCCGGGCACGGCAGAAAGGGCCTCCTCCATCTTTTTGAGGTCCCGGGCAGTGCTGTTGATAAGCTTCCGCAGGTCTTCATCGGCCGCAGACGAAGGCAGGGCCTCTTTCAGCCCGTCGATTTCGGCCTTCAACTCGGAGAACCTGGCCTCGTATTCGCTCCGGTCCAGGGCCTCGGCCCGGGCGGATATCTCTTCGCGAATCTCAGAGATCGCTTTCTGCAGGTCTTCGCTTGTCGGCGCGGCAGACACCGATTCACTCAGTCTGCGGACCGCGACCTCCATCTCCGACAACTGCTCTCTCAAGGCCGACAGACCGAGTCCATCCAAGCGGGCTGCCAATGCAGCGGTCTCCTCTCGGATGTGCGCGACCGATTGTTTAACATGGTCCTTGGTGGCAGCCGCAGAGAGTTTTTCCCTTAACGCGGCAACGTCGTCGGTGACCGACGCTATTCGTTCCTCGATCCCCTCCTCCGCCAGTTCGTCCACTCGCGAGGAAAGCTTCACCACCTGCGCCCTGATCTCCTCGGCTGTCTTCTCCACGTCCTCGGCAGTGGGCCGGCTCTTCAGTTGCTTTTGAATATCGTCGATCTCCCTACGGACCGTGGTTTGCAGGTCGAGCACGGCCTGGGCCTGGTCCGTTTCATTGAGGATCTTCCGCAGCTCGGCAATCTGCTGCTTCACCTCGTCGGCCGTCGCTTCGACTTCACTGGACTCGGCAAAGGCCGCAAGCTGCTTTCTGATGCCCTCGATCTCCGCACCAAGATCGTCGAGGCGGGTGGATTCCTTCCTCTCGCCCACGGTCTGCTGCAAGGCTTCGATACGCGGGGCAAGGTCTTCGATGTCGCCCGATAGCTCCCGGCGCGCGCCGGACTCGGCGGCGAGGCCCTCCTCGATCTTCTCGATCTGGGTCCCCAGTTCCTCGCGCATGCCGTCCATGAGCTCCTGGACTTCCCTGCTGTCGGCGGCGGCGGACAGCTTTTCGCGCATCTGCGCGACGGCATTCGACACGCCCTTCCGGGCCTCGCCTTCGGCGCGGAGGCCCTCCTTCACGGCGCTGATCTTCCCGCCCATGTCGGAAAGGCGCTCCTCAATGTCCTCCCCAGTGATCTCCCCGATCCGCGAGGACAGCGCCCCAACCTGGTCCCTGATGCCGGCAGTGAGTTCCTCCACCTCGGCGCGTCTCGCCGCAGCGGACAATTGCCTTTTCAGGTCCTCCAGCCCCTGGTTGATCCTGGCGCGCAGGTCGCGGACGGCCTGGCTCTGGTCGGTATCCTTGACGGTCTTTTCCATCTCGGCAATCTGCCGGCGCACATCCTTTGACAGGGTTTCCAGGTCGCCGGCGCCGACAAACTCGGTTAGACGCTCCTTGATTTCTTCCACGTCCGACACCAGGTCGTTCAACTTCTTCGGGTCCAGCATCTCGCCCACGGCCTTCTGTAGGGCGCGGATCTGCGGTGTGAATTCTTCCTTTAGTGCGCGCAGGTCTTCGGCGGGGGCGACCTCCGCCAGGCGGGTCTCCAGGTTTCCGAGCGTCTCCCGAAGCTCGCCGAGCCGTTCTTTCACATGCTCCACAGTGGCGGTCTCGTCGAGACGGGTGCGGAGCGCGGCGATCTCCTGCGTCTTCTCCCGCAGTCCGGCGAGTCCCCCCCGCAGTTCCGAAATCTGGCCCGATAGCGCCTCGCGCGCCTCGGTCGCTGCGCTGAAGGTGTCGGCCACCTTCTGGGCCTCTTCTGACGCCTCGGCCCGGACCTCGGACAGCATCTTGTGGACCTCTTGGGTCCTCGGCACTGCGGAGAGGGCCTGCTTCACCTTCCGGATCTCGTTCTTCAGGTTGGCAAATCGCTCCTCCAGTTCCTTCGCCGTGACGCCGTCGAGACGGCCGGAGATCTCGGCCATCTGCGCCTTCACTGCGTCGATGGCCTCCTCCATGAACGACGCCGTTGCGGTCTTCTCCATGTCGCTGCGGAGGCTCGCAACCTCCTGGGTCAGCTTGGTCCGGAGCTGCTGGACGGCCTCCGTCTGGTCGGTCTCATCGACGATGCCGCTCAGTTCGCGGATTTGCTGTTTGAGATGCTCTCCCAGCATCTCCACATCAGTCGCGGCGGCGAGGGCGGCGATGCGCTCCTCGATCTTCTCGATGTCGGCGCGGAGTTCCCTTATCTTGGTGGGGTCCTGCAGCTCGATCACCAGTTTCTGCAGGGAGTGCATCTGGGGCACAATCTCCTCGCTCAGGGCCTTCAGATCGGAGGTGTGGGGGACGTCCTTGAGCCGGTTCTCGATGCCCTCCATGTCCTCCCGCAGCTCGCCGATCCAGCCCTGCACGCGATCCACCGAGGCCGTCTCATCCAGGCGCGCTTGCAGCGTCGCCATCTGCTCCTCCAGGCCCCTCCCCGCGGCCGCGATCTTGTCCCGTTCCGTCTCGCTGAGCCGCTGATTTTCCTTTAGCTTCGCCACGTCGTCGGGGACCCGCTGGAGTGCGTTGAGCTTGCTGCTGATCCGGTCGATGCGGTCCCTCTCGGAGAGCGCGGCGCTCGTCTGATAGACATGGAGCGTCGCAAGCTGCTCCTTGATGTTTTCGAGGTCGGCCACGCCTCCGTGCTCCCTCATGTCCTCGATCTCGGTCCGGAGCGCGTCGAGGCGGGCATCCATCTCGCGCCGGAGGTCCTGGGCGTCGATGCCGCCGCCCACCTGCTGCACGTCCTCGACCTTCGCGGCCATCTGTGCAAGGCGGGTGTCCAGCTCCTGGTGCAGCTCGGTCAGGTCCACGCTGCCGCCGCTCTGTTTCAGGTTCTCGATCTCGGCTATGACCTGCTCGAACCGCACGTTCATGGTCTGTGCAATATCGGCCGTCTCGATGGATCCGGCCTCCTGCTTCATTTCCTGGACTTCGGCCGCGATCTGCTCGATCCGTGCGCCGAGATCGCGCTTCAGCGCGTCGATGTTGGCGCTGCCTTCTTTGCGTTTCAGTTGCTCCAGGTCCGCCACGATCTGGTCCATCCGTGCGCCGATCTCGACGGTCTTGGTCAGGTCGCTGGAGAGTTCGGGAGAGAGGAGGGAGGTTCTGCTTTCAGGCCCTCCTCTGAGGGGCTTTGCCAGGAAAATATAGGTCAGCGTGGCCGCGATAACCGCCAGCATCGCCAGGACGCGTGGCGGCCCATCGTTCACCAGCATGTAGAAACCAAGAACAACCAGGAGAGCATAGAGCCCGAGTGGCACTGCTCTGTTCAGGAAATTGGGGGAGTCGCTACCGTCTGTGGACATAGTTCTTCCTCGTCAACCAATCAGAATGATGAGTGGCGTCCATGTTCTGGCGCAGTCGTGCCATCCCGCCACAGAAGCAGACATGCATCTGCAATCGCTCCGTCGAATCTCGACGGAATTCATGGTCACTGATCAGGGGCAATGAGTATAATGTAAGCTCAGCGTAATACATTAATAAAAATGAACCGTACCTGAATGTCAAGACAATTCTCGCCAGGTGTTGGATTAATAGAATATACTGTCGCCGATTTTTGACGAGTCGCCGATTTTCCGATTTTCGACGATTTTCATGGATTCAGGGACGTTGTTCTTGATAACGGATGTGCGGCGGGATATAGTTCGGATCAACCGCGTGGCGGAGAGGAGCCGCCCGTCCCCTCGTTTCAAAAGATACTCCACGAGGACGACGAACGATATGATAATGCCTCCACATAAACCGACCGCAGCGATGGGATGGTGGATCATCGTTTCGTTCCTGAGTGTGTTCTTTACCACGGCCCTTTGCACCGCCCAAGAAAGGGACCATGTACCGAAAGGCGGCCGGTCAATCCTCGCCGGTCCGCTGGCGAGATTTGCCAAAGGCTCCGAGAACCAAAAGGGCAGCATTCACGTGGTCGAAGTGGAGGGCCCCGGGTTCACCCGCGCGCTGGAGGTGGAGTCCAAACTGTGCGGCTATAGCTGGGAGTATGTCGTCCGCTGGAGAGTGACTTCCCCATTGAAAAAAGGGGATGTGTTGCTTGTGCATCTTTGGGCGCGCACACTCCAGACGGCGGAGGAGAACGGGCGGAGCGTCGTCGGCGCGCGGATTTCAGTGTCGGGTTTGCGGAAACTTCCCAAAAAGAAAATGCGGCTCTTGGCGCCGCTGACGCAGGGAATATTGGTGAACGCGGGGGAGGAGTGGCAACACTTTTTCATCCGGGCGCAGGCGCCGTGGGGCATGCCCGCGAAGAAGGTGTGCGTGGCGCTGTCTTGCAGTATGCAGCGCCAGCGCGTGCAGTTCGGAGGGATGGACATCCTCAACTACGGCCGGCAGGTGAAACTCGAAGACCTGCCGATGACCCGCTACATCTACGAAGGACGCGAGCCGGACGCCCCCTGGCGCAAGGCGGCGGAGGCAAGAATCCGGCAGCATCGTACGCGCGAGGTCAAGATCGTGGTGCGCGACGCCAACGGTGAACCGGTCGAAGGGGCCCGTGTGGAGCTTGAGCTCAAACGGCACGCATTCGGGTTCGGGGCGGCCTTTTCCGCCTGCAAGGTGCTGAAGGAATTCAATCCGGACTACGAGGCGTACAGGAAGCGGATTCTGGAAAATTTCAGCTCGGCCTCTTTCATCAACGCCTTGAAATGGCATTCCTGGGCGGGCGACTGGGGCCCGCGGTGCTGCCGCAAGGTTGCCCTCGACGCCCTGCGATGGGTGGCGGAACAAAAGCTGCCGTTCCGCGGTCATTGCCTCGTGTGGCCACGGAAGAAAAGCGTAAGCAAGGCCCTGCGGAAAATGCTCGAGGCCGATCATCCCGACTCGGAAGCCATCCAGCGGGAAATTCTCCGACATATCCAGGACGTCGCCCTCGCCACCAAATTCTGGATGGACGAATGGGATGTGCTCAACGAATCCATCCCCTGTCACGACGTCCAGGACCTCTGCGGCGACGAGGTCATGGTGGATTGGTTCAAGGAAACCCGCCGGTTGCTGCCGGAGGTAAAGCTCGCGTTGAATGAGTACAGCATACTCGCCTCGCTCACCGACACCCGGAAGGTTCTGGCGCATGAGGCGCGGATTCAGTATCTGCTCGACAGGGGCGCGCCCGTGGACGTCCTGGGAATGCAAAGCCACATGGACATCACCCCGCCGAGTCCGTTGCGCGTGCTCAAGGTCCTCGAGCGCTTTTCCAAGTTCAACTTGCCGATACGGGCGACCGAGTTCACCATGAACGCGACCGACGCCGACCTGCTCTATGACTATACACGCGATTTTTACACGGTGATGTTCAGCCATCCCCTCGTGATCGGCGTGCAGATGTGGGGCTTTGAGCAGATGTATGACGAGCAGGGCAACCTGAGCCCGATCGGCAGGGCGTATCGGGATTTGGTATTCGACAAGTGGCATACCAAGGAACGCGGCTCAACGGATGCCGCCGGCAACTTTTCCTGCCGTGGGTTCCTGGGGACATATACGACCACATTAAGCGCTGACGGAAGAAAGATGGAAAAGACCTTCCAGGTGCCAAAGGGCGACGGGGCATACGTGGAACGCATCGATCTAAAATAAAAGAATACCTGCCCCCACTCACCGTGGCAACTTGAGGAAGGAAAAGGAAAACCAGAGAGGAAACCAGGAAAAAGCGGGGGCAGACCGGAATAGCGCTAACCTGTTCACGGACTCAGGGATGATTTCAAAAGACCAGGAAACGAAGAAGAAAGACCATCTCCCCACTCCGCTCACAACCTCCCACCCCACTTTCCTGCCTTCCGGATCGCTCCAAACAAACCCATTCCCATGTAGCTCAGCCTCACCATAGGGTGGGAACGATGTACCGGAACGCAACCTCGAGATCAGACAGCAGACCATGACATTCGAAGCAACGAAGACGAGGCAAGACACCCACTAATTTCCGAAGAAATCTGTCTCACGAGGTGAGAAACATTTCACCTGTCCTTGACACATTTCGATTGTGGGCGGAATTGACGTCAAATCTTTACGCTTGATTTCGGGCCCATGAGACAGTAGATATTAGTGGTATCGTGTCTGTTCCCATGCCTTGGTGCATGGCGCGAGGCTGGAAACGTGGACAATGGGGAAACACTGGATGGTGTCTGCAAGACATTGCGGATACGCTCGTTCACAAGCCCCTCCAGAGTTGGGTAGTGCGGACCGAAGAGGGCGCGGAGTCACCACACACTGGAAATGCGCAGAGATTGCGAGGGTATCATGTCGAAATCACTTTACTGGTTGCAGCTCGGGGGATGCGGCGGCGACAGCATGTCGCTGCTCAACGCGGAGTCGCCGGACCTGGTCGAGCTTCTCGGCATGCTCGACATTGCGGTCCTTTGGCACCCCTCCCTGTCCAACCTGAGTCCGACAGAACATGAGACGTTGATCGAGCTGCTTGCTTCGGGTGAGCGGGCGCTGGACATTCTATGCCTGGAAGGTTCCATCATCCGCGGCCCGGGCGGCACGGGAATGTACGACGCCATGGGCGAGAGGCCAAAGAAAGACCTCGTGGCAAAGTTGGCGGGACAGGCGCAGTTTGTTGTGGCCGTCGGGACGTGCGCCAGCTTTGGCGGGATCAGCGCTGACGGCGAGACGGAGGCCACGGGGGCCCAGTTCGCCAAGGCGAAAAAGAACGGATTCCTCGGGGCGGACTTCACCGCAAAGAGCGGCCTCCCGGTCATCAACCTGCCGGGCTGTCCCTGCCATTGTGATGTGATCGGGGGGGCGCTGAGCGCGCTGGTAACGGGAGCGCCGCTGGAACTCAATGAGTATAACTCTCCGCTCGAATGGTATGGGATGCTTGTGCATCAGGGCTGCACCCGAAATGAGTACCACGAATACCGGGTGGAGGAGGAGGACTTCGGCGAGATGGGATGCCTCTTCTTCCACTTGGGCTGTCATGGGCCGCTGGTCTACGGGCCCTGCAACAAGCTCCTGTGGAACCGGCGCAGCTCGAAGACGCGGGTTGGGGTGCCCTGTTTTGGGTGCGTGCGACCGGACTTTCCGCAGGCTTATCCCTTCTACGAGACGCGGAACATCGAAGACATTCCTCTCGAATTGCCGAATGGCGTGGACCGGGCTCACTACCTGGCCTACAAGGGCATGGCCGCGGCGTCCGCACCGGAACGGCTGATCAAGAGAGAAACCAAGGTGTAGCGGGAAGAAAAACATGGCGCAGAGAAAGACAATTCAGGTTCCCCTGAACCGGGTTGAGGGCGATCTGGAGATTCGCGCGCAACTCGATGACGGGGTGGTCACAGATGCCTGGAGCTCCGGGGTCATGTACCGGGGCTTCGAGAACATCCTCAAAGGGCGCGGCGCGATGGACGGTCTGGTGATCACGCCCCGTGTGTGTGGCATCTGCACCACCAGCCACCTGACGGCGGCCGCCCGTGCCCTGGACATGATTTCCGGCGCGGAGCCCCCGCCCGACGGGGTACGGGTGCGGAACCTGCTCCTCATGACCGAGCATATCCAGAGCGATGTGCGGCACGGTTTCCTGATGTTCACAGCCGACTTCGCCAACCCCGTCCACAGGGATTGCTCCCTGTACGATGAGGCCGTCCGGCGCTACGAGCCTTTCAAGGGCGAGACGGTCATCGAGGTCATCAAGCACACCAAGACGGTTATCGAGATCGTGGCGATCCTCGGCGGGCAGTGGCCGCATTCCTCCTACATGGTCCCCGGGGGGATCACCTCGGTCCCGAGCGCGAGCGACTTGTTGCAGTGCAAGCATCTGCTCAGCCAGTATCGCAGGTGGTACGAGAAGCGAATCCTTGGGTGTCCCCTGGAGCGCTGGCAGCAGGTGGAATCGGCCTCCGACCTGGACAAGTGGCTGGAGGAAAGCGACTCACATCGTGAGAGCGATCTGGGCTTCTTCATGCGATTTGCTCGCGAGGCCGGCCTGGACAAGTTCGGGCGAGGGCACAACAATTTCGTCAGCTATGGCTCGCTGCCACTCCCCTCGGACACCGAGGTGCAGGCCCCAAGGGATGGTGGACAACTCACGCCTGCCGGCTTCGCCCGGGGGGGGGAGGTGGTGGAGTTCGACCAAAAGCACATCGCCGAGCATGTGGCGCACTCCTGGTTCGTGGACTATGAGGGCGGCAAGCATCCCTTCGACGGCGAGACGCGCCCCTACGCCACCGGACGCGAGGGGAAGAAATACTCCTGGGCCAAGGCCCCGCGCTACGACGGCCTCCCGGCCGAGACCGGCCCGCTGGCCGAGATGATTATTGGGGGGCGCCCACTCTTTGTCGATCTTGTGGGGCGCGACGGGCCGAACGTGTTCATACGAGAGCTTGCGCGCCTCGTCAGACCGGTGGTGCTGATGCCCGCCATGGAGACGTGGCTGTCGGAAACAACCGCCGACGGGCCCTTCTACTCCCCGCCGAAGGAGTTCTCCGATGGCGAAGGGCTCGGCCTGACCCATGCCTCGCGGGGAGCGCTCGGGCATTGGGTGAAGATCGAGGACAGGAAGATCAAGCACTACCAGATCATTACGCCCACGGCGTGGCATGCGTCGCCGCGCGACTCCGATGGGACCCGCGGCCCCTGGGAGGAAGCGCTTGTCGGCACGCCGGTGAAGGACGTCGGCAATCCCGTGGAACTCGGCCATGTGGTCCGGTCGTTTGACGCCTGCCTGGTGTGCACGGTACATGCAATGTGCCGGGGGCGGCGCACGGCCCGTACGAGGCACTGATCCAGATCATGAACCGCATCATCTGCATCGGCAACCGATACGCCTCGGACGACCAAGCCGGTCCAAAAGTCTACGACCGGCTTGCCGAGATGGAGCTGCCGCGCGGTATCGAAGTGATCGACGGCGGGCTTGGCGGGCTGGACCTGCTGCGCTTCGTTGAGGGCGCCGAGCGCGTCGTTTTCGCGGACACGGTGGAGGGATTCGGTCGGCCCGGTGAAGTCGTGGCCCTCGATCCCCAGAAGGCCGAGTTTGGCGTATCGGCAGCGTACGACCATTCAGCCGGCCTGGCCTACCTTCTGCGCGTCTTGCCGGAGGTCTGCGATGGTGCGGTCCCCGATGTATTCATCGTGGGCATTGAGGTCCCCCCTAACAGGCAGGCAGTTGCGGCGGCGGCTGAGAAGTGCCTGGAGATTGCCGGGGGGGGCCACGGACAGGCTGGGCCAGGAGAGGCGAAGTGTTGTGGAGAGAAGCGATGAACGCGGAAATCGAGAATCGATCCGTGTTGGATATCCAGGAAGAAAACCATCTTCTGAGAGAGGAGGTCCGTGTTGCGCGGCGTGCGTCCGACATCACGGCGGACCTCGTAGTCCAGCAGTTCGTCAAGACCGAGGAGATCCTGCAGCGCCTCGAGGAGAAAGCTAATACGGAACAGGGGCTGCGACAGGAACTGGAGGTCAAAAATATCGAACTGGACCAGGCGGCCGCCGCGGCAAACGAGGCCACCCGGATGAAGAGTGAGTTCCTGGCCAACATGAGCCACGAGATCCGCACCCCGATGAACGGTATCATCGGGTTCACGAATCTCGCGCTCCGAACCGAACTGACGTCCACCCAGCGGGACTACCTGAGGAAGATCCAGATCTCGGCCGACGCCCTCCTGCGCATTATCAACGACATCCTCGATTTCTCCAAGATCGAGGCGGGGAAGCTCGAGATCGAGGAGGCGGAGTTCCAACTGCAGGACGTCCTCGAGGACCTGGCCGATCTCTTCGCTAACCAGGCGGCGGAGAAAGAAATCGAGATGATCATCGCGAGGGACCCCGATGTCCCGAGTGCGCTGGCCGGTGATCCGCTGCGGCTGCGGCAGGTACTGGTGAACCTCACGAGCAACGCCGTGAAGTTCACCGAAGGCGGCGAGATTTTTGTCAATGTTACCTGTGTGGAGGAGACGGAGAACGAGGCCGCCCTCTCGTTCATGGTGAAGGACACCGGCATCGGCATACCCCAGGAACACCTTGGAAAGCTCTTCCAGGCGTTCACGCAGGCCGACGGCTCGACTACCCGGAGGTATGGCGGCACGGGCCTGGGGCTTTCGATCTCGCAGCAGTTGGTCGGGCTGATGGGCGGTGAGATTCGCGTCGAAAGCGAAGTGGGCAAAGGGACCACGTTCTTCTTCGATCTGCGCTTCGGTAAACAAGCCCGCGAGAAAGAACCTGCTCCAACATTGAGTGTGGACATTCGGGGGCTGAAGGTCCTCGTCGCTGACGACAACCAGACCACCCGTCACGTCCTGGGGCAAATGCTGGAATCATTCGGCTTCGACGTCGCGACGGTGGCGTCGGGTGAGGAAGCCCTGGAGGAACTTCGGGCCGGGGCCGACACGAGCAAGCCCTATCAGCTTGTCCTCATGGACTGGAAGATGCCGGGTAAGGACGGCCTCGACACTTCGAGAGAGATCCGGCTCGACCCACAACTCTCCGAAACCCCGATCGTGATCATAACGGCTTTCGGCCGCGAACCGGAAATGCGCGAGGGACAGGAAATCGGCATCAACGGGTTCCTCCACAAGCCGATCCAGCAGTCCGTGCTTTTCAACACCTTGATGGAGGTCATCGGGCAGGAGCAGCGCGACCATGCGGCACGCCGGCGGATGATTACGGAAGAGTCTCTGCGAACGGCGCCGTTGAAGGGGGTTCGTGTTCTTCTGGCCGAGGACAACCCCATCAACCAGGAAGTGGCGGCCAAGATCCTTGCCGAGGCAGGTGTCGATGTAACCATTGTGAACAACGGCAGCAAGGCCGTAGAGACGGCAAAGAGGGGCTTCTTCGACGCCGTGCTCATGGATGTGCAGATGCCCGAAATGGACGGCTACCAGGCCACCAGGGCCATCCGGGAGGATGCCCGTCTCGACCAGCTTCCGGTCATCGCCATGACGGCTCATGCGATGAAAGGCGACCGGGAGAAGTGCCTCAACGCCGGCATGAATGATTACATCAGCAAGCCGATTCACCCGGAGCACCTTTTTTCGGTTCTTGAGAAATGGACGAGGTCACACAAGGGAACAACAGAGGCGTCGGCTCCTCCCGCAGCGAAGGCCCAGCCGTTCCTGGGGGTCGGGCCGCTGGCGGGACTGGACATCCAGGCCGGGCTGCAGCGCCTGGCGGGGGACGAGGCCCTGTACACGAAACTTCTCATCGACTTTGCCTCGAACTACAGCGGCATAGCGAATGACATGGCGAGGGCCTTGGCAGCGGGGGATACGGAAAAGGTTCGTGAATTGGCCCACTCGCTCAAAGGCGTGGCCGGGAATCTATCGGCTGACGATCTGGCGGAAGCAGCGGCTGACCTGGAAAGGTCGATCAAGACAGGCGAATTGGACGATCTCGCCGGAAAGGCTCGTGTGGTGACAGATGCGCTCACTCCGGTCCTGGAGTCGATAGCCACACTCGAACAGGCAACAGAAGATGAAGTCGATGCCGCGGACGGGACCAGAGAGCCCGACATGGATGAAGTCGGTCCATTGCTTGTCGAGCTTGCCAAGCTGCTGGCCGGCAACGACACGGAAGCCGAGGACCTCATGCCATCCATCACGAAGCACTTGACTGCTTCCCGTGTTGCACGGGATGTGAAGAAGCTCCAGGGTCAGATCGAGCAGTTCGATTTTGACGCCGCCCAGGAGACGTTAAACCAGATCGCCAACGTATTGGGGACCACACTGTAGGAGAGGTACATATGGGGGGGAACGACAAGAAACAAATCGTTCTCGTTGTTGATGACAAGCCGGAAAATATCAGAATACTGACCAGCTTGCTGAAGGGCAAGTACCGGGTCATGGCCGCCACCGGCGGACAGAAGGCGCTCGAGATCGCCAGCTCCGAGACCGTCCCCGACCTGATCCTGCTCGATGTCATGATGCCGAAGATGGACGGACACGAAGTATGCCGGCGATTGAAGGCCGACGAAAAGACGCGCGAAATCCCGGTCATCTTCATCACTGCCATGAGTGAGGTGAAAGACGAAACGCAAGGCTTCGAGTTGGGTGCAGTAGACTATATTGCGAAGCCCTTCAACCCGACCATCGTGGATGCCAGGGTCCGCACGCATCTGGACCTGAAAGAGAAGAACGAGATCATAAAGCAAGAGCGCGAGCAGCTCGCGACCGCCCACAGGCAGCTCTCGAAGGCCATGAGTCGCGTTCAGGCCGACATCCAGCTCGCGGCCGATGTGCAGAGGGCCATGCTGCCAAGGGAGGAGGAGAGGCCCTTCCCGCAGGCGCTGACCATCGTCTCCCGCTACAGCCCGGAAATGGATGTGGGCGGGGACTTCTTCGATTTCAAGGCCATCGACGACAGGCATGCCGGCATCATACTGGCCGACGTCTGCGGTCACGGGCTTCAGGCAGCCTTCATCACAGGGCTCATCAAGACCTCCTTCGAACTCGCAGGCGAGACTCGCCTTCGCCCCGTGGAATTCGCAACAAATCTCAATAAGACGCTCTATCAGCTCACGCCACCCAATAGCTTCGCGACTGTTGCCTACTGCGTCTACAATACTGAGGAGAAGAAGCTCTGCTACTTCAACGCAGGCCATGCCCCCCTGCCCATCCTCATCTCACCCGAAGGAGAGACGAGGCCCATCAGCAACAAGACCAACATCATGCTGGGCATCGCGGAAACCGAAAGTTTCGCCGAAGAAGAATTCCCCATCTCGCCGGGCACCAAGCTGCTCCTGGCCACCGATGGGCTGGTGGACGCGCTCGACTCAAAGGGAGACTCCTTCGGATATGAGCGGCTCATGGAGATCGTGCGCGCGAACGCACAGGCCTCCGCCGGCGAGTTGGACCGAGCTGTCTTTGAGGAGCTGACCCAGTTCACCGGGAACGCTGAACAGAACGACGACATCGCGACGATAAGCATTGAGTTCCATTAGGCGATAGCTCAGGCCATTGGAAAATCGGAAAATCGGGGACGGTATATTCTATTAACCCATTGGCTCTCTTCGATTTATAACCGGACAGCAGTGTAGACATGTAGACACTTTTTACGGTGGGGAGGGCAAGACCCTTGGCCAAGTCGAACGGCAGGCGGATCACCGGCATGTTGTCCAAGGGCTATCGCTGGAGTGAAACCGCCGAGGCGGCGGGTATCAGCAGACCGGCGACAGAGCCTTCCGCCCTACGCAAGAATGCGTTCGGCCCGCCGGAGCCGCTGTCGAATGGATACCCCGTACGGGCATGCCTGCTCACATGCGCCGCAGTTCTGACACCGCAATGCCTTGGCGCTGCGCGAGAGCGCGGCGTAGGATCGCCGGGCCAATGTCCGCTTGCCGTAGCCGTCGTGGTAGGCGAGGTATCGCTGGATGTCCGTCGTGGCGATGCCGTTGGGGCAGACCTCCTGGCACGTCCCGCACATCCGGCAGTGGACGGATGAGGTGGCTTCGGCATAGCGATAGAGCGCCTGCCGCTCGCGCCGGGTCAGGCCCGTGCCAACGACGGCAAGGTTCTCTTTTAGAATATCCGCGTTGAGCAGTTCGGAGACAATCGTGCCGACGGCGTCGTTCTCCAGGATCCATTTGAGCTTTGCCTGCGGCACCGTCGTGCCGCCGGTGAGGTATTTGTCGAGCTTCTGGAAGTTTCCACCGGCCATGGACTTCATGGCCACGACGCCGATGTCCTTTGCCTTCGCCAGGGCGAGGACGCCTTCGATGTCGGAGCGCTGGAGGTAGTCGTCGTACTTTTCGCCCTTCTTGACCTTCACACGACTGTACATATTGTAGGGGATGTTCATCACGTCGTAGCGACCGCACTCCACCAGGAGCTTCGCCATGTTGGCGAGGGGGCCGTGCAGCGACGCGCCGGTGAAGCGGATCTTGCCGTCTTTCTTCAGTTTGTCGAAGGCGCCGAGGACCGCTTCATGGGTCAGGTGCTCCGGCTTGCTGGCGCCGTGGACCATGTAGATGTCGATGTAGTCGCTATCGAGGCGCTTCAGGCTGGCCTCGGCCATGCCGATGATGCCCGCCGGGGTCGGCGGTTTCAGCCGTCGCGGGTGGCACTTGGTCGCGACGTAGAACTTGTCGCGCCGGCCCTTTATCATCTTGCCGATTTTTCGCTCGGAGTTGCCCTTCTCGTAGGTCTCCGAGGTGTCCGCATAGTTGACGCCGCGCGCAATCGCCCGGCCGAAGATCATCTCGTTCGGGGCGGGACTCCCGCCGAGGCTGATTTCGGACACCATCAGGTCCGTCCGCCCGAGGCGGCGATAGACCATCTCGCCCTTCCGCACACGGCGGGGTTTGCTCTCCTGGGCCGTCAACGTAGACGCCGCTGCAAGCGTGGCGGGTATCGTGCGCAGGAACTCGCGACGTGAGAATCCACTCCTCATGCCTTCTCCTTTTCGTGCTCGTTGGCTGTGCCGTGCGGCGACACGGCGCTCCTACCATAGAATATACTTACCTTTCTGCCGGGGAACGGTCAAGGAAAATGCCGGAACCGCTGCGGACGGGCACGGTCCCTTGACATGAGTTTTCCCTGGTGCTACCGTGTTCCCTTCGAATGCGAACAAATCAAGGCACCTTGATGTCCCCCAGCAAGACCGGATACCTTCTCATCCTGGCGAGCGCCGTCATGTGGAGCTTCGGCGGGATTCTCGTCAAGACCCTCACGCAGACCTACGGCGTCGATCCGAGGGCCGTGGCGTGCCTGCGCAGCACCGTGGCCGGGCTGGTCCTCTCGTGGGCGCTGCCGCGTCTCAAGCACGCCCCGCGATGGCGGGTCGTGGGAGCGGGCATCTCCTACACGCTCGTCGTCTTCGGGTTTGTCGTCTCCACGTCGGGCACGACCGCCGCGAACGCGATCTTCCTCCAGTATGCCTACCCGCTGTTTGTGGCCGTGGGTGCGGTCCTCATCTTCTCCGAGCCCCTCGGCCGGCGGACCCTCCTCGCTCTCGTCATCGGCATGAGCGGCATCGCCACGATCCTCATCTGCTCCTGGACGCCGGGCCAGCGCGAGGGCGTCGCCTACGGGTTCATGAGCGCCTTCGCCTTCGCGGCGTTCACGCTGCTCCAGCGATCCATGCGCGACGGCCACCCCATCGCCATGTCGAGCTTCCACAATCTCATGGCCGCGGCGCTGATCCTCCCCTTTGCGTGGGGCAGGTTTCAGATCTCGTTTCCGGCATTGCTTATCGTTGCTGTCATGGGCACGTTCCAGCTCGGCATCCCGTACGTCCTGTTCATCTGGGGGCTGAAGACCGTCCCCACCACGGACGCCGCGCTGCTTACCCTCGTCGAGCCGGTCCTCAATCCCGTCTGGGTCTGGCTCTTCATCGGGGAGACGCCGCACCCGAGCACGATCGTCGGCGGCGCGCTGATCCTGCTTGCCCTCCTGACCCGCTTCCTCGGCGTACGGCGCGTTCGCCAGGTCAAAGAAATGCCAAAGGAACCTGATGCAGAGGAAAAGTGCCATGACGGAGAATCCCCGGTTCACCAGCAACCGTGACGACGGCCGTTTCGTCAGCACGGCCGCGTTCATCCATGCCAACCTCAAGCACATGCAGCCGAAGCTCGCCTTCGATCCGGGCATGAAGCCGGGCGACTT